>CAIKZY010000165.1 GCA_903832025.1 uncultured Actinomycetes bacterium
ACTCGTGCGTCCTGCCAGGCTCGGGCCACCTCTGACTCAGTCATGTACCCGTAGCCGCCGTACAGCTGCACACACGCATCAGTCACGCGAGACTGCACTTCCGACGTGAACAGCTTCGCCTTCGAGGCATCTGCTGTCGACAACTCTCCCAAGGTGTGAGACTCCACGCAGCAGTCAACCCACGCCTGCGCCACGTCGACACTGGTCATCAAGTCCGCGAGCAGGAAGCGGTTGTGCTGGTGTGAGCCGATGGCCTGGCCGAATGCTGTCCTGGTGCGGGCGTACTCGATGGTGCCTTCAAGCGCATAGCGCGCATGGCTGAGGTTGCAGACCGCTGAAGCCAAGCGCTCGGTCGGTAGGTGCTTCATCATGTACGAGAATCCCGCGTTGATCTCGCCGAGGACGTTCTCCTTGGGAACGCGCACCTCTTCAAAGAAGAGTTCAGCCGTGTCTCCTTCGCGTTGGCCGACCTTCTCGAGCTTTCGGCCACGCTCGAAACCTGGCATGCCCGCCTCGACCACGAGCAGGGTGATTCCCTTCGACCGGCTACCAGGAAGGGTTCGGGCGGCGACGACGACGAGATCAGCACTGATCCCATTGGTGATGAAGGTCTTGGCGCCGCTGAGGATCCAATCCTCGCCGTCGGGGGTGGCGCGTGTAGTGAGAGCCGCAAGGTCCGAGCCCCCGGATGGCTCCGTCATGGCAATGGCCGTCACGATGTCGCCCGAGCAGAAACCAGGGAGCCATCGTTCCCGCTGTTCGTCGTTGGCCAAGCGCACCAGGTAGTTGGACATCACATGGGTGTGCACGCCAAAGGCCGCCGAGTAGGCAAGACCCGGCCGCGTGAGTTCCTCGTCGAACACCGCGTTAAAGCGATAGTCGGTTGTGCCGCCGCCGCCGTACTCCTCAGGAACGCTCAGGCCAAGCAATCCCTGGGACCCGGCCGCCAGCCATGCCTCACGCGAGATTGCTCCGTCTCTGATGAATCTCTCGCGATTGGGCATGATCTCGCGTTCGACGTATTCGCGTACAACCTTGCGGAACGCCTCGTGGTCCTCGCCGTAGAGTGTGCGACGCATCTTGCTCCCGACTCCGCTAACCCCAGTGAATTGGGAACTTACCGTTCTCGAGGTAATCGTCCCATTGACGATTACCCCTGCAACCGATCACCGACACAGGCCTAGACAGCGGTCCACCCACCATCAACCACCAATACCTGCCCGGTGACAAAGGAACTTGCGTCACTAGCCAGGAAGAGCAGGGCGCCGTCCAGCTCATGGCTCATACCGGCCCGGCCCATCGGCGTTGACCGCTGGATCCACTTGACGGATCGCTCGTCGCTGAACAGCTCGTCTGTCATCTCGCTGGGAAACCAACCGGGCGCAAGTGCATTGACCCGGATTCCCCGCCGAGCCCATTGCGCGCCGAGTTCCCTTGTCAGACTGATGACGGCGCCTTTGCTCGCCGCATAACCGGCCTGAGGGATCACTCCGCTGGCGACTATGCCCAGGATGGACGAGACGTTGATGATGGTCCCGCCGCGCTCGCTTTCGAGCATGTGGCGGGCGACCATGTGGCTTACGCGGAACGTCCCGGTGAGATTGACGTCCACCACGCGTTGGAACTCATCAGGGGACTCGCTCTCCGCCGGCACTGAGGTGGCGAGCCCGGCGCAGTTCACGAGGATGTCGACCCGCCCGAATCTGTCGACCGTGGAGTCGACCAGTGCCGTGCAGTCCGTATCACTGGTGACGTCGCATCGAACCGGGACGAAGCGATCTCCGAGCTCCTCGGCAACCGACTGGAGGTTCGGCAGGCGGCGAGCGCCCGCAACAACGTCGGCTCCAGCAGCGTGCAAGACCCGACCAAAGCGAGCGCCAATCCCGCTTGAGGCGCCGGTGACAATCGCGACCCTTCCCGTCAGGTCGAAACTGGGAAGGAACGAGTCGGCCGAGGTGCTCACGATGCTGAATCACTGGTGCGCGGGTGAACTGGCGGGGCCTCTCGCCAATCGACTACACCGTACTCCGGCGTGCCCATATGGAACTCGCCACGAGTCACTTCGGCCCAGTGTGCGTGATTGAGTTGGTGGAGCGAGAAGCATGCATTGAGGGCGTTCGAGAAGCCCATGTTGTCAACGGACTGATTCACCGATTCCTTGATCAGCAGCGCGGCCATGGTTGGCATCTTGGCTATCCGGCGTGCGAACTCCAGGGTCTTGTCTGACAATTCGCTTGCGGGAAAGATCTTGCTCACCATGCCGAGCTCATAGGCTTCCTTGGCCTCCATCGAGTCTCCGGTGAGCAGCAGTTCTTTCGCCCGGCGGGGTCCAAACTCCCATGGATGACCGAAGTACTCGATGCCGCACATGCCGAGGCGTGTGCCAACGACGTCCGCAAAGGTCGTTTCCTCGTCAGCAGCGATGAGGTCGCAGGCCCAGGCCAACATCAGCCCCGCCGCAAAGACGGTTCCATGAACCTGAGCGATCGTGATCTTTCGAAGGTTGCGCCAACGCCGAGTGTTGTCGAAGAAGAAGTGCCATTCCTGCAGCATCCTCGCCTCGGTCCCTTGGCGGCTTCCGCCGTGGCTTCGCATGGTTGGGTGCTGCTGGGGGCCTTCTTGACGCTCCCGGATATCGTCCGCCGATCCGAGGTCATGCCCCGAAGAGAACATCTGACCCGTACCGCCCAGGATGACGACGCGCACGCGATCATCCGCTTCGGCACGCTCGAAAGCGTTACCCAGTTCGACCAGCAGACCGCGGTTCTGTGCGTTTCGCGTTCTGGGCCGATTGAGCATGATGCGAACCACCGCAGCATCGTCCAACTCTTCGTAGGTCAGGTATTCGTACATTGAGGTCCTCTCGTGAGGTAGATGTCGTGCCGACTGCCCGGTCAACACGGGCCGCCGAACTGGTCAAGCCGCCGAACTCGTCTACCCGGGAGCCATACCGGAGGCCTCTCCGAACACCTGTGCCACGTTCCGTCGCGTGCTTGCGGACCCGATGGAACATCAGGAGAATACCCATTAGTTTGCTGGGGAGGCAAGGGATCGTGAGGTGATTCAGGGGATGTGGGCAGAGTCACGTTCGCGATACTGGGGTGTCGGTCACTTCGGTTGCCGGGTGCCCGGGCCAGGGGCAGCCCCCCTGCGTCGAGGCGTCCAGACCCGTCGGGAGCAACGTCTCGACGTGTCAGGCGCTTCCTTGACGGGTCGTAGTGGCAGGCATATGGTCCACCAACCCCTACCTCACTAGGTACGGCGGCATTGGTGGCGCCTCAGAAAGGTCCCTGAGTTGGATGGCATTGCCGCGTTCGACTGGTGGGCGCGCCGCGTGAAGGGTGTTGAGAAGTGACGTCGCGCGGAACCATCGGTGCGCTGGCCCTCGGTGGCCTGGATGCACGCGGTGATCGACCATTCCTGCACTACTTCACGACCGCATACTCCGGGAACGAGAT
Organism: uncultured Actinomycetes bacterium; assembly: GCA_903832025.1. GTDB lineage: Bacteria > Actinomycetota > Actinomycetes > S36-B12 > S36-B12 > CAIKZY01. The sequence goes on from CAIKZY010000165.1 coordinate 3,459, forward strand.
TCGTGCCGATGTAGACGCGTTGGCCCTCGCCCTGTCAGCCAGCGGAGTCGGACCAGGTGACCGCATCGCGGTGCAGATGCAGAACATCCCCCAATTCGTCATTGTCGCCATTGCCGCCTGGTCGATCCGGGCGGTTGTCGTGCCGCTCAACCCCATGTACAAGGAACGGGAAGTGGCCGTCGTTCTGGGCGACTGTGAGCCGTCCGCGATCGTTGTGCAGGACGATCTGTACGAGGCGGTCGTTCGGCCCGCGCTCGGGCCGGACTCGAGCGTCGTGGTGATCACGACCTCGGTCCTCGACTACCTGCAGGGATCTCGGCCCCCGGCTCTCGAAACGGTGACCAAGCACCCGACACCGGTCGGCGCGGCGGATTTCGTCGCGCTCATCGAAGACCACCGCAACCGTTACCGGGATGCCACGCCCAGCGAGCCGGATGACGTCGCAGCCTTGATCTACACGTCGGGGACCACCGGGCCGCCGAAGGGCGCCGTGATCCTTCAGCGGAACCTCGCCTATACGGCTGGCAGTTTCGCCACCTGGGCAGGTGTCACGGAAGCAGACGTTGTGATGGGGCTGGCGCCGTTCTTCCATGTCACGGGATTGTCTGTGAACCTCGGCGTTGCGCTCGCGTCCGGGAGCCAGCTCGTTCTCGCCTCTCGGTTCGAGCCAGTCGAGGCTCTGCGGCTGATGTCGGCGCATCGCGCGACCTACTCGGTCGCCTCCATCACAGCGTATATCGCGCTGATGAACGCACCGACGTTCGCGGAGACCGACCTCCACGCGTTTCAGCGTGTCTTCAGTGGCGGCGCCCCTATCGCCGCATCGACTGCGCAGTCCTGGCGGGACGGGGCCGGCTCGACCATCCGCAACGCCTACGGCTTGAGCGAAACGGCCTCGGTGTCCCACGCTGTGCCGTTGGATGCGGAGCCGCGCGTCGATCCGAACTCCGGTGCCCTGTCGATCGGAATCCCCATTCCGGGCACAACTGCGGAGATCGTCGACGAGGCGGGACGCCCCGCAGCCGTGGCGACATCTGGTGAGATCGTCATCTCCGGGCCGGGCGTGATGCGCGGCTACTGGCAGCGGCCGGTTGAGACGGAGCAGGCGCTTGTCTCAGGACGCCTGCATACCGGTGACATCGGGTTCACCGATGCGGATGGCTGGTTCTACATCGTCGACCGCATGAAGGACATGATCATCGTGTCCGGGTACAAGGTCTGGCCGCGAGAGGTCGAGGACGTCCTCTACCAGCACCCTGCTGTGCGCGAGGCCGCAGTTGTGGGCGTCCCCGATGACTATCAGGGGGAGGCGGTCAAGGCGTTCGTGAGTCTCAGGCCGGGCGCTGAGGTGTCAGCGGACGAGCTCATCGACTTCTGCCGGGAGCGGATGGCGGCCTACAAGCGGCCCCGGTCAGTCGAGTTCCTTGGGGAGGTGCCGAAGACGGCAAGTGGGAAGATCCTCCGCCGCGAGGTTCGCGGGGGGCCTTAGCGACTGCCCCATCGCGAGCCGAACCAGAATGTCCGGGGCCGACGTGATTAGGCGATCAGCGAATGAAGGAAGCGCGGTGCTAGGCAGGAGGCCGCATCAAGGTGTCCGCGTCCTGATCTATACTCACCGGCGTGCCGCTCCACTCCAGTGGGTTCGGTGCCGCCGCGAACGTCCTCGCGATCACACGACATAGTTGAACGAACAGGAGAATGCTGTGAGTGACGGTCGCGACCTGGGTGTGTTCCTTCCCTACGAAAGTTCACCAAGCCGGTTTGCACAGGCGGCTGAAGCCGCTGGTTTCGATCGTCTTGCCTATGGCGAGCATGTGCTCTTTCGCCGGCGCGTGCTCAACGCATTCATTGCACTCGCGGCCGCATCTTCGGTCACGGCTCGTATTCGACTTCTCTCTGCCCTCACTCTCCTCCCGCTCTACCCGCCCGCTCTGGCCGCCAAGTTGGTCTCGTCGCTCGACGTGGTCTCCGACGGCCGCTTCGACTTCGGTGTGGGCGTCGGCGGCGAGTTCCCGGCGGAGTTCGAGGTCAGCAGTGTCGACCTGCCTTCGAGGGGACGTCGCACTGACGCAACGCTCGTGGCGATGCGGGAACTCTTCACCGGCGAAGCGGTAGCGCATGTCGATGGCGAAACGGACTTTGCGGCTGCGTCGGAGTTGATGCGTCCCAAGCCGGTCCAGCAGCCTCAGCCGCCCATCTGGGTTGGCGGCCGCAGCGAACGAGCCATTTCTCGAGCAGCACAGTACGGCAACGTGTGGCTGCCCTATCTCATGACGGCCGAGCGACTGACCGCCAGCGCCGAGGTGCTGTCGCAGCGTGCCGCTGACTTCGGTCGCACGACTGCCGTGCGCATTGCGGTGTCGTGCTTCGTCTACATCGATCGTGACGAGTCGAAGGCTGCTCGGGAGGCCAAGGCCTACGTCTCCAAGCTTTACGAGATCGAGGAAGACACCATCGCCCGACACGTCATCACAGGCAGCAGCGAGCAGGTCGCGGGGCGATTGACCGAGTTCTATGAGGCCGGTGCGACGCATGTGCTGTTGAACATGTGCGCCGAAGGGACCGATGCCGACGCGATGCTGGTTCGCGGGGGCAACGAGGTTGGGCCACTGGTTCGAGCCTGAGCGATTTGTCTGGGCAAGCGCATGAGGTCCGTGGATCGCACGGGCAACGATAGGCGTCGAATCAACCTTTCCTGAGGGTTGACACCCGTGTCGGCGTCTGGTGAGATACGAACAGCCATTCGTACGAATAGCTGTTCACGAGAAGGGATCCCTCTGGTGGACTTGGGTTGCGATGAACATCGTTGACGCACAGCTCCACGAGCCCGGACCTTGGATGGATTGGGACGGCGCGCCTGACTCCATCCGTGATGGGGTGTTGACGGAGGCCCTGCTCAGTGGCATGGATGCGGTCGGGGTCGACCGGGCGGTGCTCTTCCCGACCTCTGCTGAGTACGAGGGTTGGGCGCAGCAGGTCGCCTCGACCTGGCCAGACCGGTTCACGTGTGTTCGATGCTTCGACTACGGGAGCCCGGTGGGAGCAGGCTTGCTCGACCCCATGTCGGCCGATGTTGAGGCTCGTGTCGCTGAGTTGCGTGATTCGTCGCATGTCAGCGGACTTCGCATGGTTGTGAGCTTTGTTCCCGAAGGTCTGCGCCGCTTTCAGGATGGGCTATGGGACGGTGCAATCGAGGCGTGCGAGAAGTACGAGATGCCACTCTTCGTGTACTGCTCGGGCCATCTCGAGATTGCCCGGTCGATCGCGATGAGGTACCCCAATCTCAGGTTGGTGGTGGACCATCTGGGTGTCAAGCAGCCTCCATCGGAGGAGATCGAGAGCCCGACGTGGCGTGGCATCCCTGAGCTAGTTGAGCTTGCTCGCTTTCCTCATGTCGCCGTCAAGATGTGTGGTGTTCCAAGTCTTTCATCCGAGCGCTACCCGTACGAGGATACCTGGGAGCACGTGCGTCGGGTCGTCGACGCCTTTGGCGCGGACCGGGTGATGTGGGCATCCGACAACAGCCGATTCCGTGGTCGCCACGGATGGCGGCCACGCTTTTCCGGGGATAGTGCACAGGCGGTCATGGATAGCCCGACGTACGCAGAGTCCCTGTCGCTCTTTCGAGATACAGCGGTGTTGACGGAAGACGAGAAGCATTGGGTGCTCGGGGCTACAGCGCGGCGAGTTCTTGGCTGGTGATGCGTCCCGGGTATCGTCGGTTCGTTTCGCTGGGGTGCGCGGCCATCAACGGTCACAAGTATAGATTGACGTTTACAACAAGAGAGGCAGGATATGTCAGGCAGCGATAGCCCGGGTACCGGCGAGAACCAGCAAGTTACCGACTCTGGACGGGTCGACGTCGACACCCTGCGGCAAAAGTTTCGCGAGGAGCGCGAGCGGCGGTTGCGCCCTAATACGAACGATCAGTTCCCGGAACTGATCGGCCCACTGGGCGATTTTCTGTCTGACCCCTATGTCGATCCGGATTTCACTCGCCCCCCCATCGACGACGAGGTCGATGCGCTCATAGTTGGTGGAGGCATGAGTGGACTTCTCGCGGCCGCCGAGCTTCGAAAGGCTGGCGTGAAGCGAATTCGAATTGTGGAGAAGGGCGGAGACTTCGGTGGAGTCTGGTACTGGAACCGGTATCCGGGTGCGAGGTGCGATGTTGAATCGTACATTTACATGCCACTGCTCGAGGAAACGGGATACATGCCGAGCGAGAAATACGCGCGTCAGCCTGAAATCTTCAAGTATCTCCAGCTTGTGGGCCAGAAGTTTGACCTCTACGACGACGCACTGTTCCAGACGGAACTAACGCAACTGGAGTGGGACGAAACTAGCCAGAAGTGGCAAGCGCAAACCGACCGCAAAGATCGCATCGCTGCAAAGTATGTCGTACTCGCGGCCGGCGCCCAGCACCGACCGCGGCTGCCAGCGATCCCCGGCATTGAAGAGTTCAAGGGGCACATGTTTCACACTAGCCGGTGGGACTTTGGTTACACCGGCGGCGACGAAAATGGGGAGATGCGAGGGCTAGCCGACAAACGTGTCGGCGTCATCGGTACCGGAGCAACCGGTCTCCAGTGTGTGCCGACGCTCGCTGAGAGCGCGAAGGAGTTGTTCGTCTTTCAGCGGACTCCATCCACTGTCGCCGAGCGAAACAACCGTCCAACCGACCCGGGGTGGGTAGAGGCTCTCCGCCCCGGTTGGCAGCGGGAGCGAATGACCAACTTCGTCAGCTTGGCGCTCGGCATCGAGGTATCAGAGGATCTTGTCGATGACCGCTGGACTTACGCGTGGAGGAAGCTGGGGAGGGGTTTTGTAGACCCGCCCGAGGGTGCACCCAGCAGCGACGTTTCGGAGTACGAGCGTCACGACATGGAACTCCTCGATGAAATTCATGCGCGCATCGACGGCATCGTCGAGGATAAGGAAACTGCGGAGGCGCTGAAACCATATTATCGGTACTGGTGTAAGCGTCCAGGATTTCACGATGACTACCTTAAAACGTTCAATCGCCCGAACGTCAAGCTGGTCGATACACACGGTCGAGGCGTGGATGCGATTACCCCGAGTGGCGTTGTCGTCGATGGCCAAGAATACGAACTCGATTGCCTGGTCTTTGCCACTGGATTCGACGTCGGTCACGGCTACCTCAATTCAGGCGCCTTTGATGTGATAGGGCGAGATGGTCTAAGGCTCTCAGAGCAGTGGGGGAACGGTGTTCGATCCTTCCACGGCTTCTTCGCCGCGGGGTTTCCAAACTGCTTTTTCACGGGCTTTACTCAAGCGGGATTCACTGCGAACGTCGTCCACACACTGTGGGAGCAGGCAGCCCACATCGCGCACGTTGTGGGCTGTGTTGAAGATGCGTCAGCGTCGACCGTGGAGACCACAGGCGAGGCCGTGGACGAGTGGCAGGACGAATACGCAAACCCGAATCCAGCGACCATCAAGTTTTGGGAGGACTGCACACCCGGATACTTTAATAGCGAGGGCAATGCTCGAAATCCCGAAGGACTTCTTGCCGGTTACTATCCGAAGGGCGCACTGGTGTACTTCGACCTCCTTCGTGAGTGGAGGGAGGAAGGCTCTCTCCGCGGTCTCGTCGTGAAGTAGCCGTACTCCGTGGCCGGCAAACCATGCCTTCCTGCTGTCGTGGACAGCGATCGTCGAGCCGGATCGGCACGACAGAATGTCTAGTTCCGACGTTCCCTCCGCACCTGTGCCCGCTCTGCTGCGGCCCGCCGCCATAGATGTCCATGCCCACTTCGTGACGCCTCGCTATCGCGCATCGGCTCTCGCCCATGGCGCCGGCCAGCCGGATGGCATTCCCGCGCTACCGGAGTGGGAGCCGAGCGCGGCGTTGAAGGTGATGGACGACGTCGGAATTGCGGCAGCCCTGCTCTCGCTGTCGTCGCCGGGGACGACGTTTGTCCCCGACCCTGCCGAACGGGCAGGACTCGCAGCAGCGATCAATCAGGACGGTGCCGCCGTCGTGGCCGCCCATCCCGATCGCTTTGGGCTGCTGGCGACCCTCCCGTTGCCGGATATCGATGCCGCTGTAGCGGGAATCTCCCACGCCTTTGATGAATGCCACGCGGACGGAATCGGGATGCTGACACATACCGACGGTGTCTATCTTGGAGATCCCCGGATGGATCCCGTCCTTGCGGCGCTGGATGAGCGGGCCGCGGTTGTCGCCATCCACCCGACCTCGCCGTGCGGCTGGGAGCAGGTGTCATTCGGGCGACCTCGATCGATGGTCGAGTTTCCTCTTGACACTACGCGTGCCGTCTTCAATCTCGCTCTGTCGGCTGCCTTCACGCGATTCCCTCGGATCCGCTGGATCGTGCCGCATGCGGGCGCGGCACTGGCGGTGCTGGTCGATCGGGTCGAACTCTTCTCTCGCTCGATCATGCCCACCGATCCTCCCGTGGACCTCCTTCACGAACTTGGCCGGTTGCACTACGACCTTGCCGGCGTGCCGTTGCCAAGGGCCCTCCCGGCCCTTCTGGGCCTCGTCAACGTGTCCCAGTTGCTCTACGGCAGCGACTTCCCCTTCACCCCTGCCGGACGCGTCCATCATCTGGCACTCGCCCTCCAGGAGACCGATCACCTCACCAACCCAGCGCGGACCGCCGTCCTCCATGCGAACGCGGCGAGGCTGTTCCCGCGACTTCAGGCTGACGCCAGCCCGAGCGCGTAGTGGGGGTGCAGTGGGGGTGCTGAGACGGGAATCGGGCCGTGGCATTGGCGCATCGGCATCGCGCAGTCGGACAGCCAATGGCCCTGCCACGAGTCGATCGACGACGCCTACGCCCTCACGCCCGCGGATCCGCCCCACCCCGTTGCCTCGGCGCACTGCTGCGTCCGGAGAGCTGCTCGATGATCATGATGAGCGCTGAATGATCGAGGCCTCCCAAGCCCTGGGCCTTGAGTGAGGCTACGAGTTGCGCAACGACCGCCCCGACAGGAATGACTACTCCGGCATCGCGCGCCGCCGCCGTGACGATGCCCATGTCCTTGTCGTGCAAGGCGATCCTGAATCCCGGGTCGAAGTTGCGGGCGAGCATCGAGGTGCCCTTGCGTTGCATCACGGTGCTGCCCGCCAGTCCGCCACCGAGCACCTCCAACGCGGCCTCAACATCAATGCCGTAGGCATCAAGGAACACCATCGCCTCGGCGAGGAGTGCGATGTTGCCCGCCACAATGAGCTGGTTGGCCGCCTTGACCGTCTGTCCGGAGCCGTTTGGGCCGACGTGGACGATGGTCTTCCCGACCGCGGTCAGAACAGGCTGAGCGGAGGCGAAGTCGTCAGCGTCCCCACCGACCATGATCGACAGGACGGCGTCGATCGCCCCTTGCTCACCTCCGGAGACGGGAGCATCGAGGACACGGAAGCCCTGCGCCTTGCCGTCGGCCGCCAACTGTGCGGAGACGTCCGGCCGGATGCTGGAGAAGTCGATGACGAGCGTGCCCGGCCTCGCCGACGCGAAGACGGCAGCCATCACCTCGGCCACGTCTGGGGAGTCCGGCACCATTATGGCGACGACGTCTGCGTCCGCCGCCGCCTCGGCGACGCTCCTGACACCCCGCCCGTTCGCGGTGAGCAACGCATCGACAGCGCTCCTGCTGCGGTTGTAGCCGACGACATCGAAGCCGGCCTTCACGAGGTTGCGTGCCATCGGGGCACCCATGATGCCCAGGCCGACGAAGCCAATGCTCGTCATGATTGCTCCTTCTGGATCTAGTGCCGTTCGCGAGGGAACTGTCTGTGCAAAGAACAGACGGCGTGGATGGGAGCCCGACCGGACCACCGTAGCCGAGGTGTTCGAGTCGCCCGAGCCAGCCACTCAACACTCGCCTGTCGCGTCCGACAGGTCCGGCCTCGAGAATCCTCCGGGGGTAGATCGACACGAGATGCGGGAGTCCGATTTATGCTCGTCCGGCACGACGGACACGTTGCCTCGGGGTGGTAGGTTCCGTACAGAAGACACTAATGACGGTTCTCGTGTCGTCGGCGACGACGACGCAATCCTGGAAGGACGCACTGACTATGCATCTGAAGCTTGAGCCGGAGTCCACCGCTGGGACGACCGCATGAACCCGGCGGACGAAGTGGCGATCATTCACCTCTATGCCGATTACAACAGGACGATCGATGAGGGCGACATCGAGGGCTGGGTCGCGACGTGGGCGACTGACGGCACCTTCGAGCTTCCGTCTCGGGCATACAACGGTCATGGGGAACTGCGGGACTTCGGCCAGCGTCGCACCTCGAGCCTTCCGTCGCAGCCCGTCGGTTCACAGCGGCACTGGAACGCCGAGGTGCAGGTGAGCGGCGACGGAGACTCTGCGAGCGGGAGTTGCCTGCTGATGGTTGCCGGCCAGGACCGCTCGTCCGGCACATGGGTGGTCGTCGCACGGGGCAGATACATCGACGAACTCACCAAGGTCGATGGTCACTGGGCGTTTCGCCGAAGGACTGCGGCCCTCGACTGATGCGCGAGTGCGGCCTGCGCGCGAGCCGCACCGCGTCGGACAACCGGAAGCCGTTACCCGGAGGCGGATTTCTTGCGAGCCGATTTGCGCTCCGCTCGCGCAGCCCCATGGGTCGACTCGACATCAGCACCGAGTTGTCGCAATGCCATTTCCGCGTAGTGGTCGGCGATCTCGTCGAGCGTCAGAGGGCCGCCCTCCTGGAACCATTGCGAGACACCGATCCCCATCTCGAGCAAGGCGTAAGTCGACAGTTGAGCGGAGGGCGTGGCGAAGGCTCCCGTGTTGATGCCGCGCTCGATCATCGCCTGCCACCGACGCGCGTACGTGCGCCTCTGCTGCCGCACCTCGCGTTGATGTTGCTCCTCGAGGCTCGCGATCTCACGGTTTCCCACTCGCACGTCGCGTCGATGGGTCGCGTGGTAACGCACATGCACCTCCATGGCCAGACGCAGCTCGGCAGCAGGATCCGCACTGTCCTGCGCCTGCTTGATCGACTCGTCGAACACCCGGATGAGCTCGCGCATGGTGGTGAGCATGATGTCCGCCAGCAGGATCTGCTTCGACGGTAGGTGGTTGTACAGGCTCGAGGCGCGAATGCCGACAACGCGGGCGATGTCCTCCATGCCGGTTCCGTAGTATCCCCGCTCGGAGAACAGGGTGAGTGCCGCCTCCCGGATTTCCAGCATCCGTCCAGTGAACTGGCGCTCCGCAGGCTTGCCCGCCGTCCACGTACCAGGGCCGACAACGCCTTGAACTCCGCTCACACGTCAGTCCTTCCATTCGCGGCTGGACGCACGCAAGACAACGGGCAAAGTCGCGGCACCGCCTCCCGCACCGCCGTCGTGTTCGGGCGATTGGCCGAGAGTAGCAGTGCCGACCCTGTCCGATGCTGAAGCCCCACCGGGTACATGAGGGTTGACACTCGTCCCCGTGTCTGGTGGGATACGAACGGCCATTCGTGCGAATTGCTAATCGGGAGAAGGGATCCCCGCGAATGGACCTCGCCGTCTCCCCGCAGGTGAACGACCTCATCCAGCGGACTCGCGAGTTCGTTCGGCTGGAAGTACTGCCCTCCGAGGACCACTTCGGTGGTGTCGCTCAGGGCGAGCCTTGGCGGATTTCGCTACAGGAGGCTGCCCGACGATACGGCATATTCGGGCCGCACCTTCCCACCCGCTACGGTGGCGCCGGCCTGGGACTCGCTGACCGCGCCCCGGTGTTCGAAGAGGCAGGGTATTCACTCTTCGGAGCACTGGCGATCAATGCCGCCGCGCCTGACGAGGGGAACCAGCACCTCCTGGGCCATGTTGCCAACGACGCACAGCGCGAGCAGTATCTGACGCCTTTGGCTCACGGGGAGATTAGATCAGCCTTCGCCATGACTGAACCTGCTCCCGGGGCGGGCTCCGACCCGCGCGCGCTTCGAACGGCGGCGGCCCGAGTCCCAGGCGGCTGGCGAATCGACGGGTTGAAACACTTCATCACGGGCGCGGACGGCGCCGCATTCACCATTGTCATGGCTCGAACCTCTGGTGCTGCGGGTGACGCGGACGGCGCCACGATGTTCCTTGTCGACGCAGACAATCCCGGGATGATCGTGACGCGCCACCTTCCGACGATGGACAAGAGCATGATCGGTGGGCACTGTGAAGTCCGGTTCACCAATTGCCTTGTCGCCGACTCAGCGGTCCTCGGCGAGGTGGACCAGGGTTTCCGCTACGCCGGTGTCCGGCTGGGCCCGGCTCGTATGACGCACTGCATGCGGTGGCTCGGCGCCGCCCGGCGCGCGCATGAGTTCGCTGTGAACTACGCCGCGGAACGGGAGGGTTTCGGCGAACGACTCGCCAACCTCGGCATGACTCAACAGATGATCGCGGACTCCGAAATAGATATCGCTGCAGCTCGAGGGTTGATTCTGCGCTCCAGTTGGGAGATCGATCAAGACATGGAATCGAACGACTCGACCTCGATCGCGAAGACGTTCGTCACCGTGCGCACCGGGCAGATCGGGGATCTTCGTCCGATCAGGGAGCGCGTGGAGACAACGTGGGAGATTCGCGCGAACGGCCCGCGTGGTGCGCTCTACGCCATCATGGATGCCGTTGTCGATGAATACCTGCATGACTCCGATGAGATCTCGTGGGGCATCGAGGAAATCGAGACGGTCGTATTCGATGTGCGCTACCCGCAAATCCCGGCCGACCGCATCTATCGCCTGAAGCGGGAGAACATCGAGATCCGACGGGGCAGTGCTCCCTTGCTCGGACTTGCACAGGACATGGTCAATGCCAGGGCACCGTGGGTGCCCGCCGGACTGCGCGCGAACTTTCAGGATGTCGGCGACCACTTGATGCGCGTCAATGATGCCGTCGAAGCGGCGGACAATCTGTTGCTCTCACTGCTCACCACGGCCACATCCTTGCAAGATCATCAGCAGAACAGCGATATGCGCAAAATCTCGGCGTATGCATCCATGGCCTTGGTGCCCACCATGATCGCCGGCATCTATGGCATGAATTTCGACAACATGCCTGAGCTGCACTGGCAATACATGTATTACGCGGTCTTGGGACTGATGGGGACGGTCGTTGGATTCCTGTATTGGCGATTCAAGAAGTCCGGCTGGCTGTGATGCCAGCGCCAGCTCTAGCGGACGGTGACCGATTCGTTGCCCCATGGGGTGATCGGTGCGTCCGCAGTTGCCTGAAAGGCCGTCGGCAGGTCCTCCACGATATGCAGCGTTGCCGCTAATCGCCCCACCCCGACGAACAGGGCACACTGCAGGCCGATCTCGACGATCTCGCCTTCGGTGAAATGCCTGCCCAGTTCGTCGTAGAAGTCTTGGTCGATAGCCAGATGGTTACTGGCGAACAGGTCCGCGTATCGCACGGCCAGGCGCTCTGCATCGGTCAGGTCCGGTGCTTGGTACGGCTGTTCCAGCGTGCAGACCAGCTCCTCGGTGAGTCCGTCGTCAACAGCGTCCTGGTAGCGAATGGCCATGCAACTTCGGCACTGATTGTGGAAGGCAATGCGCAGGCGCATCAACTCCACCATGCGGCGCGGCAACTGGCCCTTCTTCAAGGCCCGAGTGAACGCGGTCAGTGGCTCGGCGAGATCGGGTCGATGTCCGATGATGGAGCCCACCGCCAGCTCCAGCGGCGTGCGCTCTTGTGCCTTGATGAGTTCGGCATATTCGGGGGGAAGCTCATCGACGCTGAGGCGGCGGACCCTGGCCATGAGCACTCCCTTGACGAACGGAATCCCATCGTAGATCCCGCGGTGGCTCATCAGCGGGCAAACCGGCCAACCCGGTGATGCCACCACAGGGCCATGCGGGAAAAATGAGGCGTGATCGGGATGAGCCGGTCATGTCCTGCAGGCGGTGAGCATGCTCTACCCGATCCTCATCGCATACGCGATCGGGGCCCTGACGGGTTTTTGGGCGAGCAAGCGGCCGGCGTTGACCCAGCGGTGGCATCACGTGGTTCGTGCCGAGCTCCTGATCACTACGGTGACACTGTCGATCACGGCCGCATGGCGGATCACTTCGTTGTCCCAGGTGCTGTGGCCCGCGCTGATTGCGTTGATCTTGTTCATCATGCTCGGGCTGACATGGTTGACCGAGAGCGAACCATCGCGAGCCAGCAAGGCGAGCTTGCATGCGTGGGCCACCACGCCGAACACCGGCTTCTTCGTGCTGCCTGCCTCAGCCTCACTTGCCGGACCGGCAGGGGCGGTGGCCGGTGTCCTGCTGGACCGACTCAGTGCAGTGATTTTCGCCTCGTACGTGCACCTCTTGCGCAAGCATGCACCCCGAACGCAGCGAACGGTGACGTTCTGGATCGACCAGTCTCCGATCGTGGCGATGACGCTGGGAATTGCGCTCCACCTGGTAGGCCCTGCCCCGGCCTGGACCGCAACGTTGACGCAGTGGGCGTCCCCGCTGATGGCGATGATCGGGGCCAGCATCTACGTCGGGTCATTGCTGCATCCCAGTCAGCGGATCGACCCTCGGCCGGGTATCAAGCGGTGGGCAGTGCTGACCGCGACGCGCAGTTTGCTGCTGGTGCCGTTGATCGTATTCGCGCCCACGCCGGCGTTGCGTTTGGTGTCGATCCTGTGCGTGCTGTCGATTCCGGCCTTTGGTGCCTTGCAGATGTCAACGGTGTACGGCTACTCCGACTCGGTCGTTGCCGCTGCTGCCCGATATTCGTGGATCTTGGGCGCCATCGGACTGCTCGTTGGGTACCTCGGACTGCATCACTAGGAGCTTGTGGGTGACGTCCATGTCGTGGGCACACCGGGATAGTCGATGATGCGGCACGGAATCAACTCGTTCTCGCTCAGGTGATAGCTGGCACACACTCGGTGGTACCCGTCGGCGATGATTGCCGGCAGTCCCAGTCGGCCGTTGCCCCGCACGATCAGCACCGGTGACAGCAACTGCCCATTCTTGACTTTCTGCAGATCGCGTTGCACTGCCCAGTCATCGGCTCCCAGGAGCGGCAGGTGCGTGGCCCGCAGCAGGTCCTTGGCCGGATGCTGCTCGATGGGAGCCGCCTTGAGCAGGTCGGCGACATGGCCGCAATTTCCTTGGCGCAGATCAGGGACAGGTACGACTGAGCAGCCGGATAGTCGTGATCGTCCGGATCATGCTTCCAGATTTCCGCGGGCACGGGAATCGTGATGACCTTCTTCTTGCCCTGCTTGTCCGCCATGTGCGCTCCTTCCGGCCTCGACTCTACGGGGTTCGGTGCCAGTGCGTGATGAGACGGCGCGGCTAGGACACCCACCACCCGTGCGTGAATCGATACGTCCAGTACGCCAGCGCCGGCAGTGCCACGATCAGGTACACCCATCGCAGCCACCGGTAACGCGTCAGCAGCGTTCCCAATGCCAGCCAGACCGGAAAGAGCACGACCAGCGTCCTGGGCACGGACAGGTATACCGAACTGGTTGCCAAGGACACGGCAGTCACTGCGATGTATGCCAACTCTGCCCACGCCCGGCTTCTGATGAGCCAGACAGCGACGATCACGATGATCGCCATCGCGGCGATCTCGAAAGCGAATCGTGAGGGCTCGGTGGCGGTATTGCCTGGCGTTGCGGCGATGAACATGTGATGCCAGGTCTTCAGCAGTGCGTGAACGGGATCTGTCAGGTGCCGATGCCAATAGATGCGCTGGGCATCGTTCCAGGCAGTCCAGGACCCGGTGATGGCCCTGAGATATGTCAGGTACCCGAGCGTGACCACGAAGGGCAGCGCGACCCATCCCAGATTCCGCCAGCGCACCGGTCGTGTGGTGACCAGCATGACCAGCAATCCGATCCCCAGGAACAGGCCGTTGATACGGACCAGGGCAGCTGCGCCGGCCAGCAGTCCGGCCCAGGCCCATTGCTGGCGGCGGGCAAACCACCAGGCCCAGAACGCCGCGGCGCAGAACAGTCCCTCGGTGTACGCAGCGGTGAGGAAGACCGCTGTCGGCGCAGCAACCCATGCGATCACCGTCCACCGACCACTGATCCCGGCCAGGGCCGCCAAGCGATCCAGGGCCATCGCCGCGGCGAAGCCGGCAATGACGGAAACCAGCAGACCCGCCCACGTGCGGTCCAGGGACATCAATGCGCCAGCGCGCATCAGCGCGGGCAGCCCTGGAAAAAAGGCGACGTTGTAGTGGAAGTCCTTGTGCAGTTCGACAACCCTTGGACCGACATATCCGTACTTGGCGATGCTGTCGAACCAGACGGTGTCCCACTGGAACCATTGCTTGGCGATGGATGCTGGCGACAGGCCGGGCTGAAGGGTGCGCCATCCGCCGATGATCGCCGCAGCGAACACGAACACTCGAGAGGCGATCCAGATCAGGGCAATGCTGGTCGTGCTGTGTGCGTTCCGGCTCCGGCCTGGACCGCTGCGCAGGAGGCTGGTCACTGAATGGCCTGCGCCGTTACTGCGTACAGCGTGCCGTCTGCGGTCACGGCGACCATGTGCACGTGCAGTCCGAGCGCTCGCAGGACATCCGGTGTCGCCGCAGCAACGGCATGGGTGCCATAGGCCAGGTATCTGACCTCTCCGCTGCGAATTTGCTTCACCAGCACGGCGACCTTCTTGGCACTGACGTTCGTCGCGCCCTTGCCGGTGAGCAGCGGAATGGCTTTCACCGGAGAGCGCCCGGTATTCCAGTTCATCTGCCACGGGTCGGTTGCGGCAATCACGGTGCCATCGGGTACCTGCTGCGCTCGTGCGGTCAGTGCTGATTGGCGTGAGACGACGGAGTTGTAGCCCACGCCAGCCTTCCAGGCCCGATGGACATAGACCCCCGCCTGCAGCGCTGAGGCGACCGCCACAGCCAGCACCAGCACCACGGCGGCAACGCCGAAGTCGTGCGCACGCACCACGGCATACGAGGAGTCCTGCCCGGCGATCCACTGACGAATCCCGATGGCTCCGTACGCGGCCAGGATCAGCATGGGAACGATGGCAGGTGCCGACAGGCGAACGCTGACCGGATCGAGCAGGCTCGTTGCCTCCGAGCCCCAGATGGCAAGCCAGTACACCGCTGCGAACACCACGATGATGGCCATGGCCGAACTTCGCGCGGTGACCGTGCGGTACACCCCGGCAATGACCAGTGCAATGAGCACGCACGCGATGACCGGAGCCAGGAGCCGCGCCAGCGATGCCAGCGTTGTCCCGGGAAGCCAGTACAGGCCCAGTGCAGTGAACGTGTCCTTGGCAATGCGCCCGGGACCAAATCCGCCGGGCTCGCGCTGGCCGAGCACGGACACCCCGAGGTGGTGATTGCGCAGTCCGATGGCGACCAGTCCGATGGCGGATAGCACCACTGCCACTGCCAGGCGAAGTGCGCGCATGGATGCCGATGCCCTGGGCAGGACGGCGGCGGTCAGGGCGACGATGATCAAGATCGCTCCGGCGTACCGAAGGCTGGTTGCCGCGCTGATCAGCAGCGACATGCTGATGAGCGTGGCCCAGCGTGCCTTCACCGTGACAAAGCGAACTGCAAGCAGAAGCACCCCCAGGCAGATGGTCGTGAACCAGGGCTCAGTCCATGCCATGGAGAACACTGCGGCGGTACCGGCGGCCGTGGCGGTCAGGAGCGCAATGAGCAACGCAGCCGTCTGACTGCCCAGGCTGCGCACACTGAGGAGGTAGCTCACGATCACCGCACCCACTCCTGCCAGTACGTTCAGCGCAACGACCGCACCCTGCAGTGAGATGCCCAGCCAGGCAGCGCCTGCCAGGATGATGGGGTACCCGGGAGGAAATACCGTCAGCGGTACCCCAAAGAGATTCGTGAGCTCGCCGTACTGGTGAAGGTGCTGCGCGGTCGACAGGTAGGTCACTGAGTCGGGGGAGATGCCCGGTCCGTGCCGTGAGGCAATCAGGCTCAGGATGCCGACCAGCGCTGCCAGGATGCCAACGACCAGCATTGGCCGGCGATGTAGCGCGCCCATGACTCCCTTTGGTGGTGTTGGGTCAGCACGGGCGTTGTGCCCTCGGTGAGCATCGTGCAGGTGTGAGGTGTCAGGAACGTGAACACGACATTGCCTGTTCGGTCTGAGTCTAGTCGCACGGCCGCCCGGGTGCACCTGCTCTTCAGCGGCAGATCAGCAGAGGTGAGCCTTACCGCTGAGCCAGGTGCGCCATGCGAACGGAGATCAGTTTGCCGACCAGTTCTCGCGGCAGGGGTTGATCAACGCCAAAGCGAAGAGCCCCGGCAGTGCGCTGATAGCCGCCCAAGTCCTCGATGAGTTCGCCGAGAACCGAACCGGAGTGAGGGAAGTACGACAGGTGGGCCTTGAACGCCGCGATGCCGGCGACCGCTTGTCCGTTGATGGAGAAACAGGGCATGCGGTAGCGCATGCCCTGCTCGGCTGCGGGGAGAAACGACAGGATTGATTCCCGCACCGTCTGCAAGGTTGCGGCCTTGGGCTGGGGTAGGCCCAGGATGTACTGATCGACCTCTTGTGTGCTCACCGGTGTCTCCGATACCGCGCAGGGAATCTCCGAAAGTCTACGCACGTGGCACTGCGGAACCACGGTGCACTCATCGGCGTCTGATCGGTACTGCGCGTCGATCGGTGCGCGGGAGCGCAGGACGACGTAGAGGAGCCGCATGACTTCGCAGATCACCGGCATTGGCGGCATCTCGCTCCGCGTTCACGGTGACACGGAATTCGCCGAGCGAGCGGTCATCGTCTTTCCTGAACCCAGCGCTGATCACGAGGCGCTGCTTGCGCGCGAGTCCTTGTGCGAACACCTTGCGCATGCAGGCCAGGTGGTGGTCGTCGAGGTGGATGTGCGTGGCGACGAGCAGGTCGCAGACCTGGCCGGTCAGGTTCTGGACTGGACGCTGGAATGCATCGAGGTCATGGACGGCCTGGTCGTGGTGGGTGAAGGCGCAGGCTGCGATGTCGCTGAGCAGTTCGTGGCCGCCGACGTGGAAGCCGAGATCGGGGCCATCACGGCAATCGTGTTGTTCCAGGACGGTGATCATGACGGCGGGTTGTTGACACTCAGGACACCCGATCGTTGGCCGTCTACGCACATGTATCCGCTTCGCACTCCGGCGACCGCTCGCATCGCTGCGATCCTGGAAGCACTTGAGCACGCGAAGTCGGTCGAGGATCGGTGACAAGCTGATTCGGCACCGCATGCATCCTGCAAGATGAGCACATGCCCGTCCACGTTGTCACGCAGGGATTGGGCTGGATGCCCTGGAAACCGGCGCTGGCGCTGGCCGCGATCTTGGCGGTGGTGTGGCTGAGCCTTCGTGGGTTTGCGCGCACCCGGGTTGGCGCGCAGATCGCTTCCCAATTGGCCTTGATGATGGCCTTGTACGCGCTGTGGCAGTTGGCAGGAAGCTATGGATCGCCAGATCCGGCGGTGGCGGTTGCGCGCGGAGCATGGTGGGCATCGCTGGAGCAGCATCTGGCGATGCCGAGTGAGGCGTGGATCCAGGGTCCGGTTCTTGGTCACCTGTGGGTGATGTCAACGGCAGATATCTATTACTCCGCGGTGCACGTTCCGGTATTTCTGATCGTCCTGGGCTGGGTGTTGTTCATGCGCCGGGCGGACTGGCCATTTGTCCGCACAACCGTCGTGGTGCTCACCGGAGTCTGCTTGGTGATCCAGTACATCGCGGTTGCTCCGCCACGGCTTGTTCCTGGACTTGGCGTGGTCGATACCGGCAAGCTCGATCACCATTCGGTGTACGAGGTCATCGCCGGTGCCAATCAATACGCCGCCATGCCATCGGTGCATGTGGCGTGGGCGGCGGCAGTGGCGTTGACCATCGTGGTGGTGGCCCGCTCACCCTGGCGCTGGCTGTCACTTGCCTATCCGTTGTGCACGTGGTGGGTCGTCATCGTCACCGGCAACCACTTCATCGTCGATGGGCTGGTGGCCATTGCCCTGCTCGCGGTGTCGGCGGGTATTGCGTGCGTGATTCCTTCACAACGACCGGTGCGATGGTCTCGGTCGGGCAACGCGCCGCCACGTGCTGACGATGCAGTCAGCGCATCGCCAGCACGTGGCACGGCATGACGGTCAAGCGGCTAGCAGTGCCAGCGTCCGCCGACCCATGCGCGCACGCCTGAACGAAGGCCCTTGTAGTTGGCGATCGTGTAGAACGCGGCGTCCTGCCAGTACCGCGACCATTTGCTCATGGGCATGGTGCGCAGATGCGCCAGGATGGACTGCGCGGCGGCTGTGCCCAGCACATGTTGATGCTCAGGCAGCAACATCCAGGTCACGCCGCGCGCAAGCGCGGGAGAGACTTGATAGGCACCTCGATAGGTACCTGAGCGTGACACTGCGGTGTAGTGCGCCTCACTCTCGCGAAGGATGATGCACTGGCGCAGTCGCTCCTGGCTGGCGTGAAAGTACTTGCCCCGATACATGCTCGGCATGAGCCCGGACAGGTCCTTGGTCATGGCACTTCGCGTCGTGAGGACGATCATCGCGTGCTGCTTGGACTGGAGCTGTACGGCGGGGGAGATCACTGGTGCCGGAATCGGCGGAATCGCACCCAGGTTCTCCGTTGCCAGGGGGATATCCAGGGCGATCGCCGGCTGCACCTGAAGATCAGTCGGGGTGACCGCGTGGGCGGCGGGAGCGACCAGCGCGCCGCTGATGGCGGTGGCCAGGCAGATGACTGCGACCGGCAGTCGTCGGCGACCGCGTGGGGTCGAAGTCGGGCAGAGCGAATTGGTGTCAGACACGGGAGCCTTCTCTGCACCACGCGTTCGCGTGGCGCTCGTGAGCCAGATGACCGCCCCGGCAGACATCGGTCCGTCTGCGGAGCTACCAGGGTCCGCACCGGTCCGGACGAGTCTCACGTCCGGCCGTCATGGTGCGAAGCCATCCCGCCTGCGGCGGGGACTCACGGTTGCCTTGAACCAGGTTCAGGGCCTTAAAAACCTATGCAGGCAAACAGGTTTTCGCAAAAGTCCTCCGCGGGCGACACGCCGAACGCATCGCCAAGGCAGTCCGTTTTGCACGTTTTTGCGGCGTGATCTTGTTAACGCTCGCCCATGCTGGAAGCGTGACATGGATCACGCCCTCATGGCGGTGCTTGCACGCTGGGACAGGGGCTGGATGCACCTGTTGGCCATGGCTTTCGCGAGGCGTCACTAATAGGCAAAACCTATCTAAGAAACTGTCACAAGTGATTTGCGCTATGACCGATGCGTATCTAGCGTTAGGCACGTACCACTCCTCCGACACAAGGAACTCACTGTCATGGCACTCATCAACACCGAGATCAAGCCGTTCAGCACCGTGGCCTACCGCAATGGCGCATTCGTCGATGTCAGCGATGCTGACGTCAAGGGCAAGTGGGCCGTCTTCTTCTTCTACCCTGCTGACTTCACCTTCGTCTGCCCAACCGAATTGGGCGACTTGGCCGACCACTACGACGAACTGCAAAAGCTGGGCGTCGAGGTGTACTCGGTTTCCACCGACACCCACTTCACGCACAAGGCATGGCACGAGACCTCCGAGACCATCGGAAAGATCAAGTACTTCATGCTCGGTGACGCCTCGGGTGCGATCACGCGGAACTTCGACGTGATGCGCGAAGGCGCAGGCCTGGCCGATCGCGGCACCTTCGTGATCGACCCGCAAGGTGTCATCCAGGTCATGGAGATCACCTGCGAGGGCGTCGGCCGCAACGCTGCTGAGCTGGTTCGCAAGATCAAGGCAGCGCAGTACGTCGCCGCGCACCCCGGTGAGGTCTGCCCGGCCAAGTGGGAAGAGGGCGAGAAGACCCTGGCTCCCTCGTTCGATCTGGTGGGCAAGATCTAACACCAACTCGTTGACGGCGGACGCTGCCCGACTGGGCGGCGTCCGCCTCGGCTCACATCCGTTCTGGCCAATGGAGATCCAATGCTTGACGCTGCCATCACTGAACAACTCAAGACGCACTTGCAGAAGATCACTGCGCCGATCACCTTGCGTGCCACCCTTGACGGCGGGGACAAGTCGGCTGAGCTGCGCGAACTGCTCGAAGAAGTCGGTGCCTTGTCCGAGCAGATCACGGTGGACCTGACCGGGCAGGCCTCGCGCTGCCCGTCGTTTGACATTGTTCGCGACGGAACCGATGTGCATGTGTGCTTTGCCGGTATCCCGATGGGACATGAGTTCACCTCATTCGTCCTGGCGCTCCTGCAAGTCGGCGGCCATCCGTCCACTGCATCAGAGCAGGTGTTGCAGCAAGTTCGCGACCTCACCGGCGAATTCCGATTCGAGACGTACTTCTCCCTGAGCTGCCAGAACTGCCCCGACGTCGTTCAGGCGCTGAACCTCATGGCCATCGTGAATCCGCGCGTCAGCCACGTGGCCATCGATGGGGCGCTATTCCAGGACGAGGTCGAGCGTCGGCAGGTGCTGGCTGTTCCCACGGTCTACCTGAATGGGGAAGTCTTCGGCTCCGGGCGCATGTCCCTGGAAGAGATCGTGAACAAGATCGACACCGCAGGCGCTGCGCGACAGGCCCAGGCGCTGGCCCAGAAGGAGCCATTCGAGGTGCTGGTCGTAGGCGGGGGACCGGCCGGCGCCGCTGCAGCGATCTATGCCGCGCGCAAGGGCATTCGAACCGGAGTGGTCGCCGAGCGCTTTGGCGGGCAGGTCCTGGACACCATGGGCATCGAGAACTTCATCTCGGTGCAGCACACCGAGGGTCCGCAGATGGCAGTTGCGCTGGAGCAGCATGTCCTGGAATACGACGTGGACATCATGAACACCCAAACTGCAGCGGCGCTTCTCCCGGCTGATGCAGCGGGCCTGGTCGGCGTGCAGCTGGCCAGCGGGGCGACGCTGCGAGCCCGTTCAGTCGTGCTGTCAACCGGTGCACGCTGGCGCTCAATGAATGTGCCCGGTGAGCAGGAATACCGCAACAAGGGCGTCACCTACTGTCCCCATTGCGACGGACCGCTGTTCAAGGGCAAGTCGGTCGCGGTCATCGGCGGCGGAAACTCCGGCATCGAAGCCGCCATTGACCTCGCTGGCGTCGTCGCGCACGTCAGCGTCATCGAATTCGACACCATGCTGCGGGCCGATGAAGTGCTGCAGCGCAAACTGGCATCCCTGCCGAATGTCGATGTCACGCTCAACGCACGAACGACCAGCGTTGAAGGCGATGGATCCAAGGTCACCGGCCTGGTCTACGAAGACCGTGCCACCGGCCAGGAGCACCGCAGGGAACTGGACGGCATCTTTGTCCAAATCGGCCTGCTGCCCAACACCGAATGGCTCAACGGAGCCGTTGACCTGTCCGCGCGTGGGGAGATCGAGATCGACGCGGCCGGGCGCACGTCCATGCCCGCGGTGTTTGCTGCCGGCGACTGCACAACGGTGCCCTACAAGCAGATCGTGATCGCAATGGGTGCCGGCGCCACGGCCGCATTGAGCGCCTTCGACCATCTCATTCGTTCCTCAGCCCCAGCCGCTGCCTCCTCGGCAGCCTGACCCGCGATTGGCGTGACCGTGATGCAGCAGCGAACGCTTGGATCCCTGACGGTGTCAGATCAGGGGCTGGGATGCATGGGAATGAGCGCAGCCTATGGGCAGCCGGACTCCCATGCCGGCATGCGCACGATTCAAGCCGCCCTGGGCCTGGGCATCACGTTCTTTGACACTGCGGATGTGTACGGCGGTCACTCCGCCAACGAGCGACTTGTGGGGCAGGCCCTTGCCGCGGTTCGCGATCAGGTGGTCATCGCGACCAAATTCGGTATCGAGATCAACGACGCGGGCCAGAAGGTCGGTATCAACGGCACCCCGGAATACGTGCGGGCCTGCTGTGATCGATCCCTGACGGCGCTCGGAACCGACTACATCGACCTGTACTACCAGCATCGAGTCGATCCGGATGTGCCGATCGAGGAGACGTGGGGAGCCCTGGCCGAGCTGGTTACCGAGGGCAAGGTCCGTGCGCTGGGCATCAGTGAAGCGGCTCCGGAGACCATTCGCCGTGCTCACGCAGTGCACCCCATCAGCGCAGTGCAAAGCGAATGGTCCTTGTGGACGCGCGATGTCGAGCGCAATGGCGTGCTGCAGGCCACCCGTGAATTGGGCATTGGGTTCGTGCCATTTTCCCCACTCGGGCGCGGTTTCTTCGCGGGAAGCATCACCTCCCGAGAGCAGCTCCAAGATGGGGACATGCGGCGCAGCAACCCCAGGTTTGCCGAGGAGCATTTGCAGACCAATCTGCAGCTCGTGCGCCAGATCGCGGCCATCGCGGCCGAGCTGGGAATCAGCACGACGCAACTGGCGTTGGCCTGGCTCCTGGCCCAAGGCGATGATGTGGTGCCCATCCCGGGAACCAAGCGCGTGGAATATCTCATTGACAATGCGGGTGCCAGTGATGTGCGGCTCAGCGCCGACGTGCTCGAGGCGATCGATCGCGCCACGGCTCCGGAAGCGGTGGCCGGTGACCGCTATTACGACATGAGTGAGGTCTATCGATAGCCGTCCGTCGCCGACGAGGTTGTCCGCGTAGGAGGGGCTGGCGATTTTGCCTGCCGTACGGGTGGGCGTGGTTGGGGTTTCGTACGCATTGATGAATGCGTAGCGTGCTGATCCCTGTGACTGCCCTGGCCCTCATTGGAGCAGGAGCGTTTGCCCTGCCCGCCATATCGTCGGCGGCCAATGCCAGCGGTGGTGTCTATGACACCTGGACTACTTCCGGCAACGGGGGCGATGTGTCCTTTGCTGGATCAGAGCTGGCGGCCATGACCTTCACCGCCAAGGACTCCACCGAACAGGTCGCGAAGTCAGCCACCATGGGTGCCGGCACACCGTTCGGCGAGCGCTTTGGCTCATCAAGCGGTCACGCGTACCTACTGTCGGGACTGGCCAGCGGCCATTCCGAGGGCACAGTCACCTTTGAACTGTCCAAGGCGCCGACGGCCGGAACGTGGGGATTTGCCCTGGGCGATGTGGATGCTGAGGACGTCACGATCACCGCCACATCACAGTCCGGAGCTGCCATCAATACCGACTCCTGGTTCAAGGGGGCCTTCAACAGCATTACCGGCGATACCGATCAACCGACCTGGGATGCGGCGACGCAGACGCTCAAGGGCTCCGGAAAGGACACCAACGGAGCAAGCGCCTGGTTCGAGCCCAATGGCGCGATCAAGACCATCACCTTGACCGAGAAGAAGGTCACCGGTTTTCCGTCGTACCAAATCTGGATCGCCGCCGATGCGGTCGGATCGGCAGTGGTGGACGGCAAGGTCAGCATCTGTCATCGAACCTCGAGCAAGACCAACCCGTACAACCTCATCTCCGTGTCCACTGCATCAATCACCGGAAGCAATGGACATGACTCACACACCGGCGGGATATACCCCGCGGCCGGCTGGGGCGACATCATTCCGCCGTTTAATACATACCCGGGATTGAATTGGCCCGCGGGACAGGCGATTTGGGAAGCAGGCTGCACCATCACCGCTGCATCGGCTGCGCCTCAGTCCATGCCGGTGGTTCACCCTGAAGTCACCAGCTCCACCGGAACGCCATCTGCCACCGCTTCGGTTCATGCTTATGCCTCCAGCTCTGGCGCAGTGGCGTCATCGACGGCCTCGGTCGAAGCCGCCTCGAACACCGGTTCGCCGTTGTCGAGCCCCAGCGCAACTGCTTCACAGCTCGATCGACCTACCCCGGCAACCATCGCAGGTCAGGCGACAGATGCCTCGTGCGAGAACACCACGACATATCTGGTCAACGGCGATTTCGAGGAGCCGGTCCTGCCGGCCAAGTCCTACCGGCAAATCAATGAGTCCCTGGTTCCGGGCTGGAGCACGACCGCGACCGACAAAAAGATCGAAATCTGGTCCACTGGCTACAACGGCGTGAATGCGCCGGATGGCAATCAATTTGCCGAACTCAATGCCACTCAGGACTCCGAGTTGTACCAAACCGTGGACACCGTTCCCGGTCAGGAATTGGTCTGGACCCTGTATCACCGGGCTCGTGGCGCCGGCGCATCCGGAGACACTATGTCCGTCAACATCGGTCCGGACGCACATGCGCCGAATTCCACGACAACCTTCACCGATGCCCTGAGCGCTGGTTGGGTGCTGCACACGGGCACCTACGTCGTGCCTGCCGGTCAAACCGCGACCCGGTTCGGCTTCGCATCCGGGGCGACGGCTTCGGGAAACAAGAGCATCGGCAACTTCCTGGATCACGTGTATTTCACGACCAAGCACTGCCTGGCACCTGAGGCCACGCAGCCGCCCGCCAATCCAGAGCCATCGGTGAGCCCCAGCGCCTCGGGTACCGCGACTGCGAGCCCAAGCGCAAGCGCCTCGGGTACCGCGACTGCGAGCCCAAGCGCAAGTTCAGGTGCCAGCACAAGTGCCAGTGCCACCGAACCGACTCCCTCAGTCACCGTGACACCCAAGCCATCCGCCAGCGAGACCGGCACCCCTGGCCAGACCTCAGAGTTATCGATCCCGAAGACACCGCAAATCCCCACTGAGGCAAAGCCCACGGATGTGCTGCCTCCTGCCCATGGACAGGCGGAGCTCGTGGACGGCAAGGTGAATTACACCCCAGATCCTGGATTCACCGGCACCGACCATGTTGTCGTGATCGTGACTGACCCGACCGGCAAGTCGTCGGAGGTGGTCATCCCGGTGTCCGTGGGGAAGGAACAAGTCGCGGTGAACCTGCACTTGCCTTCGCAGGTCACTGCCGGGACGACCACGCTGATTGCTCAGCCGGTGTTGACCAACGCGGGTCAGCACGCTGCCGTTCAGGTGGATTGCGGACCCCTGCTTCGTACCAAGAGCGCCGGCGATGTCTCCTACTGCGTTGTTCACCACGTCGGCGGGAAGTGGTCGGTGACCGCACAATCCGGCATTGGTGTCCGCGTGATGCTGACCGCACCTGCCAAGGGCTCGTACTTGGCCTACCACCAGGAGCAGTTCTTCCGCGTTCAGCCGTAGAGGCAATCCTTATGCGCTGATCGCATCGAGTTGGGCTACGTATGCGGCAAGGCTCGCCGGCGTCAGGACATCGGTTGCCGCTTCGGCCAGAGTCTGACGGGCGCGTGCGGCAAGGCGTCGTGCCCCAACGGTGTTTGCGCGACCCTGATGGCACAGTGCTGCCCCAGCCTGCGCTAATCCCTGCCACAGGAGTCGTTGCTCGACGGGGCAGGTGCGCCACATGTGCTCGAAGATTTCGTGGGCGTAGAAGGGGTAGCCATCGGCAGCCCACCGTGCGGCCAGGTCCAATGCGTCCTGCGGCACCATGACAGGCGCAAGAGCCAGTTCAGCGACGGCGCTGGCATCGCCGGCATCCACCCATCGACCGAAGCGATCGCGTGCGCGCAGTGCCATGTCAGCAGGATGTCACGGACGCATGATGTCAGGGCCGATCGATGTCACGGAAGCAGGTCGCGAATGGTCGGGTAGATCGCCGGACTGGCCGCAAAGACAGCCCCGCCGGTCACCAGGCCATGCTCGGCGAGGAAGTCATTGGTGATGCCGCCGGCCTCGCGAATGATCACCAGTGCCGCCAGACAATCCCAGGAGTTGATGTATGGCTCGATGTAGCCGATCAGCTGGCCGCACGCCACGTAACACAAGCTCAGGGCCCCGGATCCGTTGCGGTGGTACATGCCCCCCTGCCGGGCCATTTCGCCCATCACGTGCACCAGCTGCTCGATGGTGGTGTTGCGTGAGTAGCCCACGGAGACCACGCCTTCGGTAAGACTTGTCGCGGCCCGTACCGCAATGCGCCGGCCATTGCAGGTTGCGCCGTGGCCGAGTCTGGCGGCGAACAGTTCATTGGTGACCGGGGCGTACACCACGCCGATGAGCATCTGGTCGCCAAGGGCAAACGCGATCGACACGCACCAGGTCGCCATGCCCATCAAGAATGGTTGCGTGCCGTCAATCGGGTCCACGACCCACACCCCGGTGTGCGAGTCGACTTCCTGTCCGCCGGTTTCCTCGCCGACGAACGCATCACCGGGGAAGCGATCTGCCAGCGCCTGGCGAATGACCAGTTCGGTGTCGTAGTCGGCTTGGGAGACGAAATCCTGTGGTCCTTTGCTGGACACCTTCAGGGTGTGCGGCTGCTGGAAATACTCCAGCGCAACCTGCCCGGCTCGCTGCGCGAGATCGACGGCAAAAGCCAGCCGGGCTGCCAATTGCGCATCATCAAGCACTGCCTCAGCGTAGGGCAGGTCAATGGTGGAACAAATCGGCTCGCACCAGGGCCAGCCTCAGGGCCTGCTCAGTGGGACCAGGGAACAATCGTGCCAATGCACCCTCGCCTTCGACTTTCCCTGCTCACCGCAGCGGTGGCAGTGGTGTCGCTGGTAGCCGGATGCACCGCCGCAGGGCCGACTGCAACCGCGAAACCGCCGGCCACTCGCAGCGCGCAGCCAGCCCCCACGCCGACCGGGCCGCCGGTGGCGTTCACCTGGACAGCCGTGAACCGCCAGGTGGCAGGTGGATTCCCGTTGCAGATCGCCCACGCCGATGCCGGCAAGATCGTGATGCTCTGGATGAACGCCGCCGAGTTGAACTTCCGATTCATCCCGGGTACGAAATATCCCGAGTTCAGTCCGGTTCGCAGCGTGGACGTGCATCCCTCCTCGTGGGTTCCCACGATGCTGGCGGCTTTCAACGGTGGATTCAAGATGTCCGATCATGCCGGCGGATACGCCTACAACGGCAAGGTCATCACTGCCTTGAAGAACGGCTACGCAAGCTTGATCAACGGCCGCGATGGGTCCGTGCAGGTGAAGGTGTGGCAGCAGGGGATGCCGGTGACCCCGACCCTGGCCATCCGGCAGAACCTGAAACCGCTGATCGCCAACGGCGTGCTGCACGCCTCGGCAGCCGATGCACCCAATCGCTGGGGCAAGTCGCTCCGCAATGCACAGCACGCCGATCGAACTGCACTTGGCGAGCTACCCAACGGCAATCTGATCTTCATCACC
This sequence comes from uncultured Actinomycetes bacterium, assembly GCA_903832025.1. GTDB lineage: Bacteria > Actinomycetota > Actinomycetes > S36-B12 > S36-B12 > CAIKZY01. The sequence continues at coordinate 30,458 of CAIKZY010000165.1, forward strand.
GGCAATCACGTCACTGCCTACGATCTGGGACTGGAGTTACAGCACGCGGGAGCGGTGACCGCCATGATCTTGGACATGAATCACACCTGGCCGACCGGGTATGTCTACGACGCACCGGTCGGACGTCATGATCCGGTCGGGCACAAGATTCTGGCCGAGACCTACTATCCGCCGTCGCTGTACTACACGCGGTACAAGAAGGACTTCATCGTCGTCAGCGCACGTGCCAGTAGCACCACGGCGCTTTCGGCACCCAATGCGCCGGCTCCGTCGGCGGTGACGTCCTCAGGCTCCAATGTCGGATAGATCCGCCAGAGCCTGATCATCGAGCTGCACATCGGCCGCACCGCAGTTGTCCCGAAGGTGCTCCAAGGATCCGGTGCCGGGAATCGGCAGGATGACCGGCGACCGCTGCAGCAGCCAGGCCAGTGCAACCTGACTGGGACTGACTGACAGCCGAGCCGCCGTGCGCGCCACCGGTCCGTCGGCCTGCAGCAACTGCCGGTTGCCGAGCGGGAACCACGGAATGAATCCCATGGCGTTGTCGTGGCAGTAGTCGACCAGCGCTTCACTGGACCGAACCGCGACGTTGTACATGTTCTGCACCGACACCACATCGAAGTACGTGCGAGCGATCTCCACGTCTGCCACGGAGACCTCCGACAGGCCAACATGGCGGATGAGGCCCTCGGCTTGCATAGCCGCGATCTCCCCGAACTGCTCTTCCACCGGTGTTCGGGGATCGATTCGGTGCAACTGCCACAGGTCGATGCGGTCCACGCCCAGGCGCCGCAGCGACATCTGCACGCATTGGCGCAGGTATGGCGCCCTGCCGACAGCATCCCAGGCATCAGGCCCCTGCCGGGTCAGACCGCCCTTGGTCGCCACCAGGATGCCGTCATAGGGATGCAGCGCCTGCTTGATCAGATCCTCGCTAATGAACGGTCCGTAGGAATCTGCCGTGTCGATCAGGTTGACCCCGAGCTCGGCGGCACCGCGCAGCACGGCGATGGCCTGGGCAGGATCGGCCGGATCGCCCCAGATGCCCGGACCGACGATGCGCATCGCGCCAAAGCCAAGTCGGACGACTGTGACGGGGTCAGCCGAGTTTGCTCCGAGGGTGAATGTGCCAGCAGCTGCAACAGAACTCATGGCGACATCTAAGCCCATGGCCGGTTTCCTGCTTCGGGCACCGACGGCACTGCAGCGCCGGTAGCGGACCACCGCACACTGCGATCGCCCGACAGCACTGCTGTCGGGCGATCGTGGTGAGCCACTTCGTGGCCGTGCGGGTGTGCTGTCAGCGCGTGCGAGGAAAACCTAGGTCAACGCTGGAGGTCGATGGGTCGGGCCAACGAGAGGTGACCGTCTTGGTCCGCGTGTAGAACTCAATGCCTGCGGGCCCGTACATATTGCTGTCACCGAACAGCGAGGACTTCCAGCCACCGAAGCTGTAGTAGGCCACCGGTACCGGGATCGGCACGTTGATGCCAACCATCCCGACGTTGATGTCGAACTGGAATTGCCGCGCAGCCCCGCCATCACGAGTGAAGATCGCGGTGCCG
>CAIKZY010000166.1 GCA_903832025.1 uncultured Actinomycetes bacterium
GGAAGGGGTCTGCTCTTTGCCGCTCAATTGCGCCATCCTGTTGCCGCCGATCTTGTGCGAGCATGCCGAGCCAACGGCCTCCTGGTGAACAACGTCACCGTAGATGCCATTCGCTTGGCTCCCCCGCTCGTGCTGACTGACCAAGACATCTCCGACGCCCTGATTCGCTGGGAGCAGGCCTGTTCAACAATCGGGATCCGGCCATGACGGTGACTACGGCAAAGACCATGGTGGCCCGGCGGGCCGTCATCGCCCAAGTGCTGTTTGAGGAAGTCATTCCTTCTCAAGCCCAGCTTCGACTGCGGTTACTCCAGCGCGGATTTGAGGTGACGCAAGCAACGTTGTCTCGTGATCTGGAGTCATTGGGAGCCATTCGCCGGACGGTGGCAGGACAGGCACGCTATGAAATTGTGCCAGCGACGGTCGCCAGACTTGAAGGATCCGCTGGTGCTGATTCACTGACCAGAGTTGCAGCGGAAGTATTGGTGAGCGCAGAGCCAGCAATGAATATCGCGGTTCTTCATACACCTCCTGGAGCAGCGCAGTACTTGGCTGGACCCCTCGATGCCGCCGCCCTGCCCGAACTGGTGGGTAGCGTCGCCGGTGATGACACGGTGATCGTGGTGATGCGCAGTGAACAAGCGGCGCGGGATCTGTGTCAGATGCTCTTGGCACGAACAGGATTCATTCAGCACAACTCACAGCAGCACGGTGAACAAAGGAGAAGCTCATGACCGATCAGCCCACCCGACTCTGGGGCGGTCGGTTTGCGTCAGGCCCATCCGATGCCATGGCTGCCTTGAGTGCGTCAGTGCACTTCGACTGGCGTCTTGCTCCCTTTGACATGCAGCAAACGGCGGCTCACGCGCGCGTGCTCGAGCGCGCAGGCTTGCTCAATGACCAAGAACTGAGGTCTGTGGAATCGGCCTTGTTGCAGATGCGTCAGGATTTCGCGAATGGGACGCTCCTGCCGCACCCCAGCGATGAAGACGTGCACACCGCGGTGGAACGTCTGTTAATCGAGCGACTCGGTGACCTTGGCGGCAAACTCCGAGCCGGGCGAAGCCGCAACGATCAGGTCGCCACCGATTTTCGCCTGTATGTGCGGGATCGGGCCAGAGCGATTGCCAGGGCGGTCATGGACCTTCAGGAGGTCTTCCTGGACCAGGCCGACAAGCACGTTGACCACGCGTCTCCCGGATTCACGCATTTGCAGCATGCCCAACCTGTCTCATTCGGTCATGAACTGGCCAAGCACGTCCATGCTCTGGAGCGTGACCTCGAACGCTTGGCAGACTGGGATCGGCGTGCCGCGCGATCGCCCTTGGGAGCCGGTGCACTTGCGGGCTCATCGTTGGGACTGGACCCTGCAGCGGTAGCCGAGGATCTGGGATTTTCATCCGCACTGCCCAATTCCATCGATGCCGTCTCAGATCGTGACTGGGTAGCCGAGTTCTTGTTCGTCGCGGCAATGATCGCTGTTCATCTGTCCCGTATTGGCGAGGAGGTCATTTTGATGACGTCCCGAGAATTCGGATGGGCCAAACTCGATGACCGTTGGAGCACCGGTTCATCGATCATGCCGCAAAA
>CAIKZY010000167.1 GCA_903832025.1 uncultured Actinomycetes bacterium
ACCATGCGATCGACTTCGCCGCCGGTGCGCTGGTGTTTCCGGGTGGTCGCGTCGAGGAATCCGACCAGGAACTGGCCCTTCGCCCGGCCGATTGTCCCAACCCCGATGGGTTGGAAACCGATGCATTGGCATTCCGCGTTGCCGCCATCCGGGAAACGTTCGAGGAGTGCGGCGTGCTGTTGGCACGATCGCGCGGATCGGACGACCTGATCGATGCCGATATTCTGAAGCGGCTGGAGGACCAGCATCGCGCCGCCCTGAACGCCGGGTCGATCGGTTTCGACGCGATGCTGGAGGCCGAAGCCCTTGTGCCGGCGCCGGACCTGCTGGTGCATTTCGCACACTGGATCACCCCGGTGCACCAACCCAAGCGCTACGATACGCATTTCTTTCTCGCGGCGGCACCGGCCGAACATCTGGCTGTGCATGACGGATGGGAGGCGGTGGACTCGATCTGGATCACCCCGGCGCAGGCCCTGGCGGATACCGAAGCGGGGCGCTTCAAGCTGGTGTTCGCGACCGCGAAGAATTTGGAAAAACTCGGCCGTTCCGCGTCGGTGAAAGACGCGATGGATGCCGCACGGGCAGCCACGGTGGTGACGGTGATGCCGCGGGGGACGAAACTGGAAGGCTCCAAACGGCTGATGCGGATTCCGGAGGAAGCCGGCTATGGCGGCAGTGAGTTCATTATCGATTTCCTGCCGGCGTCGTAGCCTGGGAACGCGGGCGCCTGACCGAGATCATACCGTGGACCCGGCATTCCGAACGGTGCGATGTGCCGCTGCCGCTGTCTGACAATAATTTTTGAAACTGTGGCCTCGGTCACATCCGGATCTCGTGTTCGACCGTAGAGTTTGTCCAGTCGCCGGCAAACGAAGCGCGAGATGTTTGATGTCATTTCGCTCTCAACCAGTTCGGTGGCTGATATTCGACCCCGGCCACGGGGGGAATGTTCGCGAAACCTGAACCGTAACGAGGGCATCATGGCAATCGTAAAAACCGCTACTCCCGAACTACGCGGCATTTCCTTCGGCATAGCCGACCTGATGGTGTTCGCGGCCTGGTCGGAAGCATACGGAGTCCAGATGATGGTGCGTCTGGATCATGCGTCGGAGACCGAGGAGTACGAAGAGGTCCTGGCGTTCCATCCCGAACCCGGCGGCCCGTGCCGGTGGATGATCTGGCGGGACGAACAGGCTGTGTTCGTGCAACCGCTTTTGGGGCGGACGCGTCGGTTCGCCAGCGTTACCGACGCGATTGGGGCCTTCGTGCCGGGTGGCGAACCCGTCCTGACGGATATCGCGGCGTCGCGTTGGCCGGATCGCAAGCCTCGGTGAGAGCAAGGATCCCGGGTGCGGCTAATTCGTTTTTTGCATTGCCTGCCACACCCGGCTGCCTGACGCGGGACCATTTAACCCGCTGATGCCGACCGCATCGGTGAGTACCTCGGCGAGCCAGCCGACCATCCCCTGGACGACATCACCGTGCACTGGGTGGACGCCGAGGAACCAGGTGTGGTTGCCGTGACATTTTCCACCCCGACCGGCCTGGTTCGAATCGACTACGGCGTGCCCGGCGGATCCGGGCACTTCCCGGGAGGGTTCATGAGCGACGCCGATCTGGTTCCCCAGACTCTTCGCAGCACCGCTGGGGTGATCTGGCGTCTGCTGGTGCTGCTCGCCGGAGCCTCTGTGCTGGTCGTTGCCATGGGGAAGATCTTTCCGGTCATATTCGCCTTGTTCTTCGCAATGCTGGTCACTGCATGGACGCAGCCGGTGATGAACCTCTACCACAAGTTCCTGCCCAAGGTCCTGGCGATGATCTTGGCGCTGTTCACGATCGCGGCTGCGATTGTGTTGATTCTGTATTCGGTGGTGTCCTCATCCATCAGCGAGGGGCCAAAGCTGGTCAACTCGATCTCCAACGGGTTGAAGGACATCGAGACCTGGTTGCGTGATGGGCCATTGCACCTGTCGAACTCCCAGTTCGACAACCTGGTCAAGCAGGCCCAAGGCGTGTCGGGGACAGTGGCAAAGGGCTTCTTGAGTTTCCTGCTTGGTTCACTGGGCTCGATCGGCACCATCGTCATCGCCGGTTCGGTGTTCTTGTTTGCCGTGATCTTCTTCCTGCTGACGCCAAACACGATCTGGCAGTGGGTGATCAGCTGGCTTCCCAAGAAGGCTGCGAATCCCACCAATGTCGCCGGACGCATCGCCTGGGAATCCATCTCCGGATACACCCGCGGCATCGTGATTGTCGCGTTCTGCGACGCCCTGCTGGTGTTCATCGGGTTGCTGATCCTGCGCGTGCCACTTGCACCGGCACTAGCGGCCGTGGTGTTTATCGGTGCGTTCATTCCGGTGATTGGCGCACCGATCGCCACGTTCTTTGCGGCCATTGTTGCCCTGGCTGAACGCGGTCCCGTCATTGCGCTCTTGGTCGTGGTGCTCACGATCATTGTCGGCAGCTTCGACGGCGATGTGCTGCAGCCTCTGGTGATGGGCAAGGCAGTGAACCTTCATCCCCTGGCCATTGTTGTGGCGATCGCCGCGGGATCGATCGCGTTGGGCATCGTGGGTGCACTGATCGCGGTGCCCGTCGCCGGTGCGGCCTACGGGGTCGCCAAGTACTTCACCAATCGTGACCCGGATCATCCGTTCCCGGAATTCCAGGAACCGACCTACACCGATCCAGCGACCTAGTCGTTGACCCAGCACTGAGCAAGATGGTCGTTGCGCAAGCCTGTTGCCTGCATCGCGGCATGAACGGTCACCGGCCCCAAAAACGTCAGCCCGCGCGCTTTCAGGCCTTTGCTCAGGGCTCGTGACTGCTCACTGGATGCAACGACGTCGGCGGTTGTTCGCGGCCTCGGCTGCTCAGGCTCGGCAAAGGACCACCATAGGCGATCCAACCCACCGGGTCCGTCGTCGCAAATCCAGCGACGCAGGGCAACCGCATTGGCAATGGCCGCATCGATCTTCGCTCGATTGCGCACGATGCTGGCGTCGGTCATCAGCCGCTGACGGTCGCGATCATCGAACTCCGCAACCGCTGAAATCTCGAAATCCGCGAATGCCCTTCGGAAATTTTCACGCTTACGCAGGATCGTGAGCCAGGACAATCCCGACTGGAATGCCTCAAGGGTGATCCGCTCGAAGAGTGCATTGTCGCCACGGACGGGCTGTCCCCACTCATTGTCGTGATAGTCCCGATACTCCACGCAGCCGCTTCCCCAGGCACATCGGGGTCGACCATCAGCGCCGACGACGATCACGATGCTTGATCTGCTCTCGGTAGGCGCAACTGCTCGTCGATGGTCTCGGGGGCATGAAGAGCCCGTTGGGCATGAACGCCGAGCTCCTGCATCCGCCTGGCTTGCACCATGGCCTGAGAGTCAAAGGAGCCCGTGAACTTGTTATACGCGGACACGGCACCGGCCAGGCCCGCGCGCAGATCTGCCAAGTGCTCGGCCAAAATGCCAAGACGACGAAGCATCTGGGCTCCATGATCTCGGATTTCCTCGGCATTATCCTGCATCAGCTTGCGATCGAATCCGAACGCAATCGTGCGCAACAGCGCGAGCATCGTGGTGGGCGTCGCGATGACGACACGCTTGTCGAACGCCCGCTCCAGCAATGTGGCATCAGCCTGGATGGCAGCGGACAGCAAGGACTCGAAGGGCAAGAACATCACGGCAAAGTCCACCCCCTGGGCGACCTGTGCATATTTTCGACTGACCAATTCATTCACCCTGGCCGATACGTCCTTGGCATGCTTGTCCATGAGCGCACCGGCCTGGATCGGGTCTTTCTCAGCCAAGGCCAGCCAGTATGCGTCGAAGGGGAACTTGGCATCCACCGGAATCCGCCCACCGGCAGGCAAACGGATCAGGACATCCGGACGAACTGAGGCCTCTTCTCCGAGTACGCTGACTTGCCGATCAAAATGCACTCCTGGCAGCAGCCCTGCCGACTCCAGGATCCGCTCTAACTGCATCTCCCCCCACTGTCCACGGCTTTGTCCACTGGTCATCGCCGTAGCGATGGCTCCGGTCGCCTGACTGAGCGCGCGGTACTGATCGCGCATGTCGTTGAGTTGCTGCTCCAACGTGGCGTCGGCGGCGGCACGATGGCGTGCGGCATCCGCGGCGTTTCGCGACAGGGCGTCAACCCCTGCCTGGACGGGTGCCAGCAGGACAGACAACTCAGCTGCTCCTGCGGCGGCGCTGACTGCACGCTCTGCCTGCTGCTGGGTGGCGACCAGCTGCCCGCGTACCAGTGCCACCCTGCGTGCGGCCAGGAGGGAGGCCAGGGCTACCCCAACACCGATTCCGATCACCAGTCCGCAGACGAGCCACAATCCCGAGTTCACCTGCTGATTGTGTCAGCGTGGCCCGACACTGGGTCAGCGCGAATCGCTGCTCAAGGCCTCAATGACCGCTCTCCCGGCCTCCAGTCTCGCGACCGGAATCCGGAATGGGCTGGCAGAGACATAGTTGAGTCCGGCAGCGTCAAAGAAGTGAATCGACTCCGGATCACCGCCGTGCTCACCGCACACGCCCAGCTTCAGGCTGGGCTTGGTTGCCCGTCCTTCGGCAACGGCGATGTCGACCAGCCTGCCGACTCCATCGGCGTCCAAGGTCTCAAACGGTGAGATCGTGAGCACGCCCTTCTCCAGGTACTGCGGGAAGAATGCCGCCTCGACATCGTCCCGGGAAAATCCCCAGGTTGTCTGCGTGAGGTCATTGGTACCGAACGAGAAGAAGTCCGCGACCTCGGCGATGCGGTGAGCCGTCAGGGCCGCCCTGGGCAACTCGATCATCGTGCCGATGGGAATCTCCAGGTTCACGTCATGAGCGCGGCTCACCTCAGCGATGACCTGCTCGATTTCCTCGCGCATCAGCATCAACTCCTGGGCTGATCCGACCAGCGGCACCATGATCTCCGGCATCGGGTTTCCTCCGGCCCGACGAAGTTGCACGCAGGCCTCTGCCAAGGCACGCACCTGCAGGGCGAACAGCCCCGGCACCACCCAGCCCAGCCGCACACCACGCAGTCCCAGCATCGGGTTGGACTCGTGCAGTCGGTTCACCGCCGTGAGCAGTCGTTTGTCATCGCTGGTGTCCTGCCCTGCTGCCGTCCCCAGGGCAACCTTGACCATCAACTCCGCTCGATCGGGAAGGAATTCGTGCAGTGGCGGATCCAAAAGCCGCACCGTGACCGGCAGCCCATCCATCACGGTGAGCATCGCAGTGAAGTCCTCTCGCTGCAACGGCGTCAAGGCCGCTAAAGCGGCATCCCGGGCGCCGGCAACCTCGGCCAGGATCACGCGCTCAATCAATTCACGGCGATCACCAAGGAACATGTGCTCGGTCCGGCACAGGCCGATGCCTTCTGCGCCAAGCTGTCGCGCCCGAACGCAATCATCGGGAGTGTCCGCATTGGCCCGCACCCGCAATCGGCGCACGGCATCGGCGTGAACGAGCAACCGGTCCACGCAGGCCACCGTGGCGGCATCATCTTCGGCCAACGTCGGCAAGACGGTGTCCATACCTTCCAATAGATACCGGACCACGGGCGATGCCGAAACCGGGATCTGACCCGCGAAGACCTCCCCGGTCGCTCCATCCAGTGAGACCCAGTCGCCTTCCCTGAGCAACACTCCCCCCGCGACCTGTGCCGTGCCTGCACTTTCGTCGACGAGCAGCTGGTCAGCCCCGCACACAGCTGGCTTGCCCATGCCGCGTGCCACCACGGCAGCATGGGAGGTCTTGCCGCCTCGCGCGGTCAGGATGCCCACTGCGGCAACCATCCCGGCGAGATCATCGGGATTGGTCTCTCGACGTACCAGCACGACGGATTTGCCCTCCTCGGCCCAGCGAACGGCAGCTGCTGGGTCGAAGACCACCTGACCCACCGCAGCTCCGGGAGAGGCCGCAATGGCCCTGGTCAGCAATGTCCGCGTAGTGCCTGATGCCAACTGCGGCACGAGAAGCTGTGACAACTGGGAACCGCTCACACGAAGCAGGGCTTCGTCCTCGGTAATAAGCCCTTCATCCAGGAACTGGCAGGCCACACGAAATGCCGCAGCTGCGGTGCGCTTGCCTACTCGAGTCTGGAGCAGCCAGAGCTTGCCGCGCTCCACGGTGAATTCAATGTCACATAGATCGCGATAGTGGGTCTCCAAGCGACGCATGGTGGCAGCGAGCTGGGCCGCGACATCCGGGTTCACCGTGGCCAGATCGGCCAATGCCAAAGTGTTGCGGATACCAGCGACGACATCCTCGCCCTGGGCATTTTGGAGGTAATCCCCGTAATGACCTCCGGCGCCAGTGGCTGGATCACGGGTAAATGCCACTCCGGTGCCGGAGTCGTCACCAAGATTGCCGAACACCATGGCGCAGATGTTGACGGCCGTGCCCAGGTCATTGGGAATGCGCTCACGTCGTCGGTACAACTTGGCTCGATCGCCGTTCCATGACTCGAATACGGCCTTCACCGCCATATCCAGCTGCTCGCGCGGGTGCTGCGGAAATTCCCGGCCAGTGTGCTGGCGCACCTGCTCCTTGTACAGCTCCACCAGGTCCTGGAGGTCACCGGCACTGAGTTCACTTTCCGAGGCAACCCCCGCACGTTGAACTGCAGCCTCCAGCGGTTCGGAGAATGCCGACGCCTCCATACCCATGACAGTGCGGGCGAACATCGAGATCAGCCGGCGGTAGGAATCCCAGGCGAATCGCTCATCACCGGCTGCATCCGCAAGGCCCTTGACTGATGCATCGTTGAGCCCGATGTTCAAGATCGTGTCCATCATTCCCGGCATGGAGAACACCGCCCCGGAGCGAACGGACACCAACAGCGGGTCATGCAGGTCACCGAGGCGACGGTTCAACTCGTCCTCGAGTCTGCGCAACGCAGCGGTGACCTGGACACGCAGTTCGGGCGGCTCGGCATCATGGGTCAAGAACCAGCGACAGGCATGGGTGGTGATGGTGAAACCAGGGGGAACTGGCAATCCAAGGCGCGTCATTTCGGCAAGGTTGGCGCCCTTGCCGCCGAGCAGCTCCTTCTGCTCCTTACTGCCCTCGGAGAAGTCGTAGACATAGCGGATGTCACTCATGGTTGCTCCCGGGCTGGAGGGGTGCATCACCGTGCTGGGCCGCAGCACGATTCGGCAACGAATACTGGTACGGAGAGTAGCCGAAGTTGTCTAGACATCTATCAGATGTTCATTCAATTTCCAGCATTTATCCCAGGACAGAGCCGTAACCGCTTGCATGGGCATGCGAGTTCGCACGCGTTCACGCAGCGTGCCGACCAGGCTGAACGGCAATCCCCTCCGCGTTCACACGGGCCCGATCGGGGGCTATGGCTTGCTTGCGGCGAACGCGTGGACTGGGGCGCCGGGCTGGCCAGCCTGCATCACGAAGACTGCCCCGGCGTCAGGATCTGCGGCCACCTGCTCGGCACTGAGCTTGTAGGTGCCGGTCGTCAGCAGGACATCACAGCCGCTTTCCCCACCAAATGCCAACGAGGTGACATTCAGCGTTGGGACGGTAATCGAACGCATAGAGGTGCCGTCGCGATCGAACCTGCGCAGCTTGCCCGCACCAAACATTGCCACCCAGATACTGCCATCACCGGCGACTGCGATCCCGTCGGGCAAGCCTTCACCGGGGTCGAACTCGGCAACGACGCGCATTTGCCCCACATCCCCGCTGTCGACCTCAAAGTCGTATGCGCGCAATTGATAGGACAGGGAGTCGATGTAATACAGCGTTCGCTCGTCAAGGCTCCAAGCCAGGCCATTGGAGACCTGAATGCCAGACAGCACAGCGCATGCAGAGCCGTCAGGCTCCACTCGCCACAGGTGTCCTCCGTGCTGTCGCTGACGGTCCAGGCTGCCAACCCAGCATCGCCCGCGCGAGTCAATCTTGGCATCATTGAGTTCCAGGAATTCCCCGCTTTCCAACGGGGACCCGAATGGTGCCCACTGGGAACCGTCCGGCTTGCAGGTGAACAGTTGCTGGCGTCCTGCGATGAGCAGTCGATCTTCGCCGCAGGCAAACACGGCCGAGACCTGCTGTCCAGGAGCAAATACCCGGTGCCGGTTGCCGCGTGGTTCCCAGGAGTGAACGGCATGACGACGAATATCAACAAACCACCAGCACTGCCTCAACACGTCCCAGAAGGGGCCTTCCCCGACCTCAAGCCCGAGCCGAGCCACGCAGCGCATGGCGTGAACGCTAGTGCGCTAAGCCGTGATGTGCCACGCAAATTCAGGACCAGACACAATGACGCGAGTGAACTCCCAATCACTGCAGGTAATGATGCTGGCCGGCCCGCTGCGATAGATGGCGCACAGATCTTTGCCCCCGCGGTAGCGAAGGGTGCCCAGCATGACCATTCGCGGGATCCCGGTTCCGGGTAGGCGAACTCCTCGAAGATACGGCCAGGGGTCACCCACGTGATCGACCGATGTCACAACATCGGCGGGAATGACCACCCCACGATGCAGCGCTCCCAGGCTCTCCCAGAAAGACAGTCGCACCGCGATACCACCGTCGACACACGCCAGACTGGCCATACCTGAGCGTACGCCGTCGCCAGATTGCACCCGCAGAGCAGGATCATGGGGCCAAGCATCGGAATCGGCTCACAACGCGTATGCGCTGCTTACAGGAACTGCGCCACCTGATCCAGAGTCAGCCGAGGGTTGCGTGGAAACTGCACTTCCGGATTGGCATGGCCAATATTCACCAGCACCTGTGAACGCCATGACGTTCCCGCGAAGAACTCCTCATCAACACCTGCCTTGTCAAAGCCGCCCATCGGACCCGCTGACAAGCCCGCACCGCGCACCGCCAGGATGAAGTATCCGGCCTGCAACGCAGAGTTGAATGCCGCCATCGACTCGCGAGCTTCGATTGCACTATCGAGATTCTCCCTGGCGCCTTGCATCTGTGGCGACACGACCGGCAAGTGCTCATGGAAGTCAATGTCCATAGCCAAGATCGCGGTGACCGGAGCTTCGGAGACCTTTTGCCGATTGCCCTCAGCAACCAGGGGCAGCAATCGCGCCTTTGCCTGCGGGCTTCGCACGAACGCGATGCGCAAGGGCTGGGCATTCATGGCAGTGGGGGCCCACTGCATGACGTCATAGATGCTCGATAACTCATCATCACTGACCGCACGATCAGTGAACGAGTAGGCGGTGCGCGCCTGCCGGAAGAGCAGGTCTTGCGCATGCGGATCCAGCGTGCGAGCGATGCCGGCGTCTGTAGTCATGGGATCTCCTTCGTCGAAGGCCATCATGTCACATAGTTGATACTTCAACAACCTGGAACATGCGGCTTATGCCAGGAGCGCAGTGGCGCCACTGTGGCGTCCTCGGACCTAACCCGCCGAATGGGGCTCCAGCCCGGCACGCGAGGGCCACTGCACGGGAACGGACGGAGTGCGCGCGCCGGACCACGGTGCTGGCACGGCGTGATACTTGCGTGCCAGTCGAACTGCTCCTCGGACATAGATCGAACGGAGGTTGGCGAAACGACACCAGACCAGGTCGATATCCGCCGGCATATCCAGGCCTGCTTGGCGCATCTCGGCGATCGCATCATCGAACTCCAGTCGCGTAGGCATCGGATCCACTGCCGTGGCTGTCGTGGCACGCAACGCATTCAGGGCCTGCGACTCCAGTTGCCAACTCGTCAGGTGCATTGAACGTTGCCCGCTCGTCAGGTGAATGGCGACAGTGGTTTCAGCACCCTGGGTGATCAACTCGATCAAGTGTGGATCCGGTGGATTCGGATTTAAGGCCAACTGCAGCGCAGCCGCGTCCAGCACAGCCAACATGGTGGTGGACCAGTGCCGGGCAGAGGAAGTTGAGCGAAAGGTAGCCAGCGCGCCGTTGATCTGATGATTCATCCGCAAATTGGTGATCCAGTCCAGCCACACGTTTGCTGAGGGAAGTTCATCAAGCGGGAGACCCAGCAGATGCCCTCGTACCAGGATCTGTGGGCCCCAGGCAGGTTGGCCGGCCAGCATGTCGAGTCGAGCCATCCCTGCTTCGCGACTGGTGTACGCCGAGTAGGTGCCCATCAGATAGCCGATGAACACCGCGATGACCACCAATCCCAGGAAAGCAGCGACACGGGCCGCCACCGAACTGCCGTGCGCAACCGGTTCCACGATTCCCAACGTGGTGAAGGTGGCACCAGCCTGAAACCAGGACTGCCACAGCGTCAACTGCCCGAATCCGAAGACCATCAGCCCTAGCGCGAAGATGAAGATCACCACATACAATATCAACTGCAGCATCACTTCCACGGGAGCAAATCCTGCGAGCCACTGGTCCTGCCGAGCGTAAGAATGCAGAAGCCGAAGGGGTGCTCGCGCAAACCAGTAGACAACGCTGTTGACGACTCGAGTCAGCAATCCCGTAGAAGCATTTGGGATCAGCATGGTCCGCACGATGGAGAACAGTGCCCACAAGGTCAGCGCGATACCCACGACCAGCACTGCAGTCCGCACATGTCCTCCAAGGGTTCATTCAATGGTAGGCGCTCAGAATCACGCCCGCCCGACGTCACATCACCTCCGGATGCGGGCATGATGTGCAGGTGAACTCTCGCCTGTGGTTTCTGCGCGAGCATGTCCTGGGAGTTATCGTCGGTGTCCCCGCGCCGGCGGCGACCTGGTTATCGGTGGCGCGAAGAGTGCTGGTCGTGTGCGGGTTCTTTGTCGTGGGCCTGCTGACTCACAATTTGGCAATGTGGGTGCTGTGCTGCTTTGGCGCCCTGCAATTGGGTCTTACCGAGGCTGTCGTGCCCTTACGCAAGCTGGCACCGATGCTTGGCCTGACGATTGTGGCGGTGACTGCGGCGGCATTTGTCGCCATGTGCCTGGGAAGTACGTGGTGGAGTGTTGCCCTGGTTGCGGGCTTGGCGTTTGCCTACGGCTGCTGTGAGCGCATCGGCGGCGCGGCGGCAGTGGCGAGTTTGGGCGCGGTTGCCCTGGGAGTGATCTTGTCCGGGAGCCCACGTCCACCGGGGCAGGCTGCACTCGCCGCGGCAGCGGTGGCATTCGGCATGGCGGTCCAAGCGACCGCCTGGGTGGTGATGTCCTCTCATGAGCGACGAGCCACGGTGCGTCGCTCGATCGCCCTCACCGTGCGAGCGGTGGCAAACGTGCTGGACCGCCAATCTGTACACACAACCTCCATGCTGGCGTTCCACGACGCTGAAGAGCAAATGCATCTAACGGTGAATCAATCGGGATTGACCGGGCAGGAACTGGTCGCCTGCCAGCAGTGCGCGTTCGAGGCAATCTCGATGAGCCGTGCGGTCATCTCGTGGATGCACTTGCGTTCCCCAGGTGCCACCGATCGACTTGCGGTCAACATGCATCTGCGGCGTTCAGCGCGAGTTCTCCTGGGAATCGGGAAACTGGCAAATCTCCCCCAAAACTTGGCTGGCGACCCAAATTGGGTGAGCACTCAAGCGGTCGTTGGCCAGGTACGACAACTGGACGCCAGCGTTCATTCACTCCTCCAGGACACGACAACCTCGCCACGGCCTGAACGACGTGAGATTGGGGAAGTTTCCACAGCATCGGCCCGCCATGTCGGACTGTCTCGAATTAACCGCCTCACACTCGTCCCGACATCCGCATTTCGCGGAGGCATTCGCATGGCTCTGGGGGTTGGACTGGCTCAAGCCCTGAGCATCGTGATCCCCCATGCTCACTCTTTCTGGTTGCCGCTCACGGTGGTGTTCACGCTGAAAGCTGATTGGTCGTTCACCGTTATTCGAGGCCTGACCCGGACATTGGGAAATCTGGCAGCGGTAATGGTTCTCCCTGCACTATTGGCGGCATTTGGGGCCACGGATGCTTCCTTTCTCATTCTCCTCCTGGGATTGGGAACGGTGGCATTTCGGTGGTTCTCCGGGAACTACATCTGGGCAAGCTTTGGCATCGCTGGAACAGTGTTGATCTTGGACTACTCACTGAGGCCACAGCCCGGACTGTTCACAACCAGGATCGTGGCCACGATTCTGGGTGCTTTCCTGTCCCTGGCTATCGCATTACTCATTTCGGCACGGGCGAGTGAGGATGCCCTCACAACGGTGAACCGCCTGGTATCGGCGCTTAATGCATGGGCAAGTGCGGTGCGCAGTTCACTGAACCAGGAAGCCCCCTCCACCGCGCAATTGGAGTCCGACTTGATGAGCTCCCGTGCGGCACTTCTGGATGCCGAGCGGGTCGCCTCCTCAGCAATCCTGGAGTTGCGTCCTGCGCAAGACCCCGTGGCACTCGCACTCATCTTCGCCACGGCAGTCCGCTTGCACGGAACACTGCTCGCCCTGTCGTCAAGCCTCAGCATGGGGATCCATGCCCGTGAGCATTCATCCGACAAGCCTGAACTTCAGGCCCTCAGCATGGAATTTGTCCGCCTCAATGAACGACAACGTGATTTTGAGCTGGCAGTGAACCGCCTGAAGGCCGGGTGAGTCTGGCCGCACCCAGCACCACCTCACAACGTCGAGATTGGACTGGCTGCAACGCAATTGCCAGGCCTTCCTGCCCGGCGAAAATCGATGGCGACTTCCTCGTCGGCGACTCACCGCGGCCACGTACAACGGACGCGGCCGGTAGGCACAGTCAGCGAGCAATTCAGCGGGCAGTTCAGCGAGCAAGACTGTTCACCCGACCTGTGCTGCTGGAACCCACATCCCTGAAATCTTGTGAGCACGGCACAGGGTGTGCGGACGCGCCATCACTGGACGCCTCGTCACCGGGTCTGGGTCAATGTCAAGCACGTCGTTAGTGCAGACTTCGCGCGTGGAATCTCTCCTGCGCACCGTCGCCAGCGGAGCGGTGACGCTTCAGCGGGACAAGGTGACGTGGCGCGTGCCGATTGCTGCCGCAGCGATGACCGCACTGACAGTCTCGATTTTCATTGCTCTGGGCTGGGCCGACAAGGCCATTCCCGTGGCTCTGGGCGCCTTGTTCATGCCGCTGTCGGGCTTGTTTGAGGAACCTGCCCGTCGGTTGCGAACACAACTGTGGACGCTGTCCTGGATGATGCTCACCACGCTCATTGGCGGACTGCTATCGGGCACTGCCTTCGTCCAAGTCTGGGTCGCGGTGGCAGTCAGTGCGATCGTGGCCTTCTGCTGCGGATTCGCCGGAGGCGCGGGCATCAATGCGCGCGTTGGCGGAGTGCTCGCATTGGTGCTGTTTGCCGTGTTCCTTGGCATGCCCGTTCCGCGCCATAGCGCCGTTCAGGACTGCCTGCTCGTCGGACTTGGGGGCTTGATCGTCATCGGCTGGCTCGTGATGCTTCGAATTGTCATGCATCGACACAAGTCTTGGGGTGCAGCACCGGTACATCCGAACGTCCTTGCTCGACTTCGGCCAAGGCTCAACACGCGCGATGACTACTTCCGCCACGGGATCCGACTTGCTGGAGCCTTCAGCACCGCTACCGCGCTCGCCGCACTCTTGAAGTGGCCCCATCAGTATTGGATTCCCATGACCGTCGCCTGGGTCGTAGTCCCGGACATCAACGGGACCGCCACTCGTGTCGCCGCACGAGTGCTGGGCACCCTGATGGGGATAGCGGTGATCACCATCGTCGTCGAGGGTGCGCATCCTGGCCCCTACGCAATCGCCATCATCGTCGGTATCGGTGCGCTGATCGCCGAAATGTTCGTCGTGGCGCTTTATCTCATCTGCGTCGTTGGGGTGACGATTTTCATGATTGCCTTGTTCACCCTGGTTGGCGATCCGGTTGGATCAACCATCGCGTACCGAGCCATCAGCACCATCCTGGCGGGCATCATCACGATCGCGTGGTCATTGGTCTGGCCTTCGGTTGCGCACGAACGTCGACACCGGTTCCGGCATCGTCACCTCCCGCCAACCCCCGATTCACCCGCTTAGACGGCGATGCGCTTTCGCGCTGGGAATCCGCAGCCTCCAAGAGGGGGATTGCTGTCGGTTGAGTTGACACCTTCTATTGCGGGACGCGGTCTCGCGGGAGGATGTCCGTCATGCCGAAGAAGTACCCACCGGAGTTCAAGAGGGACGTGGTGACGGTCGCCC
>CAIKZY010000168.1 GCA_903832025.1 uncultured Actinomycetes bacterium
GCCACACCATGTCGACCGCAAATCGATCGGCGGGCTGGACACTCTCCTGGCCAACTCCAGCGATGATATCGCCACGGGTTACGTCAACTTCCGCATCAAGGGTCAAGGTGACCGCCTGCCCGGCTACAGCCGTTTCCAGGTCGCCGTTAAAGGTCACGATGCGCTCAATCCGCGCCATCCTGCCTGAGTCTGCAACCACGATGTCGTCACCGACGGCAACGGTGCCTGCTACAACAGTTCCGGCGTACCCTCGAAAGTTGCCTTCGGCTCTGACGACGAATTGCACAGGGAAGCGAAAGGCCGAATCACTTGCTGGTGCTCCCGGTTCCCAATCGCTGAGAGCCTGCAACAGTGAGGGTCCGCGATACCAAGTCATCTGAGCCGTGGAGGCAGTGACGTTATCCCCCAGCGCTGCACTCAATGGGATAGCCAGTACTTCTGGCACTCCCAGCCGCGCCGCGGTGGTCCGTACGACTCCCACGATCTCCTCGAACGTGGCATGGTCATATTTCACCAAATCCATCTTGTTCACGGCGATGATGACGGTTCGAACACCCATCAGCGCGCAAACGGTTAAGTGGCGATGCGTTTGCGGGCGAACTCCGCGAGCTGCATCGACGAGCAGGACAGCGACATCTGCATTTGATGCAGCCACCGCCATGTTGCGCGTGTATTGCTCGTGGCCCGGCGCATCAGCGATAAGCACACGCCGTCCATTTGGCACATTCATGTGTCGGTATGCGACATCAATGGTGATGCCTTGCTCTCGCTCAGCCTCCAGACCGTCCGTCAACAGGGAAAAATCTATCTCGCCCACCGGCACGGTCGAACCACCTCGACGGGTTCGCTTGGCATATTCCAACTGGTCAATAGGCACTGAGTCAGTCTCGGCAAGCAATCGCCCGATCAGCGTTGATTTTCCATCGTCGACTGACCCACAGGTCACCAACCGCAGTACCGGTGTTCCAGAGTTCGGCATTAGAAGTAGCCCTCCGCCTTCTTGGCTTCCATCGAGCCCCCGCCCTCGCCGTCGATCAGGCGGCCCGCGCGCTCGGAGATCTTTGATGTTTCCATCTCAGCGATGAGTGCGTCTAAGTTGGTCGCGCTGGAATCCACTGCACCGGTAAGCGGATAGCAGCCAAGTGTGCGAAATCGAACCGACCGAGTCTGGACGAGTTCACCTTCTTGGAGCGGAAAACGCTCGTCGTCGACCATGATCAACACGCCGTCACGCTCAACCACTGGTCGAGGAGCTGACAAGTAGAGATCAGGGATTTCGATGGCTTCCCGGCGGATATAACGCCACACGTCCAACTCGGTCCAGTTCGACAGCGGAAACACGCGCATCGACTGCCCCTCCGCCAGCTTGGTGTTCGCAGTCCGCCAAAACTCCGGTCGTTGCTTACGAGGCTCCCACCGATGGCCTGGCTCGCGAAGTGAGAAGATGCGTTCCTTGGCTCGACTTCGCTCCTCGTCCCGGCGTGCCCCACCAATAGCCGCATCAAATCCGTGACGATCAATGCCTTCACGCAGTGCCACAGTCTTCATCAGCCGGGTGTACTCATGGGCTCCATGCGTGAACGGTGATACCCCTTCGTTCACGGCTGCCTCATTCTGAGCAATCCGCAGGTCTAGGCCGAGCTCAGCAACTACGCGATCACGGAATGTGATCATTTCCCTGAACTTCCAGGTGGTGTCCACGTGCAAGAGCGGGAAGGGAATCGGAGCCGGGTAGAAGGCCTTACGTGCCAAGTGCAACAGCACCGAGGAATCCTTGCCAATGCTGTAGAGCAGCACTGGGTTGCGGAATGCCGCCGCAGTCTCGCGAAAAATGTGGAGCGCCTCGGCCTCCAACTCGTCCAGGACGGCCTCGTATGGCACGTGGACAGTGACCGACATGTTCGCTCCTTCAACTTTGTTCGCACATCAACGCGGTTTCCGTATCCTGTCAGGACGCCCATTTCCCAATCACCGCCAACGAGCAGTTGCGGATACCTTGCAAGAGCAGCCCTACGCCTCCGAGAGTGTCTCCATGGACATTCCTGAAGTTTGCTCTTCCATCGACGCCAGTGTGCCATCCCCGAATCGAGGATCGGATCCTTGCGCGGCCAGCGATGCGGCTCGTGCTGCTCTGCGCGCATCGGCGGTTTCGTAGGCCGCCTGCGCGAATTGCGAATCCAATGCCTCGCTTTGAAATTGATTGATCGGAAGGCGCTGACTCATCCAACTGTCGAGTGCTGGCCCTGATTCATAACTCGTGATCAGGCAATAGCGCGGTGCCCTGCCCGGATGCCAAACCGCGTGATAGAGACGCTGAGTATCCAGGACGACCTGAGCGCCCGCGGGAAGCGGGATTCGAGTCTCTGTGGCTGGATCATCCTTGTCCTCACGAAGGATCATGTAGGAGTCGGGGTTGTGCGTGAGGTTGAAGAAGGCACGCACAATCCAGCCGGTCCCCTCGGGATTCAACCGATTGTTGTCATCGCGATGAAGGTTGTAGATCGCTTCGGCGTAGGTATTGGGTTGAAGTTCGATGATGCGGCAACGACCGATATTCGCGCGGACCTCACGTGCCCGTGCCGTCAACAGGGGTGCTGCCGCCACATTCTTTGCTACCCACACGCCATCCTTATCGGTCTTTGGCGGTGTGTGATTCCAAAATCCATTGCATTCCATCTCGCCATATGCACTTGCGAGCGGCGCGAACCGGGTGTCCCCTGACGACTTCCAATCCACGTACTCAACGTCCAGCCACTCCTGGTGGTCCTTCGCCTGGTTGTAGCCATCGACGATCACGTAGCCAGTTGGCTCCAGTAGTTCCGAAGTGATGTAGGTCATGGTTTCCTCCCAGACGATCGGGCTCCATTGTTCCACGGCTGCTGGCGCTTTAGCGCCTCACGCGCCCGGCAAGATCGGCATACAGGCATATCGCCGCAGCACTTGCCACGTTCAATGACTCCACCGGACCCAGCAGCGGAATCGAGACCGCTTGATCCGCCCGGTGAATGAGTTCAGCACTGACACCGTGCGCCTCGGACCCAAAGATCCAAGCGGCTGGCCGCCGCTCAGTACGCTCAGTGAAGGCGAACAGCCCCTGATCGGCATTCATCACGGTCACAACGAGCTCCAGGTTCGCTTCGCGCACTCCCGCAAACATGGACGCCGTATCAACCTCAATCGCCAGGGGCACACGGAAGATGGCTCCAGCGGTGGATCGCACACACTTACCATTGAAGGGATCTGCCGAGCCACCAAGCAACACCACTCCGCGTGCACCAGCGGCGCATGCGGTTCGGATGATCGTCCCGATATTCCCCGGGTCGGAGACCTGATCCAAAATAACAAGAGGCCCGCCGCCGGACACCAACAGCTGCTGCAGCGGCTCGTCCAACCACCGACACACGGCCAAAATGCCCTGCGGAGTCTTCGTCTCAGCCATGGCGCCAAGGACGCCAGAACTCACCACAGTGCAGGGCACTGGCGAGGCAGCCATGAGTTCACGACAAACCGCACTGGCATCCTCGGCGACAAAGACCTGCTGGACGACGTCCGGACGCGTCAAGGCTTCCCGGACCGCCTGCGGTCCCTCAGCCAGAAAACAACGCGATTCTCGGCGACCTTTGGCGGCGTGTAGCCGCTTGGCTGCCAAGACACGCGGGGAACTCAGTGACGTGATCACGCCGGCTGAGTTGTGCACGTGTACTACGCGGCTGTTGCAGGCAGCGCAGCCTTGGCAACGCTAACAAGGGTCGCAAATGCTTCAGCATCATTGACGGCCAGTTCAGCCAGCATCCGGCGATCGACTTCAACACCAGCGGCCTTGAGTCCCTGGATGAATCGGTTGTAGGTCATATCGTTTGCGCGTGCGCCAGCATTGATGCGCTGAATCCACAACCGACGAAAGTCGCCCTTGCGAGTGCGACGGTCGGCGTACGCGTATACCAGCGAGTGAGTGACCTGCTCCTTGGCCTTGCGGTACAGGCGTGACCGCTGACCGCGGTATCCGCTTGCACGCTCCAGGGTTTCCCGACGCTTCTTCTGCGCATTCACTGCGCGCTTTACACGAGCCATTTCAATCTCCTACAACGGTTGGCGAACGGGTTAGCGGCCGAGGAGGCGCTTTACCTTCTTGACATCTGCGGGTGCGACGACCTGGTCTGACTCCAGCTTGCGGGTGCGCTTGCTGCTCTTCACCTCCATGAGATGGCGGCGACCAGCCTGCTCATGGGTGATCTTCCCCGAGCCGGTTACCTTGAAGCGCTTCTTGGCGCCACTGTGCGTCTTCTGCTTTGGCATCTTGACCTCGTCTGCTATTCGTTGTGTTCGGGGCTTGCGGGCACATCAACCGTGGTGTTTGCCTTGACCGCATCTGCCTTACGGCGATGCGGTGCCAGCACCATGATCATGTTTCGACCGTCCTGCTTGGGGGCAGCTTCCACGAATCCCAGCTCAGTGACATCCTCGGCAAGCTTGCCTAATAGGCGCAGGCCTAGCTCTGGGCGACTTTGCTCACGACCACGGAACATGATGGTGATCTTCACCTTGTCTCCGGCCTTCAAGAACCGCTCGACGTGACCCTTCTTGGTCTCGTAATCGTGCGAGTCAATTTTCGGGCGAAGCTTCATTTCCTTGATGATCGTGTGCGTCTGATTGCGTCGGGACTCGCGCTCCTTCATGGCAGCTTCGTATTTGTACTTACCGAAGTCCATGAGTTTGCAGACCGGAGGCTTGGCCATCGGCGCGACCTCAACAAGATCGAGATCTGCCTCGGTTGCCAGTCGAAGCGCATCTTCGATGCGCACGATGCCAACCTGTTCGCCATTGGGTCCGACCAAACGGACTTCCGGAACGCGAATCTGGTCATTGATCCGGGGTTCGACGCTGATGGTGCCTCCTTGCTCGCGGTCAACGACATGCGCAAGGGAAAAGCCCCCAGCGCATCGCGCGGAGGCCTCGGACACGTGCATAGGCGCACCTGGCACCTTCACGCAAACCTAGAGACCTCAGCCGGTCGTAGGTGGGAACCGAGGCTCCGCTTACGCAGCCCGCTGCAGGCAGCGAACTGATCGGGTGAAAGAGTACCAGCCATGGAGCCCCATTTGAACCACCAGGTCGCTATTACGGACATAGCGGACATTCCGGCCGTCGAGGTCGTCCTGACCGTTGCCATGCACTTGATGTCCGCCGCAGCCGTGGCCTGCGGTCTGGATGCTGAACATCCAACGCTCGACTTAGCGGAAGCACGGATTCTCATCACCGCCCTGGCAGGTTTGGTCACTGCTGCTGCACCGTCCCTTGGTTCGATGCACGCAGCTCCTCTTCGCGATGGGCTGACCACCTTGCAGCGCGCGTTCCGGGAAGCGTCACCTGTTCCTGATGCACCCGGATCAGGGCCCGGGGAATCCCTAACTGGTCCGGTCTACTAGCCGCGAGCGGCTAAGGCTCGCACCACCGAAAGGTCTAGCGCGATCGGCGATGGACCGCTCACATCGATCACCAATGCCACTGCACCATCCTCTAGAGCTGCGCGAGCGCAACCAGCCCCGGTAGCAGGCACTGGGCGGGCTGCTGGATCCCAAGCAGTCATCGAATCGACTCCGGTGAAGGCCAAGAGCCCCTTTTCACCTGCAGCGTTGATCATCGAGACGACGGCCATGTGTGAGGACTTCTCCTCCCCTGATTCATCGGTGTCTTCCAGCACAGCGCTAACCGCTACGAGTAGTCGGCCGTGAGCCAGCGCATCCACGAGCGCCTCCGGGCTCGTCGGTCGACGCAGGAGTGCTCGCAGATCTTCGGCCGCTGACCCGTCATCTGCTGGGTTGGCAGGGGAAGCCAATCCACGCCGCTTACTAAGATCGGCAGGGATCACAGGCGGCATGCGTGGATGTCGGTCACGAGAATTCCGCGCGCGCCCATGTCATACAGCTCATCCATAACTCGGTGAACATCTTTGCTCGGCACCATCGCGCGCACGGCTGACCAGGCTGGATCGTGAAGCGATGAAACGGTCGGAGACTCGATGCCTGGTGTAATCGCACACGCACGATCAAGATCTCCTGTTGGAATGTCGTAGTCGACCAGAACATATGCACGCGCCACCATGACGCCA
This sequence comes from uncultured Actinomycetes bacterium, assembly GCA_903832025.1. Classification (GTDB taxonomy): domain Bacteria; phylum Actinomycetota; class Actinomycetes; order S36-B12; family S36-B12; genus CAIKZY01. Next base: position 6,110 of record CAIKZY010000168.1, read on the forward strand.
TTCATGCGTCGTATGAAGGTTTCAATTGCCGGGCTTGCCGGAGCTTCCGGGCGTCGGATGAGCAGTGCCTGGGAAACCAACAGCGGCTCACCCAGGATCTCCAGGCCGGCTTTCTTCAACGTCGTTCCCGTGGCAACCACGTCCGCGATGGCATCTGCAACGCCGAGTGCGATGGAATTCTCGACTGCCCCATCCAGACGCACAACCTGAGCCCTGACATCATGCTGCGTCAGCCATGACTGAAGGAGCCCGGCATATGACGTGGCAATACGCATCCCGTTCAGGTCGCTCACGCCCAACGATGCGCCTCCCACCGCCGCGAACCTGAACGTTGACGGGGCGAAACCCAACTCGAGCACGGGGGTTGCGTCAACACCTGAATCCAACAGCATGTCCTTGCCCGTGATGCCTAGATCAAGCTTGCCCGCCCCGACATACACAGCGATGTCCTTGGGGCGGAGGAAGAAGAAGTCCACATCGTTGTCGGGATCGTGGACCATCAATTCCCGAGTTGACGCACTTCGCAGATATCCGGCTTCAACCAGCATCTCTCGAGCTGGCTCAGAAAGAGCACCCTTGTTCGGCACCGCGACACGGAGCACCATTACAACCGCCGATACACATCATCAAGGCTGATTGAGGCTGACAGCATCAAGGCCTGCACGTGGTACAGCAATTGAGCAATCTCCTCAGCTGCGCGATCCTTGCTCTCAAACTCTGCAGCCATCCAACTCTCGGCCGCTTCCTCAACCACCTTCTTGCCGGCAGCGTGGACACCGGAATTGACGAGGCGAACGGTTCCCGAGTCAGGATCTTGTTCGGCGATCTTTTGCACAAGTTCCGCATACAGGGCATCAAACGTCTTCACGTGACTAAGCCTAGGGGTTGCGCAGTTCCGCGAGGAGCGCAGCGGTCGCCAAAGCCGCTTCAGCGGCCTCGGCCCCCTTATCCTCCACCGAATCAGGCAGGCCCGAACGATCCAATGCCTGTTGCTCGTTATCGCAGGTCAGGAGGCCGAAGCCAACGGGAACTGCGCTGTCCAGCGCGACTCTCGTGAGCCCTTGTGTCGCTGCAGACGCAACATACTCGAAATGCGGCGTTCCACCACGAATGATCACTCCGAGAGCAACCACCGCTTGATATCGACCCGAGCGTGCGCACTCTTGAGCGACGATCGGCAACTCAAAGGCGCCGGGAACCCGCATGATTTCCACATCGGCACCGGCGGACTTACAGGTGCGCACCGCACTGGAAATCAGTCCTTCCATCACCGCCTGATGCCAACTTCCAGCGACCACTGCAATCGTCATGTCCTGGGCATCAGTTGAAAAACGCGCTGCGCCTCCACCGCTCACGTGGTCGCCTCCAAGTCGTGTCCCATCCTCGACGCCTTCGTCGTGAGGTACTGCGCATTGTGAGAGTTCGGCTGCATGATCAGCGGAACTCGCTCGGTGATTGTCAGGCCGTAGCCCTCCAGTCCTGCACGCTTGGCGGGATTGTTGGTCAACAATCGCATCGACTTGATGCCCAGTTCGGCAAGAATCTGGGCTCCGGTCCCGTAATCGCGTGCATCCGCAGGAAGTCCTAGATCAAGATTGGCATCCACGGTGTCCCTGCCGGCCTGCTGCAGGGCATACGCCTGGATCTTCTTGCTGAGCCCAATTCCGCGACCTTCATGTCCCTTGACATACAGAACTACACCGCGGCCTTCATTGGAAACAGACCGCATGGCGGCATGCAATTGCGGCCCGCAGTCGCAGCGGAGGGAACTGAACACGTCACCGGTCAGACACTCGGAGTGCACGCGCACCAGGACGTCTTGCCCATCGCCAATCTCACCTTTCACCAAGGCCACGTGTTCAAGATCATCGATAGTGTCGCGAAACACCACGACGTTGAACTCCCCAAACTCGGTCGGAAGCAGAGCAGTAGCAATTCGCTCGACCTGGGACTCAGCATGTCGTCGGTGGCGTATGAGATCGGCGATGGAGATCAAGAGCATGCCGTGTTCGTCAGCAAAATCACGGCACTGGGCCGCATTCATCATGGTCCCATCGTCGTTGACCATCTCACACAAAGCACCTGCCGGCGATAGCCCAGCTAAGCGAGCAAGGTCCACGGCGGCCTCAGTGTGCCCAGCGCGACGTAGTACCCCGCCCTGCACTGCACGCAAGGGCATAACGTGACCTGGACGTGTCAGGTCATACGGCTCGGTCGCAGAATCGGCAAGCACTCGGATGGTGTGAGCGCGATCATCTGCTGAGATTCCAGTCGTGGCGACATCTCTCGCATCGACGGATACTGCATACGCAGTTTGCTTGCGGTCCTCATTGACCGAGGTCATCGGAGGCAATCCGAGTCGGTCGAGAATCTTGCCTTCCATGCCAACGCAGATATATCCGGATGTGTAGCGAATCATCATTGCAGTCAGCTCCGGCGTTGCCTTGGAGGCAGCAAAGATCATGTCGCCTTCATTTTCCCGATCCTCGTCATCGACGACCAAGATGGCCTGCCCATTCTCAATTGCCGAGATCGCTTGCGCGATGTCGTCCATCCGGACACCGGCATGCTGAACAATGACCTGACTGACTACTGGCGCAGGCACAGGAGCCTGCTGTTGAGGTGGTGCCTCGAAATACTCTTCTGCCGGTATCACTGGGCATACCCCGGTAGCAACCGTTCTACATACTTTGCAACAACATCCACTTCAACATTCACCATGTCACCAATGGAACGCTTACCCATTGTGGTCATCGCAAGCGTGGTTGGAATAAGCGAAACTGCGAAACCCGAATCAGTGATCTGCGAAACGGTCAGGGAGACTCCGTCGATGCACACTGAGCCCTTCTCGACAATGTACCGAGACAAGCTGGCAGCGCATGAAAATGTCAAGACCGTCCAGTTCTCTTCGACGCTGACGCTCTCCACGGTGGCCGTCCCATCGACGTGCCCTTGCACCAGGTGTCCTCCCATGCGCGTGTTCAAGGTTGCCGCTCGCTCGAGATTCACCGGTGTGCCTGCCTGAACGAGACGAAGGGCGCTGCGCTCCAACGTCTCGAGCATGACATCTGCGGTGAAACTTTCGGCCGAGCACTCCACAACCGTAAGACACACGCCGCTGACGGCAATCGAGTCCCCCGGAGTGCAGCCCTGAGTCACCAATGCGCCGGAAATGGTGAGGCGAGCGGCTTGATCCAGCCAGGACACTTCGGTGACCTCGCCGAGTTCTTCGACGATTCCAGTGAACACCTGGCTACCTCCTAAGCGGTGGTGCTGACCTCGCGTCCGGCGAGCTCAGCGCTGATAAGGACATCTTCCCCCAACAAGGACACTCTCGGCATCTCGAGGTGTTCCAACAAGGTACTTGCCGATGGAGCCATCGGCCCTCGGCCGATGAAAATCGGCGCGATGAGCCAATGCATTCGATCGACGAAGCCGGCCGACAAGTAGCTCGACAGCAGCCGAGGACCCCCCTCGATGAGGATGCGCTGTACTCCCATTTCGCACAATTGTCGGAGCGCCTGCTCTGGCTGCGCCTGGGTAACCTGCACGAACAATTCTGTATCCCTGCGAATCGCTGCCTCAGACGGTACCTCGTTGCCTCCTAGGGCGATGCGGAGAGGCTGGGAGGCCCCAAAGACATCTCGCACACTCAAGGACGGATTATCTCGGCTGATGGTTCCCGAGCCGACGGCTACAGCATCGACCTCTGCGCGAAGCTCGTGCGCCCATTGTTGAGCTTGACGGCCGGTCAACTGCAGTCTGTGCTCTCCAACTCCATCGACTCGGCCATCCAGGCTCATCGCGATCTTGCCGATGACGAACGGGCGCCCATAACGCTTCATGAAGGTCCAATCGGCATTGATGATCTGCGCTCGATCGTTGAGTACTCCGCCGATAACCGAGATGCCGGCAGCCTGGAGTTCTCCATGTCCCCCTGAGGCTTCGACGGTGGGGTCAGCCATGGCGTAGACGACCTCGACGATTCCTGCCGCGATCAGTGCCTGTGTGCACGGACCTGTGCGACCGGTGTGGCTGCACGGCTCAAGAGTGACCACGGCGGTAGCGCCGAGCGCAGCACCACCCGCCTCCCGAAGTGCCATGACCTCAGCATGGTCCGTACCCGATCCAAGGTGTGTGCCAGTTCCGACGATCGCACCATCCTTGACGATGACACAGCCCACCCTCGGATTCGTGCCACGCACGGACCCGTCAGCCACTGCAAGCGTGAGTGCTTGCTCCATGGCAACGTCCCAGGACATCAGTGTCCGGTGCCGGAATGCTGCGCGAGCTTCCTCAGACGTGCCACCATTGCCGCCGGGTCATCCGCACGGTAGACCGCAGAACCAGCCACAAATACGTTTGCTCCCGCTTCGGCAGCTATGGCGATTGTGCGTTCATCCACCCCGCCATCTACCTGCACCCATATGTCCAGGTCCGAGGCTTGCGCGAAGGAACGTGCCTGGCGGACTTTTCCCATCATCTCCGCCATGAACGCCTGACCTCCAAACCCCGGCTCGACCGTCATGACCAAGATCATGTCCAGTTCAGCCCCAAAGCCGTTCAGAGCGCTGAATTCAGTTCCTGGCTTTATCGCTGCAGCAGCCCGGGCCCCGGTGGCCTTGATGTCCTTCACGATCTGCGCTGGATTCCGCGCAGCCTCAACATGGAAGGTGACACTGCCGGCACCAGCCTCTCCATAGGCCGGAGCCCAGCGATCGGGATCGGCAATCATGAGATGGCAGTCCACCGGCAAGGTTGTATGTCGCAAGAGGCTTTCTACGACGGGCAATCCCATGGTGAGATTGGGAACGAAATGATTGTCCATGACATCTACGTGCACCCAGTCAGCAGACGACTCTATCCTCGCCACTTCGGCGGCAAGCATCGATAAATCGGCATTTAAAATACTGGGTGATAGCAGAAGTCCCATGCCTGAAGGCTACCGCTCCGCTGAGACTAGCCCTCCTTGCGGATCAACGCCAGGAACATCGCGTCGGTGTGGTGGCGATGCGGCCAGAACTGCACAGTCGGACCAAGCAGTTGCATGGATTGCGGCACGAGCGCGGTAGCGTCGAGCAGCGTTGCTTCCGGATGGGCCTTTAACGCGGCCGAAACCACCAACTCAGTTTCGGCCAAATGCGGTGAGCAGGTCACGTATCCGATTACGCCCCCCACTCGTGTGCTCGAAATGGCAATTTCCAGCAGTGAACGCTGCAAGCCAGTCAGAGCTGGCAAATCGGTTCGCTGCTTCCTCCACCGTGCCTCCGGCCTTCGGCGCAAGGCTCCCAGACCACTACACGGGGCATCAAGCAGTACTCGATCAAACAAGCGCGATCCCCAGGGCCGTTCCATCGCATCGCCCGTGAGGATCGTGACGTTCGGTTGGTCGACAGTAGACCGCACGAGTTCAGCACGATGCTCATGCAACTCGCAGCACGTGAGGTGGGCTCCTCGAACCTGAGCGATCGATGCCAGCAGAGCCGCCTTGCCACCAGGACCTGCGCACATGTCCAGCCACTGCTCATCCGGTTCGCTGACCTCAGCATTTGCAAAAGCCAGCGTTACGAGTTGACTTCCTTCGTCTTGGACGATGGCACGATGCTCTGTCACGGCCGGGATTCCCACAGGCTGTCCAGACAGCATTCGGACGGCCAATTCAGACCACAGTCCTGGACTGGTGTGATCGATAGACAGCAATTCCTCAACCTCACACCGACCAGGACGCGCGGCAAGGACCGGGCGCGCGGGAGTGTTATTTGCCTGGAGAAGGTCGCGCACCTGGGCGAGATCTCCCCCAAGGCAGTCGGCATACGCGCTTACGATCCACTCGGGATGACTGCCACGGATTGCAAGTGCCTGCACGGTCGCATCGGCTACGCCAAGCGCATCCGCCCATTGCTCCTGGTCATGCTGGCCGACCTTTCGCAAGATCGCATTGACGAAACCCGCGCGGCCCTTGGCACCGCCTGGCTCTCCGACCTTTCGTGCCAGGGTGCACGAAGTGTCAACGGCCGCGTGTGCCGGAATACGCATATTCAGGAGCTGATGCGTTCCCATGAGCAAGATGTCGCGCAACTCTGCCTGAACCTCAGACAATGGTCGTGAACAACACTCCTGAAGAATGGCCTCATACCAGCCCTGCCAGCGAAGTGCACCGAACGCGATTTCCAGAGCCAGTCCGGCCTCCTGGCCGTGCAACCCCGCACGTTGAAGCACAGTCGGAGCCACCAAATTGGCATATGCGTCATTCTCACGTACCTGGGTCAAGATTTTCAGTGCTACTTCACGACCAGTGGCCGCCGTCATTGAAGAACCAACTCGTGCACTCGCAAGCCCCGTGCCCAGTCGGCGGCCGGAGTAGGTTTCTTTCCCGGCGCCTGGACTAATCCCAGGCGCACACTTGACGTCGCAGTTCCTACCCAAACCCCGGCCTTGGTGATCGCTGCGTGTCCAGCCGGGAGCGCAGCTGCATCCGTGTCGATGGTCACCGGACCCAGTCTCAGTCGGGAACCATTGAACTCAGTCCACGCCCCAGGCTCCGGCGTACAAGCTCGGATCTGCCGATCTACCGCCATCGCCGGATGTGTCCAGTTCACGCGCGCGTCGCCTCCGGAGATCTTCGGGGCGTAGCTGACCCCGTCAGCAGGCTGTGGCAGCGGATGTGTCGTTCCATTCGCGATGGCATCCAAGGTGGCGACAAGCAAGCCCGCACCGACGTTGGATAATCGGCCCAGCAAGCTGCCTGAAGTGTCAGCTGGCGAAATGGCCTCGGTCACCATCCCAAACACCGGACCGGTATCCATCCCTTCATCAAGCAGAAAAGTCGTCGCACCGGTGAGGTCATCTCCATGCCGAATCGCGGCGTGGACTGGCGCTGCACCTCGCCACGCCGGGAGCAAGGAAAAGTGCAGATTCACCCAACCATGGTCAGGCACTTCGAGAACCGGCTTCGGCAAGAGCTTGCCATAGGCGACAACCGGACAGCACTGAGGACTGAGCTGCTTCAACCGGGCCACAAAGCCGGAATCATTGCAGGAGTAAGGGGTGAGTACCTCAATCCCGTGCTCATGTGCGAGATCTTCTACCGGACTTCGGTGCACCTGCCGTCCTCTGCCAGACGGCGCGGACGGCCGCGTGATCACTGCCAGGACCTCGTGCGAGGATTCAAGAAGCGCCTGCAGGCTCACTGCCGCAGCTTGCGGTGTTCCCGCGAAGACACACCGCACCGGCTAAAGCCATCGCTGCGTGACTTGGTGGGGGCTGAATTGCACCACAGGCGATGGCTCGCCGAACCACTCAGTCTCCCGAATCGCCTTCATGGCTTCTTTCCTTGCCTCGGCATCGAGCCGATCGATGAAGATGATTCCATCGAGGTGGTCAGTCTCATGCTGAACACAGCGGGCCATGATCTCTGTTCCGAGGAGTTCGACAGACTCCCCGTACATGTTGTAGCCACGGGCCACCACTGATCGGGCTCTGGGGGTACTGAAGGCTAGTCCCGGGAGGGATAGGCATCCTTCCTCACCCTCTTCAATGTCTTCAGACAGCGTAAGCACCGGGTTGCAGAGGTGACCAAGCTCATCGTCCACCCAATACGTAAAGACTCGTAGGGATACACCGATCTGAGGAGCAGCCAAACCTGCACCGGGGGCATCCTGCATGGTGTCCGTCAAGTCCTTGACGAGTTTGCGTAATTCCTTGTCGAATGTCACAACAGGAGCTGCAGCGGTGCGCAGGACAGGGTCGCCGAACAGGCGAATCGGCTGCACTCCCATGGACCTAGTCTACGGCGACCAGTCCGGGCGACGTGGATCGCACACCACGTTGACTACCCCCGCTCCCCTGTGAGCGCTGCGAACGGCTGCGATCGACCGCAATTCACGCGACATGCGAAGGCCATCATCCCTTTTAGTCACCACGATTACTCGTTGGTCCGCACTGGAACCAAGCACCTGATGGGGTGTGGTGATTCGCTGCAGCAGGTCGTCGATGTCCGCTGACGCCCCCGCGAGCACAATCATCCGAGTGGCAGGGGGAAGCCGAGCCTGATACCGCTCGGCAAGCTCCCGTTCTGCTAACCCGGCTGCATCCCAACGCACCATCGACTGGAGAACTGGCAACGTATTATCCGCGGTCACGACGACGGTAGCTTTCGGCCGCGCGAGAATAGCGGCAGACATCCACCGCCGAATTGCCTCTTCGCTGGCATCCAGATGGGGCCTGCTGAGCTGACCTCGGGCGTCGAGAATCAGAACGCATGCATATCCACCGTCTGCCAGGGGTTCAACTCCAGCAGTCGCCACGATCAACGCGGGACTGGCCGAGACATGACTTCGTGGCTGCGACCCTGTACTCCAGATGACCTGTACTCCAGGAAATGCCCTCCCGAACTCCTCGGCGGTCCGCTCAATTCCCACGCTGAGTGCTCGAAATTGCTGGCCATGACACTTCGGGCAGTCCCACAGCCCAATCTGACGCCTGCACCACCCACATTGCGCGGTGCCGGCCGCATCAGGCTTTGTGATCGGGCCACCGCACTCACATCGCGCCGGCTCGCGACACCGTGCACACCCCAGAGCCGGGAGATATCCAGTCCGGGCTACCTGCACCAACACAGGACCATGCGCCAGCGCGGCCTTCGCGGCTGCCCAGGCTCGATGCGGGATTCGCGCAGCATTGGCAGCGGTATCGGCTTTGTGATCGTTCGGCTCAACTCCACGCACCATCGGCGCATTGATCGTAAGCCCGGCCCGAGAAGGCACAACACTCGTCGCCCACCCGGATTCACACAGTTGCTGTCCAGCGATACTGCGCGCGGGCGAACCGATTGCGAGCGCTACCTGCTGCGCGTGTGCCCTCAGAACGGCGACATCGCGCGCATTCCAATATGGAGCATGAGGATCAGTCAGGGATTCATCGCCGTCATCCCAGACGATGATCAGCCGAAGATCCTGCATTGGTGCAAACACAGCCGAGCGAGTTCCGATAACGACCCTGACCGCACCGCGCAGACACCGCAGGAACTGACGGTAGCGCCCGGCAGGGCCCAAATCGGATGACAGCACGGCCAGCAATCCAGCGTACTGGACATCGTGCATTTGGGACTTTAACTCCCCCAATGCACGCGCATCGGGAACAACAACCACGACTGAGCCAGTCGGCTGAGCGCAAACCGCACGGACCAATGACGCAACATCCCTACTCCATGACTGTCCAGGAGCCTGGGACCAAACGAGTCTGCGAGACCGTTTACTGTCCCTTGCCAGACCATCGATCAGAGCCAGTCCATACGCATACCTACTCCACCCCTGGCGATCTGCATCTGTCAGGTACACCCGGCCTTCACCGACCGAAAGCTCCTCGCTCTCAACGGTGGCATGCCTGGCGGGAACGGCGGCGCGTACGACATCACTAAACGTACCCGCATACCGGTCTGCTGTTGCCTCAATGAGTTGCATGATCGGTTCGGTCAACACCACTTCAGGGGACACGACCTTGTCAATGGGCTTGAGTTTGGCGTTCGTGCCGCAGGTATCACTTCGTGCCGTGACATACCCGTCGACCAGCCGACCGGAGAAACGAACTCGAACGCGGACTCCGGGCTTCACCACGCCGTCCAAAGAGGCAGGAACGATATAGTCAAAAACATGGTCCAAATGCGGCACGGGTGAGTCGACTCGTACCTGTGCATACGGCAGTGATTCTGACGGTGTCAGGACTTTCGGCGCACGCCTAGATCGTGCCGGCTTGCCCGGCACGAGTGAGAGCTGGTCAGCGGAGGTGATTACACGCCTGCAATCGACCGCAATGCCTCCGCGCGATCTGTGCGCTCCCACGTGAATGTGCCCGGAACAACAGTGCGATCCTGAACCGCATCGGCATCCAACAGCACGTTGCTGCCCTCTGGGCGGCCGAAATGACCATAGGCACTTGTGGATCGGTAGATCGGCCTGAGCAGATCGAGATCCCGAATGATCGCGGCAGGTCGAAGATCGAAGACTTCAAGGACCGCACTCTGGATCGCTTCATCGCCAATGATGCCGGTGCCGAAAGTCTGAACGAAGACACCCACCGGATGAGCCTTACCGATGGCGTACGCCACCTGTACCTCGCATCGAGTCGCCAGGCCGGCAGCCACGACGTTCTTTGCCACCCATCGCATCGCATACGCTGCAGAGCGATCTACCTTTGACGGGTCTTTGCCCGAGAATGCGCCACCGCCATGCCGAGCCATTCCGCCGTATGTATCGACGATGATCTTCCGTCCGGTTAACCCGGCATCGCCCATTGGCCCTCCAACGACGAACTTCCCCGTCGGGTTGACGAGCAAACGGTAATCCCGAGAGTCCAAGTCAATGCCAGCGAGAACAGGGTCCACGACATGCCGTCGAATGTCCGGAGACAGCATGCCTTCCAAGGAGATCTCATCGGCATGCTGACTGGAGACAACCACGGTGTCCACACGCACTGGCCGATCCTGCTCGTCGTACTCGATCGTCACCTGCGTCTTACCGTCTGGTCGAAGGTACGAAACTGTTCCGTCCTTCCGCACCTGCGTCAAACGTTCTGCCATGCGATGCGCCAAGGCAATCGGCAGCGGCATAAGTTCCAGGGTGTCCGTAGAGGCATATCCGAACATCAGCCCCTGATCGCCGGCTCCTTGGCGGTCCAAGGGATCCGCGCTTCCACCCTGACGCTCTTCAATCGCATCATTGACACCCTGTGCAATGTCGGGAGACTGCTGGCCGATTGACACGGAAATTCCGCAGGACTCACCATCGAACCCCTTGTTTGACGAGTCGTATCCGATGCCCAGAACGGCGCGACGAACGATGGTCATCACGTCGGCGAAGCCACTGGTAGTCACCTCACCGGCAACATGCACCTGGCCGGTGGTCAGCAGCGTCTCTACTGCGACTCGGCTACGGGGATCCTGCTTGAGCAAGTCATCCAAAATAGCGTCAGAAATCTGGTCGGCCATTTTGTCGGGATGGCCCTCGGTGACCGATTCGGAAGTAAATAGGCGCTTGGACACGAACTTGCTCCTCAGGGCATCGATACTGGACGACTCAGTCTAGCGGGAGGCTATGTGATCCAGTGATCCCACAGCGATCACTGCGTCCCAAATCGCGTCAGCAATGACTGCTTTCGGCGCACACGCCACAGCAGCCTCACTGCCATCGCGCCCGAGGATCACGACTTCATTGTTTGGATTGCCAAATGCACCACCAGGTGACACATCATTGACGATCAGAAGGTCACAGCCTTTTCGCGCCAATTTGGCTCTGCCAAATTCCAGGATGCTGTTCTCCCCATCGCCTGTTTCTGCAGCAAAGCCAACGATCAACGGTGACACATCTGAGCGTTCGCTGACCATCGTGGCCAAGATGTCCGTCGTCTGGGTCAGCTCCAAAGATACAGCCACAGGGTTTTCGGACTTCTTGAGCTTGACATCGGTAACTGCGGAAGGTCGGAAGTCGGCCACAGCCGCAGCCATCACGAGAATGTCTGCACCAGACATGGCTTCGCGAACGGCTTCAAGCATTTGGGCGCCGCTGGCCACTCGAATGAGGTCAACGCCCGCAGGAGGCTCGGCGCTCATATTGGCAGCGATCAGGGTGACCCGTGCGCCACGCGAAATCGCGGTGCGCGCCAGAGCTACTCCTTGCAAACCAGAAGAATGATTCCCGATGTATCGCACGGGATCGATAGCCTCCTGCGTGCCACCGGCCGTTATCACGATCCGCTTTCCAGCCAAGTCAGCTATCGGCGCGCGACGCAACAGGTCCATCCCGGCTTCGACAATTTCCGCAGGATCAGGCAGGCGACCAGGTCCAGAATCCATCCCGGTCAGTCGTCCCGATGCCGGATTCAGCACCACCACACCACGCTCGCGCAAGGCCTCCACGTTTGCCTGGGTTGCTCGATGCTGCCACATCTCCGTGTGCATCGCCGGCGCCATGAGGATCGGACAGCGAGCAGTGAGCAGCACGTTGGTGAGCAGGTCATCGGCAATGCCGTGCACAGCCCGAGCAAGCAAATCCGCAGTCGTAGGAGCGACGATTACCAGATCAGCCTGTTTGCCAAGCCGAACATGGCGCACGTCCTCCACGCCCTGCCACACGCTTGTGGCGACGGGCCGCCCGGATAACGCCGCGAAGGTCGCTTCGCCTACAAATCGCAGTGCGTTCACGGTTGGCACGACATCGACGGCGACACCACGCGTGGTCAGGCCCCGAAGGATCTCCACCGACTTGTATGCGGCGACTCCGCCGGCAACGCCCAGGACAGCGCGCGTCGACGATTGGATGGAACCGCCAGTCAGCTGACGTCCTCAAGCGGCTCAGAACTCAACAGCCCCGCATCGATCTCGCGCATTGCGATTGACAGCGGCTTCTCTTGCACGTGTGTCTCTACAAGCGGGCCGACGTACTCCAACAAGCCTTCGCCAAGCTGTGAATAGTAAGCGTTGATCTGACGGGCCCTCTTGGATGCATAGATCACCAGGGAGTACTTTGATCCGGACTTCTCCAAGAGTGCGTCAATAGAGGGGCTGATGATTCCCTCAGCGCGAACAGTGCTCATTGGTACGGTCCTTTACTCACGTGTTGGCGGCGACTGGCTGGGCGGCAGCCGGTGAGCTACCGCCTTTGGTGCACCAAGTCTAGCAACGACTGGGCACACACTTCGACATCGGCATTGACCAGGACGTGATCGAACTCCGCCTGGGCGGCCAATTCGGTCTCCGCGGCAGCCAATCGAGCCGCAATGGCCTTTTGGGATTCGGTTCCACGACCGACCAATCGCTCCTGGAGAACTTGCCAGGACGGTGGGGCAATGAAGACCAACTTCGCCGTAGGGTCATTTGTTCGAACCTGGCGGGCTCCTTGAATTTCGATTTCCAGGATGACTGGAGTGCCGGCCGACCGCTGAGCTTCCACTGCTGCCCTGGGGGTTCCATATCGATTGCCCGCAAATTCCGCCCATTCGAGCAGTTGGTTGTGCTCAATCATCTCCGCGAACTGGTGCTCATCAACGAAGAAGTAGTTGACGCCTTCCTTCTCCCCGTCCCGGGGCCCACGGGTGGTCACGCTCACCGATAGCCACGCACTTGGATCTTTCGCCAATGCACTGGCGACTACTGTCGACTTGCCAACTCCCGAAGGACCGGAAACCACGATTAAGGGAGCATCAGTCATAGCCACTCCAGCAATGCCGAGCGCTGGCGCTGTCCGAGCCCGCGCAGCCGACGACTCTCCGCGATGCCGATGGTCGACATAATGCGATCGGCTTTCCGCTCACCGACCCCGGGTAGTGCACGCAGGAATACCCGCACGGGCAGTCCGCCAATAGCCACATCGGCTGAGCATCGCTCCAGAGCCTGACGCGCGGTGAGGTGACCGGATGAAAGAGCGGCTTTCACGGCGGCTCGTTGTGCCCGAGCTTCCTGGGCCCGGACCAGCGCCTGCTGCCTCTGCGCCGGACTACGCACTGGCATGCTGCTCATGGTCGGATGGACTCGGCAATCGTCTGTGCGGCTCGAGCAGGGTCTTCCGCTGCCGTGATCGGTCGACCGATCACGAGCAAATCTGAGCCGTCCGCCAGCGCCGATGCTGGTGTGGCCACCCGCTTTTGATCCTGCATCTGTGCTCCAGCAGGTCGTACGCCTGGGGTGATCAACACGATGTCGGGCGGTACGACGCTCCGTACTGCGCTGACTTCCAAAGGAGAGCACACAATTGCTCGAGCCCCTGCGGCAACGGACAACTTAGCCAGGCGAACCACCGCATCCAGGCTGGGTCCAGACATGCCGATCGCATGAAGGGCTGCATCATCCAAGGAGGTCAAGATCGTGACCGCAACAATCTTGGTCTCGGGTAGAGCTTGCGCGGCGGCGTGCACCATGTCCGCACCCCCGGAGGCATGCACCGTCAAGTAGGTCGGTTCGAGGTCAGCCACGGCTCGGGCAGCACCGGCGACCGTTGCCGGTATGTCATGGAGCTTGAGGTCGAGGAAAATATCCGTGCCCCCTGCCTCCATCGCACCATTGCGTGCAGCCTGAACCGCCGCGGCGCCGTCTCGGCAGAACACCTCTAATCCGACCTTCATTGTCGAAACCCACGGCGCCGTGGCGCGTGCCCAGGACCGAAGCGTGCCCAGGTCTGGGGCATCCAGGGCGACAGCGATTGGCGCCCGCCGGAAACTACTGTCCATCCTGATCCTCCTCCGAAACTTCAACTCCCACTTCAGCCGTGGCTGATCGATGTGCAAATGACACAGCCTCGCTCACGCTGGTGAAGCCTCGAATTGCCAGTGCTTGGGCCAGCTCCTCCTGAATGCGCAGCGGGGCGCTGGGGTCGTTGAAAATCACCGTGCCGATAGAAACAGCGTTCGCACCCGCCAGGATGAATTGGAGGGCATCCTCACCACTTCGAATTCCACCCATTCCCAGAATGGGGATGTGCGGGAGTGCTTGGCGGATCTGCCATACGCAGCGGACTGCGATCGGGCGAATTGCCGGCCCGGACAGCCCACCAGTGACCCCGGCCAGGGCTGGCCTCATCGAGTCAAGATCAATCACCATGCCTAACGTGGTGTTCATCACTGAGATGCCGGTCGCTCCCGCCCGAACAACTGCGTCAGCAATTTCCGCAATATCGGTGACGTCGGGTGACAACTTGGCCAAGATCGGCATCTTCGGATCGGCAAATCGCTTGACCGCTTGCACCACCTGAGCGGCAGTTCCCGCGTGGCAAGCAAACACCTGACCCCGATTTTCCACGTTTGGGCAGGAGATGTTGACCTCAAGGCCGGCCACGCCGGGAACGTTGCGCAGCCGCTGAGCCAATTTCGCATATTCGTCAACAGAACCGCCGGCAATGGACACGATCGTGCGAGCGCCACGTTGTGCCAGCCAGGCCAAATCGTGCTCGATGAATTGATCAATCCCAGGACCTTGAAGGCCAATGGAGTTCAGCATGCCAGATGGAGTTTCCGCCATTCGTGGTGTTGCACGACCTGACCGTGGCTTCAGCATCACCGACTTCGTCACGATGGCCCCGAGTTCAGTGATGTCAAAGAACTGATCAAGTTCCTTGCCGGCAGCAGCGCACCCAGATGCGGTCAAGACCGGCGCGGGCAACTCCAGCGTGCCCAAATCTGTGGACATGTCGACTTCAACTGCCCGGATATCCGAGGAATTGGGATCAGCTGAAGCGAATACCACGCGCGTCATCAGTGGCCTCCAACCTGCGGTGCACCCACAACGTCGTCGGGAATCGTGCCGACATCCGACCAACGCACTCGATCGCCCCTGAACACCGGACCATCCGTGCATGAGCGGACCATTCGGGTCAGGCCATCGTCACCCACAACGGGAAGGACGCATGTCATGCACACCCCGACGCCACATGCCATGGATTCCTCCACCGAGCATTGGCTGTGGGCTCGGTGATTGCCAGCAATGTGAGCGACCGCAGCCAGCATGCCCATTGGACCGCATGCATACACAACGCCTGCATCGTGTCGTTCCATCACTTCCGGAAGGACATCTGTAACTCTTCCCTGCTCTCCAAGGGAGCCATCATCAGTGGTGATCGTGAGCGAGGACGCCAGACGCTTGATATCCAATACCCCGAACAGCTTGTCCTCCGTCGCAGCACCAATGACCACGTCAACCCTGCAGCCCCGCTCTCGCAACTGCTCAGCCAGCATGAACAGCGGCGCCGAACCATATCCACCACCAACAAGGACGCAGGCAACAGGTTGCTTCGGTAGCACGAAGGGACGGCCTAGCGGTCCAACAACACTCACGGTGTCATGGCGCTTGCGATCGGCGAGCCACTGCGATCCCTTGCCGTTGACTCCAACGACGATCTCAAGTGTGCCGCCATACATTCCCCGTTCTTGTACTTGATGAATGGCAAAAGATCGTCGAAGCAGCATCGAACTGTCCTCGCCGCCAATGCCGATGTTGAGGAAATGCCCCGGACGGGTTTGCTCGGGAATTCCAGGGGCAGTCATGGAGATCACGAAATAACTGCCTGACCGGCGCACATCCAAGACTTCACCACGCAATTGCACGGGCTTACTCATTGGATCTCCTCTGATCGAAGGCGTGCCAAGTCGCGTCCGTGCTCTTGCAGCGACCGAACGCCCGCCTGCGCCGATCGCAAGGACTCAATGCCCTGGACTGCAGCAGCAAGGCCCTGAACCGTGGTGATGCATGCAATTCCACGTATTACAGCTGCAGTTCTGATCTCATAGCCATCCAGGCGAGGACCAACCCCGTATGGAGTGTTGACGACGAGTTGAACCTCGCCGGCGTTTATCGCATCGACTGTGGTCAGTTCGCCATTGGGCCCTGTGCCTTCGAATACCTTGCGTACCACCGATGCAGGAACTCCATTGCGCCTGAGGATTTCGGCAGTGCCCTCAGTAGCGGAAATTGCGAACCCAAGGTCGTGCAGTCTCTTCACGGGAAAGATTGCAGCTCGCTTGTCGCGATTGGCCAACGAGACAAACACCGTGCCCTTGGTCGGCAGCCCTCCGCTGTATGCAGCCTGCTGACTCTTGGCAAAGGCCACACCGAAGGTGTCGTCTATACCCATCACTTCACCAGTGGAGCGCATCTCAGGGCCAAGTACCGTGTCTACGCCGTGAAAACGCCCAAAAGGCAGCACTGCCTCTTTGACAGAGACTGCGGCGCCGGCTGGAAGTGTCCCTCCATCGCCGTGGTCGGGGAGAAAGCCTTGCTGACGCAAGTCGGCAATCGTCTGACCCACCATTACTCGCGCCGCCGCTTTGGCGACTGGAACGGCCGTAGCCTTCGATACGAAAGGCACTGTCCGTGAAGCGCGGGGATTTGCTTCCAGCACGTACAGCACGTCGCCAGCGAGTGCGTACTGCACGTTGAGCAGCCCACGAACGCCAACTCCTTGAGCGATGGCAAGCGTTGACTCCCGAATGCGCTCGATCTCACTCGTTCCCAGTGTTATCGGCGGCAGCGTGCAAGCTGAATCGCCGGAGTGGATTCCAGCCTCCTCGATATGCTCCATGACGCCGCCGAGGTACAACTCATAACCGTCGTAGAGAGCGTCAACGTCGATCTCGATGGCGTCATCCAGGAAGCGATCGACAAGTACAGGGTGCTCAGGAGTGATCTCCGTAGCCCGTTGTAGGTAGTCACTGAGCATCCCATCGTCGTAGACGATTTCCATCCCACGACCGCCGAGCACGTAACTCGGACGTACCAGAACTGGGTAGCCGATCTCCGCTGCAATCGCTTGAGCATCCGGAAAGCTATATGCCGTGCCGTGCCTGGGCGCTGGCAGCCCCGCTTGCGCCAGAACCTTGCCGAATGCGCCGCGTTCTTCTGCTAAGTGGATGGATTCTGGACTAGTCCCAATGATGGGAACGCCAGCGTCCTTCAACGGCTGTGCCAGTCCCAGTGGCGTCTGTCCGCCAAGCTGAACGATGACACCAAGGAGTTCCCCGTTCGCTGACTCCGCATGCACCACCTCCAGGACATCCTCGAGGGTCAACGGCTCGAAATACAGACGGTCGGACGTGTCGTAGTCTGTGGAGACGGTCTCCGGATTGCAGTTGATCATGATGGTCTCGTAACCAGCTTCACGAAGCGTCAAGGCTGCGTGGACGCATGAATAGTCAAACTCGATGCCCTGACCTATTCGATTGGGTCCAGACCCCAAGATGATGACTTTGGGTCGGCCAGATGGAACCACTTCAGTCTCTTGATCGTACGTTGAGTAGTGGTATGGCGTCGTTGCAGCAAATTCGGCTGCACACGTGTCCACGGTCTTAAACACAGGGCGCACATCGAGTTCGTGGCGCAAGGATCGAACCTCAATCTCAGTCAGATTCCTGAGGCTGGCAATTTGCCTATCGCTGAATCCGTGTCTCTTGGCGCGTGCCAGGACATCGGCATCTAGCTGAACAGCGCCGCTGACTTCTTCCGCCACTTCGTTGATCAGGCAGATTTGATCAAGAAACCAGGGGTCAATCTTCGTTGCAGCGTGGACTTGGTCAACAGTGGCTCCAGCCCACAATGCCTGCTGCACCAGCGAAAGCCGTCCATCATGCGGTCGTGCCATCAGGCGCAACGATTCCTGGACGTCTACGTTGACATCCCATCGAAACACCGATTCGGGACGTTCAAGGGATCTCAGCGCCTTCTGCAACGACTCGGTGAAGTTTCGTCCGATAGCCATCGCTTCCCCAACGGACTTCATGGTTGTCGTGAGCGTTGAGTCAGCCATTGGGAATTTTTCGAACGCGAATCTTGGTACCTTCACCACGACATAGTCCAATGTCGGTTCAAAGGATGCTGGAGTCTTCTCCGTAATATCGTTGGGAATCTCATCTAACGTGTACCCGATAGCCAGGCGAGCGGCGATCTTTGCGATCGGGAAGCCCGTGGCCTTGGACGCCAACGCCGAAGATCGCGACACACGTGGGTTCATCTCGATGACAATGAGTCGACCGTCTTCTGGATTGATTGCGAACTGGATGTTGCATCCACCGGTATCAACTCCAACCGCGCGAATGATGTCAATACCCACATCTCGCATGTGTTGAAATTCGCGGTCGGTCAGCGTCAGCGAAGGCGCGACGGTGATCGAATCGCCTGTGTGGACCCCCATCGGATCGAGATTCTCGATCGAGCACACAACAACGACGTTGTCGTTCCTATCCCGCATCAGCTCAAGTTCGTATTCTTTCCATCCGAGAATCGATTCCTCTAGGAGCACCTCGGAAGTAGGGCTTGCTTGGAGTCCCGAACCGGCAATACGACGCAAATCCGCTTCGTCGTACGCCATGCCCGAACCGGCGCCACCCATCGTGAAAGACGGGCGAACCACCACCGGATACCCCAAGTCCAAGACGGCGTCCAGGCAGTCGTCCAGAGAATGGCAAATCGCAGAGCGGGCCGATTCGGCACCGATTGACGCAACGATTTCGCGGAACTTCTCACGATTCTCACCACGCTCAATGGCATCAACGTCTGCACCAATGAGCTCAACCTCGTATCTTTCCAGAACGCCATTTGCGTGCAAGGCAATAGCGGTATTCAACGCCGTCTGGCCGCCCAACGTTGGGAGCAATGCATCTGGGCGCTCCTTGGCGATGATCCTTTCGACGAACTCAGGAGTGATCGGTTCAATGTAAGTTGCGTCCGAAAACTCTGGGTCAGTCATGATGGTTGCTGGATTCGAATTCACCAAAATGACTCGCAGGCCCTCGTCACGAAGGACGCGGCATGCCTGTGTACCGGAATAGTCGAATTCGCACGCCTGCCCGATGACGATCGGCCCTGAGCCGATCACCATCACCGACTTGATGTCCTCACGCCGAGGCATTGGCCTGTCCTTCCATTAGTCCTACGAATTCATCGAACAGATAGGCGGCATCATGTGGGCCTGCAGCCGCTTCCGGGTGGTACTGGACGCTGAAGGCTGGAACATCCAGGCAGCGCAAGCCCTCAACCACGTCATCATTGAGACAGACGTGACTGACTTCAGCACGACCAAATGGCGTCTGAAATATTCCCGACCTTGGCGCATCGACTGCAAATCCATGGTTATGCGCTGTGATTTCGACCTTTCCACTCCGAAGGTCCATGACCGGTTGGTTGATTCCCCGGTGGCCATACCGCAATTTGTACGTCCCCAGCCCCAGCGCACGGCCGAGAATCTGATTGCCGAAACAGATACCGAACACTGGCCTTCGAGCTGCCAAGACGGACTTCATGAGAGTCACGGCATCGTCTGCCGTTGCCGGATCCCCCGGACCATTGGAGAAGAAGACACCATCAGGATTCATGACTGCGATTTGTTCCGCGGTGGTCGTTGCCGGCAACACGTGCACTTCAATTCCACGCTCAGCCATCCGCACCGGTGTCATTGATTTGATCCCCAGGTCAATTGCCGCCACTGTGAAGCGCGGAGTTCCTTTCGCTGAGACGACGTACGGAGCCTTCGTGGTGACCTCAGCGGTGAGATTGGCGCCATCCATGGAGTCGGTTGCAAGCACCGCGGCCACGAGTTCATGGTCCTCGCGCTGCGCATCCGAGCCCGAGAAAATGCCGACTCTCATCGCCCCTCGCTCCCGCAGGTGACGGGTGAGCGCGCGAGTGTCGATTTCGCAGATGCCGACCACCTGCTGGTCAATCAGCTGCTGCTCAAGATCGGCAGTTGCCCTCCAGTTACTCGAGACTCGAGATGGGTCACGCACGACAAAGCCCGCAACCCAGATTCGATCTGATTCGGCATCCTGCTCATTCACGCCGGTGTTGCCGATATGCGGAGCGGTCATTACAACAACCTGACGACGGTACGACGGATCGGTCAGAGTCTCCTGATAGCCCGACATTCCGGTTGAGAACACTGCCTCACCAAAGCATGATCCGATGGCACCGTATGCCTGACCGCGCAAGATGAGCCCATCCTCCAAAACCAACAGGGCAGTGCCTCGCTTCATCGTGCAGTCCTCACATTCATCGCAATGCCAAGTGCTTCGATGGCTCTCATCAGCGCCAACTGCTCGCGCGCCTCATACGCACGAAACCCGCTGTCCAGGGTGGAATCCCCCAGCATCCACGTGACCACGATGACTGACTCCTTACTGCGGACACTCCCCGCAACTCCACTGTCAACGCGTGCCGAGAGAATTGATTCGGTGGTGACAAAGACATCAGAAGCACCAGTCATGGCGAAGTGAAATCCCATATTCCCGACCGACATCGACGCCCGAGCGCGCATTCCAAGACCGTGGACTGCCACACGATCGAGCCAATCTGCGTGAATCGATGTCCCCAGATAAATACCCTCTGCACTTGCAAGCGCTGTGAAGTCCTCAGGAGTCTGGCGAACAGGCTCAGGAATATGTTCCTGCCGTCGCTGCCTGGCCTTCCAGCCAGCCCGCATGGCCCACACCGCGACAGCGATCACCGCGATGACCATGAGAACCAACGCGATTCGCGCAGGCCAATTTGTGATGTGACCCTGCGCAGTGAACGGCGCAAAGTGTTCCATTTCCACCCTGCTCATCGTGATCACCACGTCAATTGCCGATGGAGCACGGTCGGATTTCCCGCATACAGGACATGCTCCACAATTCCGGGAAGCTGCATGCCGACGTACGGTGTGTTGCGACTCTTTGAGGCCAAATCAGTAGCAGTGATCGACCGCACTGCGGACGGATCCACCGCGATCACGTTGGCTACTGCACCGACCACTAAGTCGTGACCCTGCTCACGAACTCGGCCAATGCGCGCTGGAGCGCTTGACATTCGCTCGGCGACACCACGCCAGGTCAAGAGGCCGGGCTCTACCATCGTCGCGATCACGATTGACAGAGCAGTCTCCAAGCCAAGCATTCCAAATGCTGCGGCCGCCCACTCACAGTCCTTGTCCTCATGGGGATGCGGTGCGTGATCTGTGGCAATCACGTCGATTGTGCCGTCCGCCAAGCCAGCGCGCAGCGCTTCGATATCAGAAGCGGTACGTAACGGTGGATTGACCTTGTAGATCGGGTCGTACGTCGTGGCCAGCTCCTCCGTGAGGATGAGGTGATGAGGGCACACTTCCGCGGTCACGTTGATCCCCCTGCCCTTGGCCCACCGAATCACGTCAACCGACCCAGCGGTCGATACATGGCAAACGTGCAGGCGCGAGTCCACATGCTGCGCCAGGAGCACGTCACGCGCGATGATCGATTCTTCCGCCACCGCTGGCCAACCAGCCAACCCGAGCTGACCGGACAGCGCTCCTTCGTTCATCTGAGCATCTTGGGTGAGTCGAGGCTCCTGAGCATGCTGGGCGATAACCCCGTCGAACGCCTTGACGTACTCCAGCGAGCGTCTCATCAATGAGGCGTCATGCACACACTTTCCGTCATCGCTGAAAACACGCACTTGAGCGGCCGAATTGGCCATGGCGCCGATCTCTGCAAGTTGCTCACCCCCAAGTCCAACGGTTACCGCACCAACTGGCCGGACTTGCGTTCTGCCCGATCGCTCGCCGAGGCGCCATACCTGCTCGACAACTCCTGCAGTGTCAGCAACCGGTGTCGTATTAGCCATCGCGTGGATGCACGTGAAGCCACCAAGGGCAGCAGCGCGGGAGCCCGTTTCGACTGTTTCAGCGTCCTCGCGACCTGGCTCACGCAGATGGGTGTGCAAATCCACAAGACCGGGCAGTCCAACAAGACCGCCGGCCTCGATCACGTCTCCCTGGCCCTGGCCAACCGGCACGATGTCAACGATCAGTCCGTCCGAGATGACAAGATCCACGGCGTCATCTCCATACGGACGAATCCCGCGCAGTACCAAACTCATGACGCGCTCTCCTTCATTCCACCGAGCAACAGGTACAGGACAGCCATCCGGACATGCACCCCGTTGGTCACCTGTTCGACCATGAGAGAGCGTGGATCATCGGCAACATCTGCGGAGATCTCCATCCCACGGTTCATGGGGCCTGGATGCAAGACGATCGAGTTCGTACCCATAGTTGCCATACGAGGTGTGTCGAGTCCGTAGAGACGCGAGTACTCCAAAGTCGACGGAAAAAATGCCTGGTTCATGCGTTCGCCCTGGACCCGAAGCATCATGACCGCATCCTGGTCGGCCAGAACTTCGTCAAAGTCGTAACTCACCGCACATCCCCATTGCTCAACTCCAATGGGAAGCAACGTTGGAGGAGCAACCAGTGTGACCTTGGCCCCTAAGGTCTGAAGCAGATGCACATTCGACCTCGCAACACGTGAGTGCAGCACATCGCCCACGATCGCGACGCGCACTCCTCGAAGGGAACCTGTTGGACCAGCCAAGTGGGCTCGAAGGGTATACGCGTCAAGTAGGGCCTGGGTGGGATGTTCATGCGTTCCGTCACCGGCATTGATGACGGTCGCGTCAATCCAGTCTGCATGTGCCAATCGATAAGGCGCACCTGACGAAGGATGGCGGACCACAACAGCATCAGCGCCCATGGCCTGGAGGGTCAGAGCCGTGTCCTTCAACGATTCGCCCTTGGATATTGATGACCCCTTTGCCGCAAAGTTGATGACGTCGGCAGATAGTCGTTTGGCTGCCACCTCGAACGAGATGCGAGTTCTGGTGGAGTCCTCAAAGAAGAGATTCACCACCGTGCGTCCCCGCAGTGTCGGCAGCTTCTTCACTTCCCGATCGGTCAGCAACGCCATCTCTGCAGCTGTGTCCAAAATCAGGACTGCATCCTCAAGGCTAAGGTCGGCCGTACTCAGCAGGTGCTTCACCGAACCTCCTCAGACACCACAACTGAGTCGATTCCGTCAGTGTCTCGAAGGTGCACGCGAACTAGTTGCTGTGTGGATGTCGGCAAGTTCTTGCCGACAAAGTCCGGACGGATGGGCAATTGCCTGTGACCTCGATCCACGAGGACTGCTAGGCGAACTGCACGAGGTCGACCGACATCATTGAGCGCGTCCAAAGCAGCACGAACGGACCTACCGGAGTATAAGACGTCATCGACAAGGACGACGATCTTGTCCTCAATTCCACCTACGGGGATTGCCGTGGGAAGAAGTGCGCGCGCCGGTTTCAATCTCAGGTCATCTCGATACAAGGTAATGTCCAACGATCCTTGACTGACCGCCTGGGATTCGATTTCCTCAATGGCCGCGGCTATGCGCTGAGAGAGTTCAACTCCCCGAGTGGGGATACCCAGGAGAACTAGGTCCTGTGACCCTTTGGTGCTTTCCACGATTTCGTGTGACAGCCGCCGAATAGCTCGAGCGATGTCGGAGCCGTCCATGACGACGCGACCATGATCCACCCAAGGACCCCCTTCCCCGCCTCACTGGACGGGCTTAAAGGATGTCTGACGCCAAGAGTCTATCGCCTGGAGATTGGTTGCACACTGGCGACTGGTGGATGGTACGAATGTGACGGCTGAGATCAGGCTACACACCTTTACCCGGTCCCCCGGTGCCCATTCTGTGCACGCGCATGCCGTTAGTGGTTCCAGGAACCCCAGGTGGCACTCCGGCAACGATCACGACCTTAACCCCGAATGTGGCGCGTCCGATCTCCAGTAGCGCCTTATCGACTTGAACAACCATGTCGTCTGTGTGATGCACCTGAGGAACGAGAAAGGTCTCGACTCCCCACACCAGGGACAGCTGACTGCGAACACGTGCATTCGGGGTGAAAGCCAACAGCGGGGTGCTCGCGCGCCATCTGGCCAATAATCTGGCTGAGCCCCCTGTCTCGGTAAAGGCGATCAGGTGGGACGCCTGCACTTCAGTGGCGGTTGTCACTGCGGCATGAGTGATGGCCCATGCCGTGGATCCTGGCCGAGTGGACACCATCTTCGGAAGTGTGGCCAGGGCTTCTGCCTCCACGTGGGAGATGATGCGCGCCATGGTCTCGATGACCAAGGCAGGATGCTCGCCCACACTGGTTTCCCCAGACAACATCAATGCATCGGCACCATCGAGAACTGCATTGGCCACATCGGAGGCTTCAGCTCGAGAGGGTCGATTCGCGGTGATCATCGAGTCCAGCATCTGCGTGGCCACGATGACCGGCTTCGCTGCCTCTCGACACATCTGAATGGCTCGCTTTTGCACGAGCGGGACCTGCTCAAGGGGCAGTTCCACTCCCAAATCACCGCGAGCGACCATGACACCGTCAAATGCCGCCACGATCTCTGCCAAATTCTCAACAGCCTGTGGCTTTTCCACCTTCGCCAGCACCGGAAGTCTCACACCTTCTTCGTCCATGATGGCGTGGACGTCGTTCAGGTCCGCTGCGTTACGCACGAATGAAAGTGCGATCAAATCCGCACCCAGACGCAGCGCAAAGCGCAGGTCATCTCGATCCTTTTCCGACAGCGCCGGCACGGACATCGCTGCACTCGGTAGATTGAATCCCTTGTTGTCTGACACCCGACCGCCTTCAAGCACGGTAGTCACCACGCGCGGACCATCGACGCGCACAACTTCCAGGGCGATGCGGCCGTCATCGACCAGGACCTTGTCACCGGCCTGCACGTCCGAAGGCAAGTCCTTGTATGTGGTGGATACCTGCTTGGCATCTCCAGCAACTTCTTCGGTGGTTACAGTGAATTCGTCCCCGACATTGAGCAGGACCGATCGATCGGCAAACTTGCCCAGTCGAATCTTGGGTCCCTGGAGGTCAGCAAGTATCGCCACACTTCGGCCGGATTCATCGGATGCCTGACGCACCATTTGATACATGGTCGCGTGCACCTCGTGCGAACCATGGGACAGGTTCAACCGAGCAACGTCCATTCCAGCATCGATCAGCGCCCGAATAGTTTCCAGGGTGCTGGTCGCTGGACCCAACGTGGCAACAATCTTGGCTCGACGCATGTCTCCAGCGTACCCAATGGCTGCGTAAACGATTACACGAAGAGCGGACGCGCAGATGAAGGTATCGGAACAGGCAGGTTAGAGTCACCGGTCAGGAAGGCGTCAACCGCTGCTGCTGCCGATCGACCTTCAGCAATGGCCCAGACGATCAATGACTGACCACGCCCGGCATCTCCGGCCGCGAAAACGCCATCAACATTGGTCCGATAATCGTCCGTGCGCACGATGTTGCCGCGGGAATCGAGGGTGACCCCGAGCTGCGCACTGACTGAACTTGCTTCGGGGCCGACGAAGCCCATGGCCAAGAAGACATAATCAGCAGGTATTTCGGTCTCTGACCCGGCAACGACAGCCAACTGTCCGTTCTCCATCGTCACCTGGGTCAAGCGGAGAGCTCTCACACGACCTTGACCGTCATCGACGAACTCCGTCGTGGACACCGCGAACAGACGTTCGCCGCCTTCTTCGTGTGCGCTGGATACGCGATAGACCATCGGATACGTCGGCCACGGTTGATTAGCCGGCCGTTCATGGGAAGGCGTTGGCATAATTTCGATCTGAGTGACCGATGCGGCGCCTTGCCGATGTGAAGTTCCCAGGCAATCGGCTCCTGTATCTCCACCACCAATGATGATTACATGCTTGCCGGCCACGTTGATCGGTGACATTTGGAAATCGCCTTCTTGCACACGATTTGCCAACGGCAAGAACTCCATGGCTTGATGGATGCCCTTCAGCGACCGTCCAGGAACGTCCAGGTCCCTCCAGTTCGTTGCCCCTATCGCTAGGACGACCGCGTCATAGCGACGACGAAGATCATCTGCGGTGATGTCCACGCCGATGTCCACACCAGGACGGAACTTCACGCCCTCCGCCTCCATCTGAGCGAGCCTGCGATCAAGGTGGGTTTTCTCCATCTTGAACTCAGGGATTCCATATCGAAGGAGCCCGCCGATCCGGTCGGCGCGCTCGTAGACGGCAACGGTGTGCCCTGCCCGTGCCAACTGCTGGGCTGCCGCCAGGCCTGCGGGACCGGACCCAACCACCGCAACAGTTTTTCCGCTCAGGCGCTCGGGGGCCACCGGGGTCACCCAGCCCTCATCCCAGGCGCGGTCGATGATGGATACTTCGACCTGCTTGATCGTGACTGGATCCTGATTGATGCCCAGAACGCAGGCTGATTCACATGGTGCGGGACACAGGCGCCCGGTGAACTCCGGGAAGTTATTCGTGGCATGCAAGCGCTCTGCAGCGGCCTGCCAATCCTGATGCCAGACCAAGTCGTTCCACTCAGGAATCAAGTTGCCCAGAGGGCATCCGTTATGGCAGAACGGGATGCCACAGTCCATGCATCGACTTGCCTGCACTGAGACCAGTTCCGGATCGAATGGGTTGTAGACCTCTCGCCAATCTTGCAGGCGCACCTCAACCGGACGACGAGTCGGCAATTGCCGATCGTTGTTCAAGAATCCCTTTGGATTACCCATGTCAGCCTCCCATAACTGCGACGAGGGGGTCCTTGCCTTCAGCGATTGCCTGCTCGCGCA
>CAIKZY010000169.1 GCA_903832025.1 uncultured Actinomycetes bacterium
CTGGGTTGGGCGGTGCCGCTGCTGATCCTGATCGGCGCGAGCGCGGGCTTTTTCGTGGTGCCCATGAATGCCTTGCTGCAAGACCGTGGCTGTCGCGTGCTGAGCGCCGGTCGCTCCATCGCCGTGCAGGGGTTCAATGAAAATCTGAGCGTGCTCGCCATGGTTTCGATCTACTCGGGCTTGCTGGCGCTGGACGTGCCGGTGAACTGGCTCATCTGGGGATTCGGCTTGCTGGTCGCGGCCATCATGGGTCTGGTCATCGTCATTCGCATTGCATTGATCCCGTTGTTCGTCAAGCAGATCAAGTCACAGCGCAATCTGCAATTGATCCAGCCGCAGATCAAGGAGATTCAGCGCAAGTACAAGGGCGACAAGGAAATGCAGTCGCAGGAGATGATGAAGCTGTATCGGGAGACCGGTACAAACCCTCTTGCATCCTGCTTGCCAATCCTGTTGCAGGCGCCCATCTTTTTCGCCCTATTCGGTGTGTTGCAGGGCATTGCCAAGATGCAGCCGGTCGGTGTGTTCACCTGGGCGAAGTACGCCGGACTGGCCCAGCAGGCGCACGATGCGCAGATCTTCGGAGTGCCGATCTATGGCACGTTCAAGGACGCCGCACAGACCCCGAATCCCACTGCCACGCATGTGCTGTCCATCCTGCTGATCATCGTGATGACGATCACGACCTTCACCACCCAGCGTCAGTTGATCGTGAAGAATTCCGCGCCGGACAATCCCATGGTCAAGCAGCAGAAGATCATGCTGTACGTCTTCCCGTTGGTGTTCGCCATCGGCGGTATCAACTTCCCGATCGGCGTCCTGGTCTATTGGTTCACCACGAACCTGTGGACCATGGGCCAGCAGTTCTATGTCATCCGCAACAACCCGCAGCCGGGCACGCCGGCGCATGAAGCCAAGCTGGCACGACAGGCGGCAAAGGACTCAGCCAAGGCACCGGTCTCCACCGATGTGGATATCGCAGCCGATGCTGAGGCCACCACCCGCGTCCAGCCGAAGAAGACCTCGCGCGCCAAGCGCAAGAGCTCGTGATCGGAGTACACGTGAGCAACGAAACCGCAGAGCCCACCTTGCTGGACAAGGAAGGGGATGCAGCCGCTGACTATCTGGAGGCGTTGCTGGACATCGCTGATCTCGATGGCGACATCGACATCGACGTGGAGGGCAATCGGGCCATGGTGTCCGTCGTCGAAGTCAACAAGGGTGAATTACGGCATTTAGTCGGAAATGACGGGAAGATCTTGGATGCGCTGCAAGAGCTGACGCGGCTGGCTGCGGCTCGCGAAACCGGCGAGCGCTCGCGCTTGATGCTGGACGTGGCCGGGTACCGTGCGGACCGGAAGGCTCAGCTCGAGCAGTCCGCGAGCGAGGCCATTGCCGAGGCCCAGCGCACCGCGGCTCCGGTGTCCATGGATCCGATGACCCCATTCGAGCGCAAGGTCGTCCATGACGTCGTGGCTGCAGCCGGATTGGTCAGTGAATCCGATGGCGAAGAGCCCAACCGTCGCGTGGTGATTCGGGTCAGCTGACCGGACGTTTCACGTGAAACATCTTCAAACCATTCCCGCGTGGATGGAACCGGCCGCCAGCCAGTTGCAGGCGTACGCAGGAATCTTGGAAACCAATGGAGTCCAGTACGGCCTGATCGGGCCACGTGAAGTCCCTCGGCTTTGGGAGCGTCACCTCCTCAACTGCGCGGTGGTTGCCGAGCCCGAGCTCGGATTGATCCCGCACGCAGTATCCGTGGCAGACGTTGGGTCCGGGGCAGGACTCCCGGGCCTGGTCTGGGCGATCATCCGCCCCGATGTGCACCTGACCCTCATCGAGCCGCTCCTACGCAGAGCAACCTTCTTGTCGGACACCGTGGCTGAACTCGGCCTGGATACCCAGGTCACCGTCGTGCGAGGTCGCGCAGAGGACATCATTCGTGCGGGCGCCCACGGCTTCGACGTGGTCACGGCACGAGCGGTGGCCGCATTGGAAAAGCTGCTTCCGTGGACCGCTCCCCTGGTGCGACCTGGTGGGAAGTTGGTGCTGCTCAAGGGTGCCAGCGCCGATACTGAGATTGTCGCGGCTACGGCCATCGCCAAGTCCTTGGGCGTGCTTGACCTGCATCTGGTCACCTGCGGGCAGCAGACGCTGGAAGTGCCGACCACCGTGGTCACCGCTGTGGTGGGTGCGGCACAATAGCCGCGTGCCCCAGTCGCCAGCGTCCGCGCAATCCACAGATGTTTCACGTGAAACATTGATGGCTCCCTCCGGCCTGGGCTGGCCGGCAGACCCGGATGTTTCACGTGAAACATCGTCACCGTCCGGTCTGGGCTGGCCAACATGACGCGCATCGTGACGGTCTCGAACCAAAAGGGTGGTGTTGGCAAGACCACCACAACGGTCAACATGGCAGCGGCGCTGGCACAGGCTGGCTTTCGCATCCTGGTCATCGACCTCGATCCGCAGGGCAATGCGTCAACGGCTTTGGGAATTGCCCACCAGGCGGGAACGCCCAGCATCTACGAGGTCCTCTTGGAGGACCTCCCACTGGCTGACGCGATTCAGCCCTGTCCGGATATCGCGAGGCTGGAATGCTGCCCGGCGACCGTGGATCTGGCCGGTGCCGAGGTGGAGCTCGTTGCAGTCACCGAGCGCGAATATCGCCTGCGGAGCGCCATCGATGCCTTCCTTGCCTCCTGCACGGCAGCCGGTGACCCCGTGGACTTCGTGCTCATCGATTGCCCACCCTCACTCGGGCTACTCACGATCAATGGCCTGTCGGCGGCAGGCGAGGTGCTGTTGCCCATCCAGTGCGAGTACTACGCCCTGGAAGGTCTGTCACAGCTGCTGCACACCATTCAGATGGTGGCCGAGCACCTGAATCCAACCCTGGCGGTATCGGCCATTTTGCTCACGATGTATGACGGACGTACTCGTCTGGCGGCCCAGGTTGCCGAAGAGGTCCGAACTCATTTCGGTGGACAGGTCCTGGACACGATCATTCCGCGCAATGTCCGCATCTCCGAAGCGCCCAGTTACGGGCAGACCGTGCTGACGTATGAGCCGTCCAGCGCCGGTGCGTTGACGTATCGACAGGCAGCTGCGCAGTTTGCCCAACTGCTACCACCAGGTTTTCCACAGACATAACAACCCAATAGGTACATAACGGATCATTTCAGCGAAAACCTCGGAGGTTATCCCCATGGCATCCACAGCACCCAAGCGCGGGCTGGGCAAAGGCCTGGGCGCCCTCATTCCCTCCGCGGGCACAACGGCGTCAACACCCACATCTACAGCGGCCCCACGTCGCGACGTCGCAGCCGCCTCCGCAGCAGCACCCGTGAGCCACGGCGCCATGGATGCCGCTCAACCGGCAGCGGCGTATGCCGAGCTGGCGATCACCCAGATCACGGCGAATCCTCGCCAGCCCAGGACGGTGTTCGAGGAGGAGCCACTGGCGGAATTGATTCACTCGCTGCAGACGGTTGGACTGCTGCAGCCGATCGTGGTGCGACCGGTCGATGGCGCATACGAGCTCGTTGCCGGCGAACGTCGCCTCCGCGCAGCCACGGCGGCTGGGTGGGATGTCATCCCGGCCATCATTCGCGCCACCGACGATGATGACTTGCTGCGCGATGCATTGCTGGAGAACCTGCATCGCGCCAATCTCAATCCGCTTGAAGAAGCCGCTGCCTACGCCCAGCTGCTGGCTGACTTCGGGTGCACGCAGGAAGTGCTCGCGTCCCGGATCGGACGATCGCGACCACAGGTGTCGAACACCTTGCGACTGCTGCGACTGCCACCGGACGTGCAACGTCGTGTGGCAGTAGGGGTGCTATCAGCCGGCCACGCGCGAGCGCTGCTTAGCCTGAGCGACGACGATGCGAT
The DNA here is from genome assembly GCA_903832025.1 of uncultured Actinomycetes bacterium. Taxonomy (GTDB): domain Bacteria; phylum Actinomycetota; class Actinomycetes; order S36-B12; family S36-B12; genus CAIKZY01. Next base: position 3,898 of record CAIKZY010000169.1, read on the forward strand.
CGAGCGCATGGCCACGCGCATCGTGGCTGAGGGACTGAGCGTGCGATCAGTCGAAGAGCTCATCGTGCTCGGTGATACCGGCGCGACTGCGAAGAAGAAGTCCCGGGCAGCAACCGGTGGACGCAGTGATCAACTCACGGATCTGGTCGATGACATCACCCGACGACTAGCCGATGTGCTCGACACACGTGTTGGCATTGACGGGATGCGCAGGTCCAACGCTCGCGGCAAGCTCGTGATCGAATTCGCTGACGCCGACGATTTGCGCCGTCTGGCCAATACCATCGATCGTCGCTGAACGACGTGAGGCTGTGTGCGCAAGCCATGCTTACGCACAGCGCTCACGTACAGGCCATGCCAGCCACTGCGCAATTCGCCCTGGTCACGCGTTCGATCTGCCACACGCACGACGGATGATGGTGCGGCTGCATGGACGCACGTGTGAGCTCGTCAGCATGGACTGTCGTGCGATCAGCGGCCCGAGACCGCCAGCCGCACCAAGTCGGCGGCGACCTCACCGAGGGAAAACCCAGATGCCGCAAGGGATTGCGGGAACAGCGAAGTCTCGGTCATGCCCGGTGCCACATTGGTCTCCAGGAACCAGCACACCCCGTCGGCGTCGATGATCATGTCCGTACGCGACCAATGCCGCAGGCCCAAACTCACGTGCGCAGTGATGGCCACGGCGCTTGCAGCTTCCGACAGGTCGGTGTCGATGCGTGCGGGAACGAAGAACTCGGTCGTGCCGGCGGTGTATCGAGCGTTGTAGTCATACATGCCACCGGGTGCGTTGATCTGCACACTCGGCAAGGCAATCGGGCCATCGACGGTATCAATCACCGAGATCGACACCTCGGTCCCGATGACGGCACGTTCCATCAACGCCACGTCACAGTAGGCGAATGCACCAACCATGGCCGCAGGAAACTCCTCGGCGTTGTGCACGATAGACGCACCGAGCGCCGAGCCCCCCTTCGTTGGTTTGACGATGAGCGGGAATCCCAGGTGCTCGGCAATCACATCCAGCACTGCTGCTGCGCCGAGTTCGCGAAACATTGAGTGGGGCAGCGCGACCGATGCGGGAGTAGCAATACCGGCACTGGCGACCAATGTCTTGGCCACGGGCTTGTCGAATGCCAGTCGAGCAGCCTCGCCGCTGGCACCAACGAAGGTGATGCCGGCACAATCCAGCACATCGCGCAGCGCTCCATCTTCACCGGCTGCGCCATGCAACAACGGGATCACGCAGTCCGGAGCCTGGTCAGCGAACTGCTGCAGGAGCCGCCCGTCCAGGTCGGACTCGATGACCTCAAAGTCCGGCGCCACCGCACGAAGTGCTTCAGCCACCCGTCTGCCAGAGCGCAGGGACACATCGCGTTCGGCTGACAAGCCGCCGGCCAGCACTACGACGCTAAGACTCACGGGACTTCTTCCTGTTGGGCTGAACGCGATTAGGCGATGTCCGGCGCGGGATTGACCTGGCCGATTGAGTCAGCCAGTGCGTGGGTGGTGCCAAAGGTATGGGCCAGATCCAGTTCGGACTCAATCACAGCGGCCAGTCGCCGCACGCCCTCGCGGATCCGATCGGTGTCTGGATAGCAGTAACTCAACCGCAACTGCTGGCGGCCTTGCCCATCAACAAAGAACCCTGTTCCCGGAACGTAGGCCACGAGCGCGGCGATCGCTCGTGGCAGCATGGCCTTGGAGTCCAAACCCTGCGGCAAGGTGATCCAGGAATAGAAACCACCGGCAGGCACGGTCCACGTCGTGCCGGCGGGCATCAACTGATCCATCGCGCCGAGCAGCGCGTCGCGCCGGTCGCGATATAGCTCGCGAAATACCTTGATCTGCTCGCGCCAGGGCTGCGTGGCCAGATAGTCCGACACGGTCATCTGTGCGAAATTGGACGGACACAGCACTGCCGATTCCGCGGCCAGCACGAGTTTCTCGCGCACACCATGCGGTGCCACCGCCCAACCCACACGAAGACCGGAGGCGATCGTCTTGGAGAACGAGCCCAGGTAAATCACGCCCTGGTCATCGTCGGCCCGAATGGCGCGCGGCGGCTCCCCGTCAAAGCCCAGCAGGCCATACGGATCGTCCTCCAGCAGCAAGATGCCCTCGCGCTGGGCGATGGTCAGGATCTCCGTGCGTCGCTCCGGTCCCTGTGTCACCCCGGCCGGGTTGTGAAAGGAGGGAATCGTATAAATCATCTTCGGTGTTCGACCTGAGGATCGCACAGCGGCAATGGCCTCGGCCAAAGCGACCGGATTGAGCCCCTGATCGTCCATGGCAACGTGCACCACATCGGCTTGATAGGCCCGAAACACCCCGAGGGCACCCACATAACTGGGAGCCTCGACCAGGACGACATCACCGGGATCGCAGAACACCCGTGTCACCAGGTCCAGGGCCATCTGCGAACCGGTCGTCACCACGATGTCATCGGGGTGTGCGTTGACCTTGACGTCGGCCATGACCTGCAAGATCTGCTCGCGCAGCACCACATCGCCCTGGCCGGATCCGTACTGCAGTGCGGTCGCCCCACGCTCAGTCAGCAGGCGGGAAACCGTGGCGGCGATCTGTTCCATGGGCAGTGCCTGGACAAATGGCATGCCGCCGGCCAGCGACACCACCTCCGGGCGAGAGGCCACGGCGAACAGTGCGCGGATTTCCGAGGCGGTCATGCCCTGGGTGCGCGCAGCATAGGAATCCACCCAGGGATCCAGTCGCGTGCCAGTCATAACCACCTACGATAGGGCTATCGGCGGCCATGGTCGAAAGTGCGGGTGCAGGACGCAGGGGAGGTCTGGATGCGCAAGGCGCTCGGCTGGGGGGCCCTGCTGCTCGGCCTTGGGGTGCTCACCGGATTTATCGGGGGCCTGCTGCGACCCAACAAGCGCCTGTGGTGACGGGTCGGTGACGTGGCGAGGCAATCGGGAAACCGATCTTCGCAGGCGTGCGAGCCAAGTGATCGGCAGCTAGTGGCGTCGTTCGGGAGTTATCGGGCCTGATCCGGTGCGCAGAATCGGGTTACCGCCCGGGCAATGGCCTCGGCCATCACATCAGCGGTGCGCGGATCGGCAAGGATCAGCGCGTCGTCAGGATTGGTCGCGTAGCCCAGGTCAATTCGAACTGCCGGCATGCGGGTTCCGCGCAGCAGGTCCCAGGTCCGCGGGTGGGTGCGACAATCCAGCATCCCGGTCCGAGTCACGAGTTCCTCGCTGAGCAACTCGGCCAGGATGCGGCCATTGACCGAGTGCGGACCGCCCAGGGGATCTCCGTAATAGAACGCGGCGATTCCCTGCACCTTTTCCGAGGAACTGTGTTCCACCCCGAGTGAGACCACCACGTCAGCGTCAGTGCGATTGGCGAATTCGGCCCGCGCTTGCTCACTGGACCCATCGTGGTGATCACCGGTGTCGCCGGATGTCAGCAGGACCTGTGTCCCCAAGGCCCCCAGTCGGCCTTCAACACGTACCGCGATTGATCGTGACAGTCCGAACCATGCGGTGCCGACGTCGATGACCACCACTTTGTCGGCCACGCCGGTGCGCATGCTGGCCATCGTGACGTGCTCTCGCAGCACGGAGGAATTGCCCCCGGACACCGCGCGGACCAGGCGCTCGAAAGCGCGATAGGTATCCGGGCCGCAGATGCCATCAGGGTTGACACCAACGCCACGCTGGAACTCCCGCACAGCACTGTCGGTGTTCGGACCGAACACACCATCAGCGCGGCCTGAGTCAAAGCCCAGTTGATTCAGCCGACGTTGCAGGTCGGCGACGTCGTCACCGCGCATCATGTGCCCGGGGACGAACTGCAGCACCCGATCAGCAAGGTGCCATCGAGCCTCATCCAATTGGCGGAAGGTGTCAGGTCCTACCAGGCCGTCGCATGTCAGTCCGCGCTCTTGCTGGAAGGTGCGAACCGCCACGTCCAGGTCAGCGTCGAACACGTCGGACGCCGCGGTTTCATCGATCAACCCCAGGTGCGCAAGCCGCGCGCGCACCTCCGCCACGGCCGCCCCGGAAGATCCAAGGCGCAGCAGCACTACAGGTACGGTGCCAGGTCCGCCAGCAGCGCCGCCTTGGGCTTGGCACCGATGATCGACTTCACGATTTGCCCACCGGAGAACACGTGCAAGGTCGGGATGGACGTGATCCCGAAACTGGCCGGTGTGGCCGGATTCTCGTCGACGTTCATCTTGGCGATGGTGATGGAGTCGTGATCCGCGGCGATCTCTTCCAGGATCGGGGCGATCATCTTGCACGGACCGCACCACTCAGCCCAGAAGTCCACCACGACTGGTTTGCTGGATTGCAGCACATCGTCGGCGAAACTGGCGTCGGTGACCTTCTTGGTTGCTCCCACGGAATGCTCCTTGATGTCGGGGATATCAGCCTACGTGGGCAGGTGCCCGCGAGGGAACGGCCGGGTCAGTGGCCGGCCAGGAATCGCTCGGCGTCCAGCGCAGCGGCACAGCCCGAACCGGCCGCGGTGATCGCCTGACGGTAGGTGTGGTCAACCAGATCACCGCAGGCAAATACCCCAGAAAGATTGGTGCGCGAGGACCGATCGACCACCGTGACGTAGCCCTCAGTGTCACGGTCGACTTGTCCGGCGACTAGGGCGGAGCGGGGATCATGGCCGATCGCGATGAACAGGCCGGTCACTGGCAGTTCGCGGCGGTCGCCGGTCACGGTGTCCTGCAGGACAAGTCCGGATACCTTCTGCTCTCCGAGGATGTCGACCACCTGGGAGTTCCAGGCGAACTTCATCTTCTCGTTGGTCAGGGCGCGCTCCTGCATGATCTTTGAGCCGCGCAGTGCATCGCGCCGGTGCACCAGCGTGACGGACTTGGCGAACCGCGTCAGGAAGGTGGCCTCCTCCAGTGCCGAGTCGCCGCCGCCGACCACGGCAATGTCCTGATCACGGAAGAAGAAGCCATCGCATGTGGCACACCAGGACACTCCGTGGCCGCTCAGTCGCTTCTCATTGTCCAGGCCCAGCTCGCGATAGCCCGAGCCCATCGCCAAGATGACCGAGCGCGCTGCCCAGGTACGCCCTGTTCCGTCGACGACGGTCTTGATGTCACCAGTCAGGTCCGCGGTGACCACGTCATCGGTGATCAGTTGCGCACCGAAGCGTTCGGCCTGGCCGCGCATATTCTCCATCAGGGCCGGGCCCATGATGCCGTCGGTGAAACCGGGGAAGTTCTCGACCTCAGTGGTGTTCATCAATGCTCCGCCGGCGGTGACTGCTCCCTCGAAGAGCACCGGGGCAAGCTGAGCCCGGGCAGCATAGATAGCAGCGGTGTATCCAGCAGGTCCTGAACCAATGATGATGACGTTGCTGATGTTGTCCACGTTGTCCCTATTCCCAGGCACCCGCGTCGGCTGCCGTGTGTCATTGATGCCAGCACATGGGCATCGAGATCCCATTCTATCCGCGTGCCGCGCACCGGCTCTGGAGCAGCGGCGGGGCTGTCCTGGCTACCACGTCCAGATGATGGACTCAGAAGTGGTGCTCATAGGCGTGCAGCCGGTATCGACAACCCACACGTCCAGTACCCCGGCCCCGGTGGTGATCTGCGCTGTCGGCTGCGCAGATGCACCAATGTGCTGCTGCCAGGTCGGCACCAGCAGCACGGCAGCGGCCTGCCCGTTCCAGCGTGCCAGGTCGATGAGCAACGCGCGATCGCCGGTGGCGTGGGTGATGGCGTCCAGACAGGTCTGCATCGCCGTTGGGGTGCTGGTGAACGCGGTGGTGCCAAAACCGGATGCTGCTGGGAGTGCGGCCACTCCTGATTGCGCGACCGAAGCCCGGGACGAGCCGGTTGATGCCGGGGATGTCGACTGGGCCGATGCAGACATGGTGTCGTTCAGGCGTGGGGCCGGTGACAGGGCGCCAACCTGACTGGCGTGGGCAATTCCCAGCGCACGCTTGACGGTGGAGACCAGCTGCTGGTCCAAAGTCGGTGCCTGGTAGTCGGTGCCGCTGGCCATCAACTGCCCGGCGGGATTGGCGGTGAATGCACCGACTCCCGACGCGGGGCCGGCTAGCCCGGCAGTCGTTTCGTGCGCATGGGCCTGTGGAGCGCGTGTTGGACCTGCCGCAATCGGGGTACTGCTCGATGAGCTCAGGCTCGCCGCGCCGATGCCTACAGCCCCAATGAGCACGATGGCGGCGGCAATCCCGCCACCCCACCATGAGCGCCCAATGCGATGGCCGGCGCCTTCCACGCCTCGTGGTGCACCCAGGACAGTCTGCTCGCCGATCACCTGCTGCATCCGCGCCCACACGTGATCAGGCATGCCGGCTGGCTCGGGCCGTGTCGTGTCGGTGAGCGCCTCATCGCTGACCACGTAATGCTGCACAAGGCCGCGGACCCACGCTTGGTCGGCTGCGGCGGCACCAAGATCCACCGGCGGACTCACCGGCTCCAGCTCACCGGGAGTGCTTGGCTCATCGCTCATACGCCATTGACCCCTTCAGTCGTGGTATCTGGTTCACCGCTGGGCTGTTGGGCCTCTTGGCGCCGCTCCTTCGCGGTTGCCGGTAGTGATGGGACGTCTGAGGCCTGGTCCTGGTTCCGCAGATGGGCCAGTGATTTCGCCAAGCGTGCTCGCCCGCGAAAGCAGCGGCTCTTGATCGTGCCAGGCGGAACGCCGACGATCTGCGCCGCCTCCTCAATGCTCCAGCCCTCGACGTCGACCAGTCCTACGGCTTGTCGTTGATCTGGTGGCAACTGTGCCAGCGCCTCCGCCAAGTCCATGCGCAACGCGATCATGTCCGCGGAATCACTGATGGAACCAATCCGATCAGTGTCATCGGGAAGTGGCACGGTCGGGCGGTTCGCCGTCTTGCGATGGGCATCCAGGCACGCATTGACCACGATGCGATGCAGCCAGGTGGTGACTTGCGATTCACCACGAAAGCTCCCGGCTCGGCGGTAGGCACTGATCAGTGCGTCCTGAAGGGCGTCGGCTGCGGTCTCCGGATTGCCCGTCTGGCGCAGGGCCACCGCCCACAGCCGATCCTTGTGCCGGGCAATGAGCACTTCGAAGGCCAGCGGATCGCCGGCAACGTGATCGGCAAGCAATTGGGCATCGGCGCGCTGGTCCGCAGGAGCCGACGGTGCGCTGGTCACCGTGGAAGCCTACGCGCCGAACCAGGCCAGCGGTGGCGTTCATACCCGGATTTCGCCAACCGAATCACCGTTGGTGCTTCGGCTGACGCAGGTGTCGTGAGCCTGAATGAAGCCGTGGGATTAGCTCGTGACCTGGACGGTCTGCACGCCGCCGCGGTAGGAGCCGCCGGCGGTCTGCGGCAATCGCGTTAACCAGATGAGGACGTATCTGCCGGTGACCGGCCGAGGCCCTCGCACGTCAATGTGTTGCGGTGCACCGGTCACCGATGCCAGCGTGGTCCACAGTGCCGGATCTGGCTGAATGTCGTCGGATACCTTGATGTCAGCGTTGGTTCCGGTGCCCAGGAAGTCCAGTGTCACCTGCTGGACGTGTCGCGGTTGCCCCAGGTCCAGCACCAACCCCACACCGGGCTTGCCGTTCAAATTTGCGGTGGCATAGCTGTTCGTCTGCCATCCGGAGTACGGATTGGTGTCGATGGCCCTGCCGGCTGAATAGTCATTCTCAGTCCCGATCACTTCACCGGTTGCTGGAGCGACCGGTGAAGTACTGGCCCCGGATGCCGACGGTACGGGCACGGTGAACGGGTTATAACTATGCGCGGCAACGATCGGTATCGGTCCCAATGTGATGGGCACCGATGATGTCGATGCTGACGGAGCCGCTGTGCTCGTCAGTACGGCGGCATCTACGCTGCGGCCGCTGGGCTGCAGAGGCGCAGCACCGGCGAACACCAGGCGAACGCCCACGACCGCGAGCAGCGCGATCACCACAATGGTCCCTGCGATCGTCCAGGTGCGTGCCCGGGGACTGCGCGGCCGTGAGGTGTCGATGCGTTGCGGAGCCTGCAACTGAATCTGCTCGATCGCATTGGTCATTGCCGCGGTATCGCGCAGCTTCGTGGTCCCCCGAGGCCGCCTCGCTGCTGCTGCACTGCGACCGACGAGTTCGTCGATGCTGCGTGGCAAGCCCGCGCGCACCTGTGATGGCGGCAGCACCCACTGCCCCTGGCGCACTGCCAGCGGCAGCAAGCCTGGCCTGGGTCCGGGCCAGGTGCCGGTCACCAGCAGGTAGGCGATGGATCCGCAGGCATCGACGTCGGCATCAAACCCGACGATCTGCGGATCGACTGGACCCCACAGTGCCGCCTCGGTCGCCATCCCGCGTACCCGAACCTCGCCGGCGTCGGTCACGAAGACCGAATTGGCACGCAATCGTCCATGGGGCACCTTGCGCGGTAGTCCGGCACTGACCGCGGCCGCGACCTCGGCGGTGATCTGTAGTGCTTCGTCGGCACCGATTGGGCCGGAACTGGTGAGCAACTGTGCCAGGGACCTTCCGCCGGCCCACTCGCTGACCACGGCAACGTAATCAATCCCGGCATGCGTGGTGGAGAAGATGTCCAGCACGCGCACCAGCCGTCGATCTTCCACTCGGGCGGCAGCCTGTGCCGCGCCCAGGAATGCTGCCGCGCGTGGGTCGTTTGCCTGCAGCAATCGAAGCATGACTTGCCGATCCAATGCGGTGTCATGGGCGTGCCAGGTTGTCACGGCTGGATCGGCGACGTCCGAAGCGAGTTTGGCCACCAAGGTGTACCGGCCGATTGCCTCGGCCTCATCCAGGCTCATCGACGTAGCCTTCCGCGGACCATGGCCATGGCCATGCCGACCTCGCGGATGCGCAGCACCCACGCGGCGGTGAGATAGATGGCCACACCGGTCGCAGACACCACGATGACGTCCTCGGCGATGGCAATCTTGCGGGCACCGGCGATGTCCCCGATATGCGCTCGCACCGCGGCGTAGACCGCGAGCATGCCCGCCAGTGACAGCAGACCTGCCGCGACGAGCTTGATCAGTGTTTTCACCGTGGCACCGGTATCCAGTGAGCCAAGTCGCCTGTGCAGCACGAACCAGGCAACGATGAATGCGAACCAGTAGGACAGGCCATAACTGGCAGCCAGTGAGGCGACCTGAAAGCCACCAGCTGCCGCAGCATTGAACAGCGGTAGCGCGATCGCCAGCCACAGGGCGTTGAAGCCCACGGTGATCCAAAACGGCGTTCTGGTGTCCTCCAGTGCGTAGTACCCGCGCAGCAACACGTAGAACAGTGTGAATGGCAGGAGGCCGAACATGAATACCGACACGATCTGGCCCATCACTGACGCCTGGGCCGGGGTGGCTGCCCCGTATCCGAACAGCAGGACGGCAACACCGGTCCCCACCACCACGAAGATCGCGGCAATGGGAATGATCAGCGCCGCCACGGTGCGCATGGCACCCCCGATATCCCGGCCGACCTTGGCCAGGTCACCGGAGTGTGCCACGCGTGACAGTGCCGGGAGCAGCGCGGTGATGATGGAAACCGTGATCACCGAGTGCGGCAGGATGAAGACCAGTCGCGCCTCGGAGTAGGTCGTCAGCCCCGCGGCCACATGACCTGATGCCGATGCGTTGACGTTGGCCCGCGCGGCCAGTCGGGTGATGACGACGTTGGCGACCTGATTGACCACGACCAGGCCGATGGTCCAGGCCGCAAGGGAACCGGCCTTTCCCAGGCCCGCATTGCGAAAGTCAAAGCGCAATCGCCAGCGGTAGCCGGTTCGCCACAGCACGGGAATGAGGATCAGCGCCTGCGCGATGACTCCCAGCGTGGTCCCGATACCCAGCAGGAGCACCTGCGAGGACGACAGGTCCGAATGCTGAGCAACCGAGGTTCCTGCCACCACGATGAACAGCACGAAGGTGGCGATGGACACGATGTTGTTCGCAATCGGTGCGAACATCGGTGCCCCGAAATGCCCGCGCGCATTGAGCACCTGCGATAGCACCGTGTAAATGCCGTAGAACATGATCTGCGGCAGGCACAGCCGGGCAAATGCCACCGCCAGCATCCACTCGTGCGGTGGATAGTTGCTGGGAGTGAACAGGTCGACGATCAGTGGAGCGGCAATAACCGCGGCGATGGAAAAGACCAGCAGCAACGACACCACCAAGGTCACCAGGCGATCGGCATAGGCCTGGCCTCCATCGGCATCCTCTTTCATCCGGCGCACCAGTTGCGGTACGAAGACCGCATTCAGTGCCCCGCCGATCACCAGGATGTAGATGACCGTGGGCAGCGAGTTTCCGAGATTGAAAGCATCCGACACCAGGTAGAAGCCCAGTGCCGCCGCAGCGGTGATGTCCCGGCCGACCCCGGTGATGCGGGAGGCGACCGTGCCGGCCGCCATGACCGCACTGGCACGACCGATGCTTGGTGAACTCACGGCTCCCATGGTTGCCTACGCGTCGCTACTCGTGGCGCGCTGGACCTTGATGATGCGCCGTGTCACTCCGAAGACCACGAACAGGGCCAGGGCAATAAATGCGCCCAGGACGACCCAACCGGCGGCTCGCGCGTAGGAGGCAGAGGACAAGGTAATGACCGTGCGGTCGGCATACACCTGCCCTGTTGGCGTCAGCAATTCCACGCGTGTGTGCACCGGATCGGCGCCGACCACCCGGGCGGCGATCGTGACCGATGACCGATGACCCGCGGGAACGGTGATTAGCGACCCGGGCGAGGCGACCAGGCGAGTGGTCGGCATCCCGATCAGGCGCACGGACACCGTCACGGGCTGATTGAGCTCGTTGTCAATGGTGATCGGGACCGGACCGGAATCCCCGGAGAAGGACACATGGGTGGCCGACAGTGCCGATACCGAAGCCGTCGATGTCGCCAGTTCATCGGCAATTGCGTCAACGAGGTGGTTCCCGGCGATGGGCGCACCGGCCCAAGTCGCCGATGACGACCGCAGCAGAGCCTGCACATAGGGCTGGGTGATCGCCGCGGGATTGGCCAGGATCTGCGCCAGTGGGGAGAGCGCGTGCTGGCTGGCAGCGATCTTGCTCATGTGCGATGCCGGAAGCACTGCAGCAGCCCCGGTATGTCCTGAGGTACGCATGCGCGGCGTGGCCACGGTGACCTGGCCGAGCAGTTGCGCAAGGCTGGTGGAGGCCAGCCACGGCGCAGCCGAAGTCGCCCACAGCACGGGGTCGATGAACTCAGGCGCCGGATTCCACACCAAGGATGTCGGGGCAATGACCACGGTTCGATCTGACGAGGAAAAGTGTCCATGTTGGGCGAGCACCAGGGTGTCGGCGAGCAACTGCTGACGCGCAAGTACCGCGCGCCCGGGTGCCAGGGTGTCGACGGATTCCTCGGCGCTGAGCTGGGCATCGGCGATCACTGCCGTGATCGACCCTCCCGACGTGCCGATATCAGCCAGCGGATCGATCGTTGTGTCACCGGTGCTTGGTGCAGAACCGATGACCGCCGTGGTGACCCCGCTGCTTTGCAGCAGGTTGGCGGTGGCGGTCGGCAGGTGCAGCGATGGTGACCAGTACATCCCAGCAGTGCCGGGCACGGCAGCGGCTGCTGCGATCGCGGATGCATTCGTCAGTGCCGCAACCACGTTTGCGCTCAGGTGTTGGTGCTGCAGCGCCGCTGCATCGATGTCCGCATATGGGAGCAGACGAAGTTCGGTTGATGACTCTCCGAGCTCGCCCAGCCAGGCCGCCGCTGCCCGTTGCTGGTCGCCGGCGATGGTCTGGCCGTGGTCGATGACTCGATATCCATGTCGCATGGATGCCACTGCCTGGAGTAATGCAGGATCGGCGATCCACGAAACCACCGACCGGTGTGCGGCACCGACGGTCACCAGGTTCCACAGCCGACCTCCGACCGCGACGGCCAATGGCGTGGTGGTGGACATGAACGTGCCTGCGGCATTGCGATCGGGTCGATCGACCAGCGGCCACAGCCACACCGGATGAATCGGAGCGACTGGTGTGCCGGTGGGATACCAGGTGATGAAGGTTGCCGTTCTCCCTAGTGCAATCCCCGTGCTGTCCAGTCCCTGACGCAGTCCGCGCGCGGTGATCGCCATGGGATACGCACCGGCTTCGGTGATGGGCAATTGCCTGCCGGTCATCGTGATGGTGAACGACCCCTCACCACCGGCCCCAATGGTCGTTGTCGACTGGGTGCGGGCGTTGATCAATGCCGAGGCACCGAACAGGGGCGCTGCCGGCAGTGGCGCTGACGGATCGGTGCTGACCTGGCTGACTTGATCGCGACCGGTGAGGGGGGTACTGGCCAGGCTCACCGACATCGTCACGCCGGTGAGGTCAACACTGCTGGTGTTGATCAGTCGCCCGTGCATGGTGATGGTGTCCCCGCGCTGAGGCAATACCGGAGTGAACTTGTCGATGATGACCTGCACGACCGGCTGTCCTGTCGCCGTCCTGGGAACCATGGCTGCCGCCGAGGGAGATGCGCTGTCGGCGGCCTGGGCGATCGCTGCGGCACGATTGCCTGCCCGACCAGGGCAAGAGCTGCCATGAGCGTCGCGGCGATCAGCCGCCGGGCCGCTGGGAGCCAACCGTCCGGGGAGTTCGTGCGGAGTCGGCGCGAAGATCGGCGGTCACGCGTGCGCGGCACCGGGCTCATAGTTGTCGCAGCAGGTCCGGCACGAGCTCGATGAGGCGCCGCTCGTCGGCGTAGCGAAGTCGCCGGGCAACCTGCTCCAGTGGGATCCAGGCGACCTTTTCCACCTCACTGTCGGCGTCAGAGAGCTCGGTGCTGTGCGCGTCGATCAGGAAATGATGCACGGTCTTGTGGATCTTGTGGTGCTCGGCGGTGAACCAGAAGTCGATCACGCCCAGCGGTGCCAGGACGGCACCGGTCACGCCGGTCTCTTCCTTGACTTCACGCAGCGCAGCCTCAGTGAGGGTCTCCCCGGGCTCCACATGGCCTTTGGGCATTGACCAGATCAAGCGGCCCCGCCGGTCACGCCGGCCGATCAGGGCAACCTGTGGGGCACCGGATCGGTCGATGACCAGCCCGCCGGCGGAGGTCTCCTCCACCGTCCGAATGCTGGCCATGCTTCCAGGATAACTGCGCTCGGTCGCGGTCCTGGTGCACCCTGCTGGACGCACCCAAGCCGTCTGGGGATCATGGGGATGACTGTTTGGTGCGCTGACCCAGTCTGCGGGCGCCGGCGGCGTGGCCCGATCACTGCCAAAAGTGGGTACGCCATGGCTGTGAGCGGTCCAGATGCCGGCAGTCCCAGGGCTCTGCCCGTCGCAGGTGATCGGACCGCTCGAACGGTGTGCTGGTCATGGTCAGCCGGTTGTGGTGCCACCCGAGCGCGATCTCTTCGTCGGGGCATCGACCAGGTGAAAGATCACCGTGGGCGTGCCGCAGGAACACGTGCGCATGACCTCCAGCCAACCCTGCGTTGGGTGAAGCCCAAAGCCTTCACGCGTCTGAGCGGTCAAGAACTCCGCACGAATCGCCGTGGCCGTAGTGTCAAGCACATCCAGTAGCTGGCCCTGCGAGGTCGCAAGAGCCGCTGATTGGATCGCCATGACTTGCTCCGGTAGCACGGTCATGGCGGCGGCGTGCTCGGCGATGGTCAGCGCGTAATCGCCATCGGAGCGCAGTCGATTGCGTCGAGTCCATTCAAGGTCAGCTGCCAGTCCTGGCGCGATTCTTGCCAGGAGCCTGCGGAAAGGACCGGGTCGAAATGCCTCGACGACTTCGTCAACGTCCAAGATCTACGCCTTTCGCCAGTAAGCACGTCATGTCACCGGTGCAGGTTCGTGACGAAGTCCGATGCTCAGCCAGCGCCCAGTATCGTCCATGACCAGTCCAAGGGCGTTGATGGCGCCACACCGTGCTCGGCGGCATGGTCGCTGCTGTGCTCGTGCCCGAGGTCGAAGTGACTACGCTGCGCAGGTGTCCTCCAGCCCGGTGATCACCACGCTGCCCTCATTGGCGGCAGCTTCGCCCCTGCTGACGACATTGGCCGAGGTGTTTGCCGCGGCCGGGCATCAGATCGCGCTGGTCGGTGGCCCGGTTCGTGATGCACTATTGGGCAAGACCACGGCCACCGACTGGGATTTCACTACCAGCGCCCGGCCGGAGCAGATTCTGCAGATCGTGTCCCCGGTGGCTCAGGCCACCTGGGATGTGGGGATCCGATTCGGCACCATTGGAGCGCGCATCGACGGCGCTGAATGCGAGATCACCACCTGGCGCGCCGAGCATTAC
>CAIKZY010000170.1 GCA_903832025.1 uncultured Actinomycetes bacterium
GCCATGATGGCTCGGGCTTCATCAGGGCTGTATCGAGTTGCCAACTGAGCGGGATCTTGCACGATGGCGACCGTTGCGATGTTGTGCCCGCGCCCGTCGGCCAAGAGGCCGGGCAGTTCCGGTAACGGACACACGTGCACGACCTCGTTGAGCAGTAACAGAGCTGGCGGAACAAGGCGTGAACCTGCTGCCAGCTCACGAAGGCAGGCGGCTACTTCACTGGCCAGCAGCGTGGTCCAGGGTCGATACACCAAGTGTGAGTCAGGCTCGGCAGGTGCCAGGGCATAGATCGTGCCTGCGTGCTGGAGAAACTCGGTCAGGTCTAGTGAGCGATCCGTGGGAGTGAGGTACTGGCTCAGCGTGCTGTGTTGAATGCCGATCAGCGTCCCGGCCAAGGTTGCAACGATCGAGCTGGACGTGCGCGGATCGAGCGAGGCATCCTCGCGAAGTTGCGCGTGCCAGGTTGTCTCGCCCAGTGCGGCAAGCCGGCCGGCTGCGTATAACCAGCCGGTCACGCTCGTGGCCATTTCGCACGCCTCGAGCACCGATCCATGAGTCAGTGCTGCGGCGTGCAGTGTGGCCCGAAGAATCCGGGTGGCAGCGGTAGCCCAGAACTTCTCGGTGAGGGAAGGAAGACCGCCGGCGATCAGTGCTGCAGCGCGACGAGCGGCGACATCCTTCATCTGGCACCCAGTGATGGGATTCCACGTCAATTCGTCGGTGAACCTTAACGGAAATTGCGCGGGATTGAATACCGCGACAGGTCCGTGGTGGATGCGGTGATGACGGGTGCCTTCGAGGAGATCGGTCTTGGTTGAGGTCACCAACGCGAAGCCTGGCCATTGCGAGAGCAGCGGCATCGCCACGCGTCTGTCCTTCCCGGAGCCAGGTGGCCCGATAACCAGCATGGATTCATCACAGGTGAACATCACTGCACGTCCACGCGCGTCTGAGCCCAAGGTGACGGCGGCGTCAGCGACCGTCGCGTGAGCTCTGCCAGGCAGTACGAAGGGCAGTCGCCGTCGAACCGCTCGTGGGTGCATCGGACTGTTCGCGGGAACCGGTATCCAGCCGCTGGCCTTGAGGAAACGCCGTCGAAGTGCGCGCGGTTGCAGTGCCGAAGTGCGCCTGCGGATGAATATGCCGAGTGTCACGACGCCCAGGGTGATCGTTGGAGCCGCCAGGTGAAACAGGACCATGTGCGCGCTGTGGGCCGTGGGAATGTCAGCAGGATTTGCCCGAAAGGCCAGCGCCCATCCAATCCCGAGCGGAATACCACTCAGTGGAAGGACCAGCAGCCACTTTGACGGACTTGGCGTTGCATGCCAACGAGCATCCACAGCGTCTCATTCCTGCGCACCCGGTGAAATCCGATGTGTGCGGCGGTCATCACGCGCTGACCAGACGCCTTACATGGCATACGACGTAAGAAATTTCAGAACAGTTCCCGGCACTTGCCATCAATTTGAGAACGTGACGACCCGATGTCGGTAGGCAGACGGAGAGCAATCGCCACGAGACACACCCGGAATCAATCCCAAAATCCACAGCAATAGCACGCATACAATCGGTCTGCGGCGCGATTGTGGTCGAGTGGTGCCCGCTCCCTCGACACACCATCTCTTTGTTCCGGTGGAGACACTATGGCGCGCGGCGGCATGAAATTTATGCGTGGACCTGTGAAGGGCTACGTCAACTACTTCCTTGGCGAGCATGGTCGTGGCTGTTTTGACCACGGCTACTACGGTGCCGGGCAGCGATGGCTGGTCGACTCGACAGCGGTGACGTTGGACGGACCGTGGGATGCCACCGCGTATGCCCATTGGCTGGGGGGCCGGGATCCGCTCACCGCTGCTCAGCGTGGTCGTGCGATGGTGAACGGCGATCATCTCAATGCTGTCCGCGGCTACGAGTTCTCGGTGAATATGCCGAAGTCTGCATCGATCATGGCTGCACTTGATCCTGAACTTGCCTTGGCCCTCATCGGAGCGCAGGAGCGAGCAGCTCAGGCCGGATTGCAGATGATCGCCCGAAGGGCTCGCACGCGGATCACTCGTGGCGGGGTCACTGAACTTGTGAGCGTGTCGCAGCTGGAAGTCGCGGTGTTTTGCCACGATGGCTCACGCGAAGGTGACCCGCACCAGCACCTGCATGTCCAGGTCGGGCCCAAAGTATTCGTCAATGGGAAGTGGTACTCCCTGGCCGGCCGCACGATGGCTGGTGCGGTCCGTGATTGGCAGTCCACGATTGAAGCCGCCCTTGCCACTGATCGGCAGTGGATCAGCG
This sequence comes from uncultured Actinomycetes bacterium, assembly GCA_903832025.1. GTDB lineage: Bacteria > Actinomycetota > Actinomycetes > S36-B12 > S36-B12 > CAIKZY01. The sequence continues at coordinate 2,287 of CAIKZY010000170.1, forward strand.
CCTGCGCCGAGCGAGGCCTCACTGTCGGCGCCGGAGGTGCCATTGTGGAGATTCCCGTCGAATGGGAGCAAGAGTTCTCCGTACGACATCGGCAGATCGTCCAGATGACGTCCGAGATGGTGACACGATTCCGAACAGACCATCAGCGTCGGCCAAATGCGAAGGAACTTCGTGCCATTGATCAATTGGCCTGGGAACGAACGCGTCCGCGCAAAGGCGAAGTCCCCCTCCTGACCGGCGCACACATTCGAGACCGGCTCATAGAGCTCGGCGCGGCTGCTCTCCTGGAGCGATTTGCCCAGCGTCGATCGGGCACCCGGGTGCCCGAAGTCGATGTGTCCGTGGCCTTGACTCTTGCGATTGCCGAAGCCGAATCACGCGCAGTGCTGTCTGATGATGACCTTCGAATCGTGGCCGGACTGGGAATCGCCGCAGCAGGTGGTGCCTGTGATGACGTGCTCAGCCTGATCGACCAGCTAGCACTGCGAGTGCGCGCATCCTGCATCGCCGTGGAGATGCCTGGCGGGCTCCATGGCTGGGTGAGTGCCCGAGTCATGAAGGCTGCCGAAGTGGTCCACGAACACTTGGGAGCAAGTCGTTTGACCGCTCAACCACACAGTGCCGGAGCCCGGGAGTTGGACGTCCAAGGACTGTCACCCGGCCAATTGATGGCCGCGGAAGCGATCGCGTTGGGGCTCCCGGTCGTGGTGGAGGGACCGGCAGGCACGGGGAAGACAACCGCGCTTCGTCGAGCGTTAGATGCGCGCAATCGTGCGGGCTTGAAGTCGGTGGCAGTTGCCCCCAGCGCAGTGGCGGTGGAGCAGCTAGGGGACGGTTGGACGTTCGCCGGTACCGTCCATGCGCTGCTAATCCGCGCGGGGTGGTCCCTGGACGACGCGTCCGGTGCGTGGCAGCAGCCGCAGCAATTTCAGCGCATGGATGAACTCACCCACGCCGCGATCATCGTCGATGAGGCGGGAATGCTTGACCTGCACACGATGTCGGCATTGGTCCAGTTAAGCACCGCGCACGCAGCACGAGTGGTGATGGTCGGTGATGATCGCCAACTGGGACCGGTGGGCGTCGCGGGTGGATTCGCGTTGGCGACGAAGGGGGCAGATGCCATCCACTTGCGGCAGGTGCAGCGCTTTCATGACCCCAACCACGGTGATCTCGCCGCATTGTGGCGATCGGGTACTGACGTGGAGTTGATCGCGCAAGCCGTTCTGGAGGCCGGGTGCGTGGTGCTGCATGACAGCGAAGAAGATGCGCAGGTTGCATTGGCTGAGATCGCTGCGTCGGGGAACAAGTCCATCGTGATGGCCGCCGACAATCTCACCGCGGTAGCGATCAACCGATTTGCGCATGCTGAGCGCTCGGCCGCAGGCCAAGTGCATGCTGAGCGGGACGGGATAGGCCGATATCGGGAAACCATCGGCGTCGGTGATTTGGTGCAAACGCGACGGAACGACAACATTGCCGGTGTCATCAACCGCCAGCGATGGATTGTGCGGCAGATCAACGAGGACGGATCCCTTCGCGTTGCGCGCGCGAACAACCACGCCATCGAGCAGGTGTTGGACGCGAACTATGTGGCAGATCATGTCCACCGCGCCGATGCGGTGACAGTGCATGGCGCTCAGGGAGCTACAGGTGATCACGCACATGCACTGATCGACCACACCTGGTCTCGCGAGCAGGCGTACGTGGCACTGACTCGTGGGCGAAACGTCAACCAATTCCACATCGTGGCTTCTGATGTTGACGAGGCCCGAGAGATCCTGGTTGCCGTCCTTGAGCACTCTGATCGTGCGCACGGCCAGGTGCTGGCAGACCTGACCGTCGATCGCGTTCGACAGGCACGACTTGAATCAATGCCCACGCTGGGCGAGCGGATTAACCAGGTACTTGCTCCGGTGGTTGCGCGCGTGGCAGACAGCTGGCGGGGGAATGAGCCCGTTACCGCACAGGTGGAACCCAGATCGATTGATCCGCCGCCTGCGCCGATGCTGTGAGTGGGCAGAGCCAGTTGTCGCAGCGGCCGTCACCGTTCAGGTACGCTCTCAGGACTCCAGCACGATGATGCACCCCTAAGAAACGAGAATCATGGAATTGCTCACGGGAAAGCGCGCATTGGTGACCGGTGCGGGTCAGGGGATTGGCCTGGCCATCGCCCAGACGTTGGCATCGCACGGTGCCGCGGTGATGCTGGCCGACCTGAACACCGATGCCTTACAGTTGGCACGTCAGACGATCGATGGACAAACGGGCTGGGTGCCCTGTGACGTCAGTCAATTGGAGCAGGTCTCCGAGGCGGTACAACGCACCGTTGACGAACTCGGTGGCCTGGACATCCTGGTCAATAACGCAGGCATTACTCGCGACGCGTCATTGAAGAACATGACTGAGCAGCAATTCGACGACGTGATCTCTGTCCATATGCGCGGAACATGGAATGGTTTGAAGGCAGCGTTTCCAGTGATGCGGAACCACTCAGGATCCATCATCAACATCTCATCCCTGTCGGGTCGCGTGGGACTATTCGGTCAAACGAACTACTCGGCGGCCAAGGCTGGCATTGTCGGGATGACCAAGGCAGCTGCCAAGGAATTCGCACGAGGCGGCTGTCGAGTCAATGCGGTCATGCCCGGGATGATCGACACTGCGATGACGCAGGCCATGCCACCGGAGGCGCTCGCGCGGTTGGTGGAAGACATCCCCTTGGGCCGCCCAGGGCAACCCATTGACGTGGCAAACGCCGTGCTCTTCCTGGCAAGTGATCTGTCCGGCTTCATCACAGGCTCGGTCCTGGAAGTCACTGGCGGGCAATAGGGCAACACGCCAGCGCCATGTGGGCGCAGGTATGCGCCGAAGCCGCCTGCGACTAGCCTTGACGTTGAGCTGACCGTCATTCACGCTGTTTCGGAATCCGGTGCACAGTGACCATTCGCTGGGCCGTGCTCGAGGAAGGATCACCTGATGTCCGTGACCTTGATTACCGGTGCGGGTTCGGGAATTGGCGCCGCAATCGCCAGACGTCTTGCGGCTGATGGCTGGGATGTGGTGATTACTGGCCGCAGGCAGGACGCCCTGGCGAATGTCGCCGCAGGCGTACCCAACATCGCGCCATACCCCGCGGACATGTCCGAGCGTGAGCAAGTCCGCGCGGCGATTCAGTTCACGGTGGAGCACTTCGGGGCGTTGGATGCGGTGATCGCCAATGCAGGGATCATGACGAGCGGAAGTGCGCAGGAGACAGAAGTCAGCCAGTGGGATGCGGTGCTTGCCACCAACCTCACCGCGGCATTTCTGCTGGCCCAGGAGGCGATCCCTCATGTGCGCGCTGCACGCGGGAGCTTCGTGGCGATCGGATCAATCGCGGCGCTGCGAGCTCCGGCCGGAGCCAGTGCGTACGCCGTGTCCAAGGCGGGACTGAGCATGCTTGTCCGCACCATCGCTATAGATGAAGGACCTGCCGGGGTGCGGTCCAACATCGTGCATCCGGGATGGGTGCGCACGGAAATGGGTGATGCGGAGATGCACGATTTCGGCGCGCACTCGGGAATGACCGTGGATCAGGCATATGAGCACGTCACCGCGCTCGTGCCAGCCCGGCGTCCGGGGTTGTCCTCAGAGGTTGCGGGAACCGTGGCGTGGCTTGTCGGCCCCGACGCCAGTTATGTCAACGGCGCCGAGATCGTGGTTGATGGCGGCACGATTCAAGTCGATCCGGGAACGGTGCCGCTCGACGTGCAGATTGCGCGCCGTTAGGAAACAGCGGATTTTCGCGTGTAGGAATCCACCAAGGCCACGAATGCCAGGATCGCACAGGCTACGGCGTATGAGGCCACCACATCGCTGAACCAATGCTGGCCGGGAATCAGACGAATCAATCCCATGCCGAGAAGGATCACGGTCGCAAGCGCCACTGACCAGGCACGCCACGCCTTGGTCAGATGCGGCCACAGCAAATACACCGCTACCAAGACGACGGTGGAAACCACCAGCACGTGTCCGGAGGGGAAGGACGCTTCGGTTTCTGGACGAAGATTGATCGGCGCGGCAGGACGTGAGCGACCGATGACTTTTTTCGCCACCTCTGTGACTCCGACCGCGCTGAGGGTGGCAAGTGCCAGCAAGCTCGCGTCTCGGCGGTGGCGCAGGAACCACAAGAGGACCGCCACCACGAGCGCAACTCCAGCCACGACCGCCGGTGCGGTGAGTGCCGATGCATCAAGGCTGAGGGATGCCAGGTGCTTTCGGTGGCCCGCAAACCAGTGTGCGATGGACAGGTCCCGACCCGCCAATAGCGTATTGCTCGCCTCGGATATCCAGCACAGGACGAATATCACCAGTGACACCGCCAAGGTGAGCCAGGCCGCAGCTCGAGACATTGGGGTGGAAGCGGGCACTACGCAACGTCACTCGCGTTCTCTGAGCAGGGCACCGTTTGACACGCAGGCTGGCCCACAGGCCAGAAACCTGGTGCATACTCAGTCTGAGTTCTGTTCCGCAGTGCACCTGGTTGCCGCGTCAACTGGCTTGCAGGGTTCCGGTCACCAGCAGGGCGGCCACCACGATCGCCAGAGCGAATCGGTACCACACGAATACCGTGATCTTGTGAGCAGCGACTAAGCGCAGCAGCCAAGCGATACAGGCATATCCCACGATGAAACTAATAATCATTGCCAGGAGTGTCTTGCTCCAGCCCACCGAATGGGAAATGTCATGGAACTTGGTCAGTGACTCAAATCCGCCGGCAGCCAGCATGGCCGGGATCGACAGCAGGAAGGAGATTCGGGTTGCTGTGACACGATCGAGGTTGCGAAACAGACCACCGCTGATCGTGGCGCCGGAGCGGGAAACGCCTGGCACCAGGGCGATGCACTGATACAGACCGATAATGAACGTGTCCTTCACGCGAACGTCGTCGATACCTCGATCACGCGCCGATGCGCGTTCAGCGGCAATCATGACGAAGCTCCAGGCGATGAGCGCGAACACCACGATCCAGAGATTGCGCAGTGGGCCATCGACCAGGTGACGGGTGATGAAGCCAATCACCAAGATGGGGAGCGATCCCCACACGATGTACCACGTCAGGCGATAATCAGGATTGTGGCGGGCATCGTGATTGGTCAAGCCCGCAAACCATGCCGAGAGGAGTCTGGCCAGGTCCGAGCGGAAGTACAAGATCAGCGCCAAGATCGCCCCCACCTGGATGACCGCGGTGAACGCGGTGATGCCCGCATCCGCGATGGGCAGCTTCATCAGCTGTTCCACGATGGTGAGGTGACCAGTGCTGGAAACGGGGAGAAACTCGGTGAGTCCTTCAACGATGCCCAGGATGATCGCTTGAATGAAAGTCACGGGAGCCCGTTCTCTTGACGTCTGAGTACTACGAAAGCCTAGCGTTCATGCGGACCCGCCTCACGATGCAACACAGGCGAGGCAGGAATCATCACGGCCCGGTCAGTGCGTTGAGGCATAGTGTCGTCATGACAGCAGCCCTCCCGGTCGGCTATTCGCCCGATTTGCCAGCCCTGGAGCGGTGGATGCGCGGTCAGGGGCTCCTGGGTGATGAATCGGTCTCGATGGCAGCGACGCTGCTGACAGGCGGCCGGTCAAATCTGACCTACTGCCTGACGGCGGGCCCGAATACCTATGCGTTGCGCCGACCTCCGCTGGGGGATTTGATGCCAACCGCGCATGACATGGCACGCGAGTTTCGCATCCTGAGCGGCCTTTCTCGAGTGGAATTCCCGTCCGCGACACCTGTGGCACTGTGCCAGGACACCGACGTGCTGGGCGCGCCATTCCTCCTGATGCGGTTCGTGGAAGGAACCGTCTACGCAAGTCGGGATGCAACGGCACGATTGTCGGCCGCGCGCGCGGACCGCGTGAGCCAAAGCCTGATTGACACGCTGACAGCCCTGCACCGCGTGGATCTGCCCGCAGCCGGATTGGCCGATCTTGGCCGACCTGACGGATACCTGCAGCGCCAGCTCGTCAGGTGGGCTCAGCAGTGGGAATTGTGCAAGACCCGGGAGCTTCCGGACGTTGCTGCCCTGCACCGGCGCATTGTGGATCGCCTTGCATCAGTGACGCATCCTTCAGCCGCTGTCATGGTTCACGGTGACTACCGCATCGACAATGTGATCTTTGATCCCAGCAGCGATCAGGTAGCTGCAGTGGTGGACTGGGAAATGTCCACGATTGGTGATCCCGTCGTCGACTTGGCAATTTTGCTCGTCTACTGGACACAACCAGATGACAGCTTGCGATCTGAAGTTCCGGTCGCTCCGGGCATCACCAGCGGACCAGGTTTTTGGTCTCGTGCCGAGATCATCGATGCTTACCAGCGCATCGCGGATATCCCCGCGGACCGACTGGACGTGTCATGTGCCTTCGCCTGCTACAAGCTCGCGGTCATCATGGAGTCCATTCGCCAACGTGTCTTGGCCGGCGCGCAACTCGGCTCAGCCGCCGACCAGGCGTCGGAAATGGGCGCAGCTACCGTGGCGCTGACGCAGATGGGCCACCACGTGCTTGATTCGGGCGCCGTGATGGGACTGGCAAGCTAGGCGATGATTCAGGGACACATCAGGTCCGCATGTCCCAAAAGACCCAACGGTGTGCAACATTGGTGGTGACCGCCGAATAAGGAGTGATTGTGAACCTGAAGTACGCCGCGTTGACACTGGTTGCCGTCGTGGCTTCGCCCTTGGTGGCCACCGGGATTGCGCACGCTGCCACACCCAAGCCGAATACCATCGTCAACTGCGCCGGCAAGCAGGTCACCAAACCTGCAAATATCGTCCTCACATGCGCTGATGCAGGCGTTGCACTGACCAAGATCACCTGGACCAGCTGGACGCTGAATTCAGCGAAGGGCAAGGGCATGCTGACCTGGAATTCGTGCCTTCCCACATCGTGCGCGGCAGGTGTGGTGGTGAATTACCCGGCAGACATCACCTTGGGAGGTCTTGCTTCAGGGCCAGGAATGAACGTGTTCTCCAAGGTCAGTGTCACATTTCCCAAGGGCGGCCCGGCTGCGCTGGAGAGCGGGACGTACACGTTGAATAACTCACTGCGCTAGCACGGCTGACAATCGCGGGAATGGGTATCAGATATTCCTGCGCACAAGCTGGTAACCGATTCCGGGGTAGCCGGCGATATGAGCACGTGACGCCCGAACAGGCACTGTGTGCCACGATACGCACGTGGCCCACAAGACCGTCAAACTGACCGCATTCGCGATCGCCTTGATCGTGGTGGTCTTGCTGCCCGGAGCACTGCTGTCCGCCGCAGGGCTGCCATATGCCGGGAGCGCCGCATCCTTGGGTGGCATAACTGGGGTCTGCGCGGTGATCGTCGTTGGCCTGCGCGGAACTGTTCCTGTGGCGCTATGCGCCGGGGTGCTGGTGATGCTGGCGATGACCGCGTATCACCGTCCCTGGTGGGCGTTCATCGTTCTGGCAACCGCCGCAGCACTGCTTGGCCTGGTGGACATCAAGGGACTGTCCGCCGCGTATGCGTTCGTGCCGATCTGTGCGGGGTTCGCCCTGGCAATGCCGCCAGTGCTTGCGCACAACACGGTGTTCGGGGCGGTCATCGGAGGGCTCGCGACCACTGCGAGCGCTCTCCTGGCCGCTGGCTTTTCCTGGATCCTGCTCAGGAAGTTGCCTCGACCGAAATTGGTCCCATTGTCCAGGCAGCGGAGTTACCTGTACGCGTTGAATTTGGCATTCCTGATCGGCATTGCCGCATTCATCGTGGCAAAGCTGCACTTGGACAACGCCGGAGCCTGGCTCATTTTGACGCTGGCCATCGTGGTCCAGCCATACGTGCAGGACGGAATCCCCAAGACGCTGTCGCGTGTTGGCGGTACCGTCATCGGATTCTTCATTGCGATCGGCATTGCCACATCGGTATCCCAGCCGGCGCTGTACTACGCGTTTGGTGTGGCCTGTGTATCGGTTGCGCTCGGTCTCAAGCTGACGCATCAGAGCTACTGGACCTATGCCATGTTCTTGACCCCGGGTGTGGTTCTGTTGGTGGGGACCAGCTCCTCGGTCACCAGCACCGCTCAGGCGCGACTGTGGGCAACCATTGCCGCCGGTGCAGCTGCGCTTGCCGTGATGCTGATCACCGCACCGTGGTATCGCCGTGACGCGCAGCGGCTGAATCTGCCGAGATACTGATCCCACGCCCTTGCATGTCCGACCATGATTGGTCACTAGCCACTCGGCGTATGGCTGTCATTGCCTGATCTGCATAGCCTGTTGTTGAACTTCGACGGCATGGGGGTAGCGATGGCGCAGCTGGTGGTCGGGATAGACGGATCCCCGCAGTCTCGGGATGCACTTGCCTGGGCCCTGCGACTGGCACCGGCTTTTCCGGCCACGATTCACTGCGTGATTGCGTGGCAGTTCCCGAACATCTACGGCTGGGGCATGGGCGGACTTCCCAATACTCCGGAGATCCTGGAATTGGATGCTGCTGCGCTGCGCACGGTGAATGAGGTTGTCGAGGAGGTAGCCGGTGGTGATGCAGCCGGTGCCATCGAAACCTCAGTTGTCTCGGGCAACCCCGCAAGCGCGCTGATTCACGCCAGCGCTTCCGCGGCGATGCTGGTGGTTGGCAGTCGAGGACTTGGTGGGTTCACCGGGCTGCTACTCGGTTCGGTGTCGATCGCCTGCACCGAACACGCCAAATGCCCTGTGCTTGTCGTGCGCGGAAATACCGGGTTGCCGCCCGATCTCCGCAATCCAGCACCGGGATCCACGACATGAGCATCTGGGCCTGGGTGGTAGTGGCTGCCGGGGTCGTTCTCCTGCTTGTTCTGCTTCGGTTGTCGATTCGGATTGTGCAGCAGTATGAACATGGCGTGCACTTTCGACTCGGGCGAGTGATCGGTGTGCGCCAGCCGGGAATCCATTTCATTATTCCCGTAGTGGACACCCTTCGGCTGGTGTCCCTGCGCGTTGTGACGATGCCGATCCAGTCCCAAGGAATCATCACGCGGGACAACGTGAGTGTGGATGTTTCGGCGGTTGCGTATTACAAGGTCGTGGATGCCAAGAAGTCCGTCGTCGCCATCGAGAGTGTGTCGGAAGCCATCGATCAGATCGCGCAGACAACGCTTCGCAAAGTGGTGGGCCAACATTACCTCGATGAGATTCTGGCCGAAACTGACCGATTGAACCTCGATATTCGCCGCATACTGGAAAGCACGACTGAGGTATGGGGTGTTGAGGTCGTGCTGGTGGAGCTCAAGGACATCCAACTCCCCGATTCCATGAAACGCGCCATGGCTCGGCAGGCTGAGGCCGAGAGGGAAAAGCGGGCCAAGATCATCAATGCCGAGGGTGAGTCGCTCGCCGCCGCTGCCCTGGGTGAGGCGTCCGATGTGATGATGGCGCACCCGATTGCTCTGCAACTGCGCAATTTGCAGTCTCTGGTGGAGATTGGCGTTGACAAGAACACCACAGTCGTCTTTCCTTCACCGATCATGACCACCATTGAGGAACTCAAGGCCTTTATCCTGCGGGAGAAGGGATCTGCTGAGCGCGGTTCGTGAGCAGGTGCATCATCCTGCTTTGGTGTTCCACAGTCGGGCTTCACGCTCACTTCGCGCCGTCTGCACCAGCCAGGAGCGCCGGCCCGAGACCGCAGTCTCAACGCTCCACAGAAATTCTCCGGTGCACACATCCCTGATCGTCTGCGTTTCGGTGATATTCAGTCGCAGGAGCTGTTGGGCCTGTGCGGCGTCATCGGCGGTCAGATGACCCAGGATATGCACGTCGGATAGATGAAAGACTGTCTCCACCGACGCTCGATGTGTTGAGCCTGGCTGGCCAAACATGGCGATGTCACCTGGCCTGTGCATGATCATCATGGTCGCCAGGTTCTGCGCACGTGCCAATCGCAATCGTTCGGCATGCGCCACAGCTGCTGACTCGTGCTTGAGCAATTGCCATGCCTCATCCAGGACGAGAAGCCGATCTGCCGGTTCACCCAGTGCCATCGTGTGCATCCACCCCTGGACAGCAGCAAAGGCGCACTCGCGAAGTTCGGTGGGCCCGGACAGCTGACCGAGAGAAGCGACGAAGAACGCAGTGTCCGGATTGAAGCAGACCGTGCTGGGTCGATCAAGGAGGTTGGCGAAGGAGGATCTGGGGGCAGTGAGTCGATCAAGTGGCGGCAGGAGCGTTCGTCCAGCATCGCGCAAGTCGGCAGCAGCCTTCAATGAGTACCCGACAGGATCTGCGATATGCATGCGCACATCCGTCAGCCTGGCATCGGCTGGCAGTTCAGCGGTGGCACGTGACAAGGCCAGGAGCTCCACGTCTGTCAGACGGCGTTCGCCCACGATCTCCAGGAGAACGCGCACTGCGCGCATCCGCTGCTCTCCAGCGCTGGCTGCATCGAGTCCCGCCGGCACGTCCAGGGGGTTCAGGGCAATGTCAGGCTCACCAAATCGGACCGCAACGCCGCCATACGCGTCGGCGTACCTGGCCCAGTCGCTCTTGCCGTCGACGACCATGACTTTTCTGCCCTGATGGGCAAGTGCGCGCAGGGCGATGGCGCAGGCAGTCGTCGATTTTCCCGAGCCGGTGGAACCGAGCATCGAGATGTTCATGGCGTTCGTGATGCCTGATCGATACCAACTGTGGGCATCGAAACTGAAGGGTGACCCGTCAGGAAGGGGCCCGATCACCGGTCCGCCTGCGTCGGGAGCGGCCGAGGTAAGCCAGGGCCAGGCAGTTGCCGCTGCCATCGATGAGATGGGCGCGGCGCTCCTCGGCCTATCGGTGACGGCATCCCATCCGGTGCTGCGACTGGGCCCCTGGCTGGAAGCCGAGCGTGGCGGTGCAATGACACGGGAGCGCCGATTCCTCATAGCAAGCCGCCAAGGGGAGTCAAGGTGAACAGCACGGTCGGCGTTGGGTAGGCAACCGAAGTGAACCGAAGTGGGGCGGCTTCCCGAATCAGCACTGACGTGGCTGCCGCAACGGTCTCACGGTCGGATCCGCTGACCACTGCGTGGATGACCAGTTCGGTTTCCACGTGTCCACGAGCCGCCTGCGCGCCCATCTGATGCAGTGACGCCATCTCGCGTTGCAATCGGTGCGTATCGATCAGCAGACCCGACATCGGCGAGGTGTCGGCTGCAATCTGTTGGCGTCGCAGTTTCAATTGCCTGACCCGTGTGCGGGCTTGAGTTCGCTCAGGCGGAATCGGACGGATGGTCAGTGCGAAGGCCACCTGAACTCCCGGTCGTACCGCCATCAGCGGGGCCAGAACATTCCCGTCAACTTCGATGGCTGTGGCGCAGACGGCGCTCAAGGCTGTGTGGGCGCTATGCGGGGTTACCAGAAACTCGGCAGTGTCCTGATACGACGGAAATATCGGTCGCTGCTTGGGAGTCTGCGTGTGTTCGCGGCCCGTTGGCCCGTCTGGCAGTGGAAGAAACGGGGCGAGCAGTGCCTCTTGCACCTGATCTCGAGTGATTTGACCAGTGACGGAAATTCCCGCCTGCCGCATCGCGGATGTCAGTGCCGCACCGCCGGCCTGCAACGTCCCCGACGCCTGCTTGAGCAGGCGTGCATCAAAGGTTGCGGCAAAGACGGTATGCGATGTTTGAGCCGACAGGTGTGCCAGGAAATCCTGGTATCCCTCTCGCGCGAGTGGAACGGCATCGCTGCGATGTTCACGATGCCAGGCATGGGCGGACGTGAGCGCATCGGCAGTTGACGTCCGGTGGTGAACGGTAACTCCGATCAAGCCCGGTGTGAGCGCGAACGTATTGATGGCGCTGGCCCAGCGCGAGATCGCGTGATCCTGGTCGGGCCCGTCGAGCAATTGATACGCCGGACCTTCCACATGCCAGGCAAGCGTCTGGCGAGCTCCGGGTTTGCCCGATCGCGGCCTGGGCAAGGTGAACACGTCCTGTTCGTCGACACGGCTGACTCCTGCTCGGGCTAATCGGCCAGGCGCCGCACTGAACAGCAGATCCGTAGTGCCGCGGTGGAACTTGCGAGGGACGTTGATTGCCTCATACCGGGACAGTCGGGAAGTCTGGCGGCGCGCGGCTCGCACCTGGTGAGCCAGGAGGTACCACCCGTTGCGTTGATTCCTGCGGATACAGCTGATGACCGCCAATTCGGTGATCAGCAGCACCAGCCAGGGCCAACCGGGCGGCCCGGTGACCGTGAGAACCACTGAGCACAGCACGGCACTGATCGAGGAGATGAGTTGCAGACCTGAGATTGGGCCGACAAGGTATGCCGCTCGTGGTGCGGCAAGCAGGACTGTGCGACGTGTCAGAGTCTCGGTCATGGCTATCTCACCAGCCCCAGTGCGATGGATTGTGCCGCTGAGGCGGCGTGGTGGCCAGCACCAATGCGAGTGGCCCCCTCTGCTCCGGTACTGGGCAGTGCGCGTGCGATTGTTGACAGGACGGTAAATGGCGCAAGTCCGGCCAGGATGACTCCGATGGCAAGGGCCAGTGGTGCTTCGGCTGGCGGGCTGATCTGTTGCATCATGACTGCGATGGCAAGACCCAGGGAAGCCCACAGCGGGGCAAGGAGCAGCGTGCCGAACCAGGTTGCCCACTTCACAGCGGCATTGAGGCCGCCGCGAAACGCCACCATGGAAGCAGCAATCGGAGCCATGATGACGGTGAAGAGAAAGGCATAACTGGCGATCAATCCAGCAACCACGTATGTGATCGCAGCAATCGTGGTCATGATTGTTGCGAGCAAGCTGGAGACATCTGTGGGGCTTGCCAGTGCTGGCCCCAGCCCGGCAGCGGTGATGATTGAGCGCGCGGTGTCGATCACTGGCTGCCGGACCTGCGCAGCCAGCCACAGGGCACTTGGCCCGATGCCAGCGGCGAGCATGACACCAAAGAGCGCCTGCGCCATACCTCGAACATCTGCAGCTGTCATGCTGATGATGACCACCGGAATCGCGAACCATAATCCGATCACCACACCTAGACCGGTCATGCCGATCATGAGCCAGTTCCAGGCACCGTGTGCATTCAAAGCCGTGAGGTCCGGAGTCCACACGCCGAGGTAGTCCGAGACCAGTGAATGCAATCCGTCCTGGATATTGATGGGGGACAGTTGGGCGATGAAGTACTGGAAGGCTGATACCAGCCAGCTATTGAACATCGCTACGAGATCGCCAGGTTGGTGGAGACCCACGAATACAGGCCGGCTATCCCGGCGATAACTGCTGCACCGGCGATCCAGACGGCCAGTGCGCGCCACCATCGTCCTGAATCTCGGTCCGCCACATGTGACCAGATCAGGCCAATCGCGATCATGATGCCGATCGCTATTACCAGCGTGGTCCCGAGCATGGTTGCGGTGTCCTTGGCAATCGAAGCCATCTTGTCCACGATGGGGAATGTGGCGGTTGCCGTGATGCTGGTACTGCTGTTCATGATGTGCCTTTCGGTGCTCGTCGTTCGGAAGAGGTGGTCGATCGCGGTCAGGACGGGAGTTTCTCGGGTGGTCGAATCACCCGTCCAAATCCAGAGAGATGCGCGGTGTACCAACCTGGTGTCAACGTGCTTTGGACCACCCCTTGGCTGGGATTTGCCGCTTGCACAAAAGTGATCGCCGGACCGGTGACTGAATCGACAATGGCCACATGGTGGACTCCGCCGGCGAACCAGAAGACGAGATCTCCTGGCTGAACGTCGGATTGCGCGATGTGCTGTACCTCGTCCCATTGCGAGTACGAGTACGCGGTCAGGTGCACCCCCGCAGCGCCCCACGCTGCCGCAGTCAAGGTCGAGCAGTCCCAAGTCCATGGTGGCCGTGCCATTCCATCGGCCACGTATGGCTTTCCCAATTGCTCCACCGCAAAAGCAATGGCCGCCCGTGCTCGTGCATCGGGGGCTTGCAATTGTGATACGACGGGAAACTGTGCCACCGCGCTCAAAGTTGAGCACAGCGCGTGCAGACCGTTCGGTGTGGAACTCTGGTCTGACGGATTCGGGCTGCTGGCCAAAGCCGGTGCCGGTGTCTGCATCGGTATCGGCAGTGCTGCAGCAGCATGCCTGTCAGTGCACGTGTGCTGCAACGACAGTGCACACATCGCCGAGCCGAGAAAGAGCAGCGGAGCCATGCAGACGCCCAGTGTCATTGCGCCAAGCAGGGCAAGTGGCTTGCGAAAGCGCACAGCCAGCTGGACGAGCAGCGCAACGGGCATGAGTCCTCCAGATCAGGCAGGTGCAGTACCGGTCGGACTCCGGGGGAGGTCGTCCGACCGGTACTGCGGTCCGCGAAGTCGCCGATTGGTCAGATCAACGTCGGCGCGGACAGCGGGGGGTCAGGGCATGCTCTTTCGCATGTCATGACGCAGTTGAGGCAGGGATATTGCGGCGAGTAGTCGAATGAAGGCGAGTTCGACAGCACTGGCCAGATGCTGCCAGCGCCAGACTTGCGGCCAGTTGTCCCAGCCGCGATCGACCGGGGAGATCGTGGCACTCATGCGCCCACGCAATTCCACGCAGCAAATCGCAAGGAGGCGCCAATTTCCTCGACGTTGAGTTCGATTGAGATTCGCTCCTGCCCGTCCTTGTCGGTGAAGGTGTGCTGTTCCAGGGAGCCTGCAGCGAGCACTCGGCTGCCCTTAGTGAAGGTGTCGGCCATGTGCTCGGCCAGCACCCCCCAACTGGTGCAGCGCAGGAACAACGTCTCCCCGTCAATCCAGCCGGCGCTGTCCTTGTCGTACCGCCGAGGCGTGGATGCGATCGTAAAGTTGCACACTGCGGTTCCGCTTGTTGTGAATCGAAGCTCCGGCTCGGCAGTGAGATTGCCGGTGACGGTTGTTGACATGGCCGTTCCTTTCATTGGTGTTGTGGTGGATTTGGCTGGATCTACTGGATGTCTGAGTTGTCGTGTGCAGGAGCCGAGGCAAGGCCAAGGCAGCTCTCCTTAGACACCGCGCCTCCGAACAGGTTGGTGAACTGCTCCGAGGGCATGCCGCACAAGAGCGCGGTTTCGATGAGTTGGGCCATCGAGCATTCCGGTTCGGCTGCGCGGGCGCGGGCGATGGCCACGTTGGCACGAGCACCGTCGCCGATCAGCCAGTGCAAGATGGCAAGCAGAGTGACACTGTTGGCGGCATAGATGTCGGGGGTGTCCTGGGCAATTTGCGTGAGTCGCTCGATTGCGGACAGCCGATGTGATCGCGATGCTGGTACCAACTCGAAGAGGACGAGATCGCGCACCGGCAAGTGCATGAGCGCGGCCACGATAAAGGCCTCCTGCCGGATACTCAAATGCCCGGTGTGCAGCAGGAGATCGGTGATGGCATCGCATGCTTCCAGCATCCGGTCGGGATCGGTCAACGGAGCTTGGATCAGGTCCGGCACGAGTTCGGTCAGTTGGTCGGCTCGTGAGCTCGGCCTGAATTGACTTTCTTGGACCAGGATGGCCCGGTTGGCCACGGGTGCTCGACCAGCGAGCACGAAATTGGCGGCAACTTCGTCACGCACATGTGCCAGGACCGGCTGGCCGTGCCAGGGGGAGTCGGCAAATTCATGGCCATAGACCCAGACTCGTTCGGTATCGGTATAGAGCACGTCCACGATTTGGACACCCTTGGCGAACAGATACTCCTCAACTCGTGCCACTAATGCCTCATGAGGTTGGTACCCGACGGCGACCCCGACTTCATCGGAGAACACGACCAGGAGCACCGCAGTGACAGCATGTTGATTGACGATGGCTGACCAAAGGTGCTCAGCCAGGGTGGCTGGGTAATCGACATCATCATGGTCAAGGTCGTATCGAGCCGCCATCACCACATGCGCTGGATGCGCATCGCCGTTGAGTCCAACGGCCACGAGGGATCGCTGGGGATGAAATCCCAGGAGGTATGGCAAGGCAGCGACCATGTGCTGCGGGTCATGCATCGTGATCAGCCCGACATCGAATGGACTGGCAGGATCGAACTGAGGGTCTGGTGACATCGTGACTCCTTGAGTGCGCGAGGAATGCTGGCCGGTACGTCTGTGGTGCCCTAGGCGAGCACGGTGCGAGCTTGCTTGGCCTGGTGGCTGACGTACTGGGTCCCGTCATCGCTCCAGCCAGCAGGAGCGGGATTCTTCGTTGTCCAGCCGTTGCCCGTGTCGGTGGCACCAGCCGGTGTTGGATCCTTCACGGTGATGGTCGTCGGTGACGGGCAGTACAGGTCCAGTCCGGTGGCACTGGCCGGGTCCGGCAGGTAATTGCACGGTCCTGTGGCCGGGACGGTTTCGGTGTGGAATGTGTAGGAGACCGTGGTGTAGGTGTACGGGGCGAACTTCGTGCAGTCGCTGCCTGCATCGGTATAGCCGTCCGGACAGACGTAGATCGTCTTCGTGGACGGCGCCGATGGACCAGAAGCGGCGACTGAAGCCGCGGGCGGGGCAGGAGTCACCACATTGGCGGCATGCGTGGGTGCGGATGGATTGAGCTCAGCCAAGGTTTGCGTCATCGTGGCAGTGGATGCGATTCCTTGGGTGGCACTATTCAACGGAGTGACGGTAAAGGCGTACAGCGTGTCCAGATCCAGGCCGGAGATCAGGGCAGCTGGGAGTGACACCGTCATCGACACCGCCGGTGCCGGGCTGACCTCAGCCAGTGAACGGGGCGTTGCTTGGAGGCTTGCCGCTTCCACGGGGGTGGCGGTCACGAGGTATCGGATGGCACCACCTGCAGCCGAAGCCTGCTGTCTCCAGGACAGTTGCAGTTGATTCGAAGCGCTCGTGGTCGTCACTGTCAGGCCAAACGCTGCCCCCGGTGATGCCACCGGGGTTGCCAAGGCAATCCGGACGCCGGCAATCCGGACGCCGTAGGTCTTTCCTGGCTTGAGTCCGGTGAAGACCACTGGGCCAGAACCGGTTCCCCGTGCAACTCGAGTCTTCTCGCCGGGGGCGCTGAGTGTGACCGGTTGGCCTTGCGAGCCGCGAACGGTAATGCCATTCACTACATCGGCGTCTACCCCGATGACTTGTGCCTGTGGGGGAAGTAGCGGCGCTGCTGCCAGATCTTGGGCGATGACGGTGCCCGCCTGAGCATGTGCCGTAGGGGAGAGTGCGATGGCAGCAGTGAGGATTGCCGGGGCTGCGATAGCGACGAGAGCGATTGGCATGTTGACCTTCATGACCACTCCTTTTCCGTTCCGGACCATCCGGAAACTTTGTACACGCAGCTGTGACGGAATAGGGAGACATCTGGTTCCACGATGTTGCATATTTGTAATCGCAGATGTGACAGAATGGGAGTATTCGGGCGAATGGAGGGAGCACCGTGGCACCGGCAGACGATGAGCGAAGTGCACCGTTGGGTATTCGCACCGGCGGTGCGGCATGGAACGCCATCCATCTGCAGATTGCCCAAGGCGCCCTGACTGAACTCGCGCAAGAGGGCTATTCGGCATTCAGTATCGAAGGAGTGGCAGCGGTTGCTGGGGTCAATAAGCGCACCATCTACCGTCATTACTCCAGTCGGCTGGAACTGGCACTTGCCGGGATCGCCCAGATGCAAACATTTCAGGGGTGGGGTTCGAACACTGGCACTCCCAAGCAACGACTTCGTGCGGCCGTGGAGCGCGGTGCGAAGAATGCCGACCTGCTGCCCGCCATCATGGCTACCTGCGCGATGTATGAGGATCAGGAACCGGAATTGATGGCACAGTTACGCGAACGTGTGCTCAGTGCCAGGCAGGATGCCATCAGCGCGTTCCTCGCGCAGGGTGTGCAAGAGGGCTGGGCTCGCGCTGACATCCATGCTTGGCAAGTGCTCGCCTTGATTGACGGGTTGAATGCTTCGGTCACCGCCGGGCTTGGACCATTGGGTAACCCGCGCAAGCGAGTGTCGGCATATACCGATGCAGTGTGGAGGTACCTTGCCTGTGACCCGGATGCGGAGTAGTGGCTCGTCACATGACCTGCATGTGACACCCAGCTGACTTGGAGCACCCAGCAGTTTCGGTCACCGAAGTCTGAGGTGGTAGTTCCATGGTAGGAATCCCGGGCGCGGCGAGGAACTCCAGCTGATCACGACCGATTGACTCTCGGCGCCGACGGTCAGCAGGTGGTCGGACACGGTGCAGGATGCTGACGGAAAGCACGCCACCAGGACATGAGTCCTGCTTCCGCTGCGCAGCGTGGGGGCATCCAGGAGCACCTGGCTTGGCGTTGGCCGTGACGGTTTCCAGTTGTCAATCGGGCGATCGGTGGTCCCGTGCCGCGCCACGGGCGCGACCGTTGATGCCAGAGCAGGCGAATCACGTGGTGGCTGCAGAGCAATCGTGGGCTGCGGTGACTCCGGAACCGGCGCCAGGGCATCAGATGGTGGCTTGCGGGAGTCCGGTCGTTGAACGGCAGTACCGGGTGGGCGTTCTCCAGCAAGGAGAAGCGAAGGTTGAGAGGTATCGGGACGCCGGCCGCTACTGGATTGCGCTTGCACGTGGGATGAAGTTGGCCGCACGGAGAATGCCAATCCGACGATCGGCACGGCAAAGGCTGCGCCAATTAGGGCAAGTCGAATTCTGGGATCCATCACGCCTCGATTCGGTATCTGTCACATAGACGTGCATAGATGCCATTCAGTTCCCTGGCACGCGAAATGATCTGAAGTCCGAAGGGCGCAGGACGCAGGACGCCGTGCTCGATCGAGTGCGCGCGACCGTTGACAGGCCGCGGTCCAGCAGCTTCCGTTCGCCCATGCCGTGCTCAAGCGCTCAGAAGTGCCCTGCCATTCGTGCCGCAAATCCGGCATTGGTCCTGGATCGGGTCAGAGGGCGCTATTGCGCCATGCGATCCAGCAGCCGTGATGACCATAGGATCATGACCGTGGCCGCAACGATGAGGACTGCGTAATCCAGCCACAAGTTGGTTGGGAGGCCGATGAGCAGTCCGCGTAACGCGCTGACTTCATAGCTGAGGGGATTGACCTTGCTGATTACTTGAAGCCATTTGGGCATCAGGGCTACGGGGTACAAGGCGTTTGACGCGAAGAACAGAGGCATCGTGATGGCCTGTCCGATGCCCATAACTCGGTCTCGGTTCTTCACCAAGCCAGCGATCATCATGGAGAGGCAGGCGAAGAAGATCGTTCCCAAGGCCACGATGGACGCTGCCCCAAGGAGTCGAATGGGATTCCACGTCAAAGCCACGCCCAGCAGCGCGGCGGTGATTAACACGATCACGACCTGCACCAAGGCACGCACCGTTGCCGCGAAGGACTTTCCGGCAACCAATGCCGCACGGGGAGTGGGGGTGACCAGGAGCTTTGCCAGAATGCCGGCATCCCGGTCCCAGACCATCAGCACCCCGTAGAAGATGGCAACGAACATGCCGGACTGGGCGATGATTCCCGGGGCGAGGTAATCCAAGTAGGGGACGTTCCCCGTTGGAATCATCCGGATATGGGTGAAGGTCTCGCCGAAGATCACCAGCCACAGCACAGGCTGAATTGCTCGGGTGACCAGTTCGAGTCTGTCGTGCCGGAGCTTTTGGATCTCCACGAGGCAAAATGTCCAGGCCCTGCGGGGAAGCAAGGTCAGGGAGGACACCGTGCGCTGCTCAGCCAACGCGGCGTGCTGTACGACGGGTGCTTCGGACATTGCCCATCCCTCCCTTCGCAGTAGCTTCCAATGTGTCGCCGGTGTGGTAGCGGAAGACATCTTCCAACGAGGTGCCAGGTCCCAAGGCGGCCTTCAGGTCCGCGGGAGCGCCGAAGGCGCGAAGCTGGCCTCGGTGCATCAACGCCACTGCGTCACACAACTGGTCAGCCTCCTCCATGTAGTGCGTCGTGAGCAGTACGGAGGTCCCGACTTCATCGCGCATAAAGCGCACTCGCTCCCACACGCTGTCTCGAGCCACGGGGTCCAGGCCAACGGTCGGCTCGTCGAGGATCAGCAGCGCAGGAGCGTTCACCAGCGCCTGCGCTAATTCAAGCCGGCGAACCATGCCGCCGGAATATCCACCCGCCGGGCGATCGGCCGCATCCAGCAAATTCATTGCGGCCAGGACCTCATTGACCCGGTCGGTTCGTTGCTTTCGGGGGATATCAAACAGCCGGGCGAACAACTCCACGTTCTGACGGCCGGTCAGGGCAGCCTCAATCGATAACTGTTGAGGGACGTAGCCAATGAGCCGGCGAACGGCCATCTTCTGGCGCGCGGCGTCCAGGCCGAAGATGTGCACACTGCCCGTCTGGATTGGCAGCAGGGTATTCAGGACGCGAATGGTCGTGGTCTTCCCCGCTCCATTCGGGCCGAGCAGGCCCACAATTTGACCTTGTTCAACGGTCAGATCCAGCCCGCTGACTGCAGCAAAATCCTTGAACATATACGTCAAGTCGCGGCATTCCACCGCCGGCGAAGTGTTCACGCCGCGGCCGCATTCAGTGACGCGGCGATCCGCTCCAGGACAGGCAGCGAGCTCTTGAGCAGGGTTCGATCATCGGGGCTCAGTTCAGCAAGAGCGAGTTGAACCGCATCCATCCGCGCATCGCGCCAATCCTGCACCTGTCGAGCAGCACGTGGGGTCAATCGCAGGCGCTTGACACGTCGATCATCACCGTGTGTATCCGATTGCAGCAGTCCGGCCTCGCGCAACGTCCGTACCAGCGTGGAAACGGTGTTTGGCGCCAAGGCAAGTGCCGAGGCGGCGTCGTTGACGCAGATATTCGGCATGCGGCGCACACACCGAAGCAGCTCCATCTCAGCGGTGGTGACCGATCGGATGTCTTCGGGCGGAACGGCCGCCGCGGCGATCGCTCGTCGCAGGAGCCCATTGCGTTCCACCAGTTCTTCTGCGAGCCGGGCTACCGCAGTGGTGCTGAGTGCCATGCACATCACATTATCTCTGTTACAGAGATACTTCAAGAGCAGATCAGGACCACTGGGCTTACCGCAGGGACATGCACCGTGGCTTGGTCCATCAGCCGTTGAAGTGGGTGCAGCCACCGTCACTCAGCGTCATGCTGTGCACGGGTACACGGGTCGGGTCAGAACATGCTGCGGGAGTCGAACACCGTCGTGGCCGCTGCTCCGGATTGCCGAGCGCGTCAGGACCTGGTCATCTCCGCTGGTGCGGAATCCAAGACCCGTTGTATCGCGAGCACGAGCTCGCGGGCCCCCTGAGCGGTGAGCTCAAGGGCCACTCGCTCCCCGGCAACAGCATTCGGAATCGCAAAGTCAATATTCACGGTGTGCTCAGCGGTCGCATGAGCCGGATGGTCGAAATACACCACCGCCTGCTGGACGCGGGACCACTGCGTACCTGGCCCTTTCACGCTGGCGGTCACCGGTGCAGTCACCGTCAGGTAGGTGCACATGTCATGCCCCCAATGCGTGAGCGAAGAAATCCCGGATGCGATCCCAGCCGTCCAATGCCGCCTCGACTCGGTACGAATCGCGATCGACGTTGAAGAATGCATGCCCTGCACGTGGGTAGGCATGGATCTGGTGCTGCTTGCCGTTGGCGCTGAGTACCTGGCTCAATTCAGCGACCTGTTCTGGGCTCGGGAATTGATCGTCCTGGCCGAAGAGGCCAAGCAGGGGTGCACGAAGATTCGGCAGTTGATCCACCAGGTTCGTGACTTTCAGCGGAAATTCATCGGTTGGTGTCCCGGTGACGAATGCGCCGTAGCAGTCCACGACGGCATCGACATGCACATTGCAGCCGGCAAGGACGGCTTGCCGTCCACCCGAGCAGTAGCCGATCACCCCAACTTTGCCGTTGGCCGTGTCCAGGCTGCGAAGCAGTGCTGCCGCACCGGTCACGTCGTCGATGAGCTGGCTGTCCAATATTCCGCCGGCAGCGCGCACCAGCGCGGCCGCATCGTCGGGGGTGGCTTGGGGAGCCTGCCGCCAGTACAAGTTCGGCATCACCGCGTCGTACCCCATCGCCGCGAATCGACGCGTGATTTCCCGGGAACCGCGATCAAATCCGGGCAGGTGGTGAATGACCACCACCCCGCCGCGGGCGCTTTGCCCGGTGGGGCGGGCCAGATACCCCTGGATGGCATCGCCGTTCCCACTGGGAAACTCGATGAATTCACACTTCATGGCATCGCTCATGGCGGGCAGGGTAGCGTGTTTGAACTGTGCATGTTGGCCATGCACTGGTCACCTGAGGCAGGGATTCCAGATACCGTGGCGTCGTGCCCGCACCAGTCGTCCGCCTGAGTGTGCTGAACGCGGATCAGCCAACGCCGCTGGTGGAATCCAGGTTCGACCAGTGGGGTGAGACCACCCATCGGCCAGAAGGCCTGGAGCGGTGGGCTATCGAGCTTGATCCTAGCGGTGAATGGGTGATCGCCGGTTCGGTTAGCGCGCACCAGGTGTGGTACGGGCCAAACCAGGGCTCCATGGCTATCAACATCGGGATCTCGCTGCGGCCAGAGTTTCGAGGAAGCGGCATCGCGCAGGTGGCCGTGTGCGATCTGGTGGCTCAGTTGCATGATCGAGGTATCGCCAGAGTCGAGGCTTCCACTGACGTGGACAACACACCGGCCCAGCGATTGCTGAGCCGGTGTGGATTTACCTATGAAGGTGTGGCTCACGGCGCTCAGGTTCGCGCTGATGGCCGTCATGACCTGCAGATATGGTCACATCTGCAGGTCACCAACGGCTAGACGACCCTGTAATCGCGCGAGGTGGAGTAGGCATTCCATTGACCGGGAATCTCCGGTGCGGTTCCCCTGACCGAGCAACGGCCTCGCTTGACCAATTTCAGCACGCGCGCACCGTACTTGTCGGTCGCGACCTTGCAGTAGGACCCACCGGCGGTCACTTGCCAGGTGATGGCCTGGTTGAGATTGGTGACGGTGCCCTTCTTCGCCAGCGTCAAGACCTTGTTGACCTTGTAACTGCCCGACTTCGGTGCCGAGACATTGGCGGTTTGCGTTCCGGCACTTTGGGTGATGATGAAGACCAGCTTGCCCGGGGCGTACCCATTTCCACCGGCGGTGGTGGCAGTCACGGTGCAGTTGCCGCCGACACCCCGCACGCTAAACGTGGTAGTCGTCGGATCGTAGGAGCACGGCCCCACCACAGCGACATTGACCGGCAGCCCGGCCTGTGAGGAAATCGTCGCTTTCATCGAGGCGCCGTTGGCCAGGCGGTAGGAGGCATTGTTCAAGATCGGGCCGCTGGGCCCATCCGGATTGATCGTGATGACATCGCTCTTCAGCGCAGGGACAACGGCCACCACTTTGGTATCCGATGAGGCAGAAACGCCATTGCCACCGGAGTAGGTGGCCACGACCTGCGGATTGCCGAGCGCGGTGGGCACCCACGTCACTGATGCAGATCCATTGGCCACGGCTCGGGTCCCGATATTGGTGCCATTGACCGTGAACGTCACGTTGCCAGTACCGGATGTCGGATTGATATTCGCAGTCACTGTCACCGGGGAGTTCTGGTAATTGGTCTGGGGAACGACCAGCGAAACGGTCGATCCCTGGGCGGATACGCGCGTGGTGGTGGTGGGGCTTGGGTTCGAGCGCGTGGCGTTGGCGTCACCGTTATAGATGGCGTAGAAGGCGACGTTGCCATTGACGTTCCCCACGTTGTAACTCAAGTTGGCGGTTCCTTGGGCATTGACCGATGCGTTGCCAATGCTGTTCCCACTTGACGTGGTGTAGAAGCTCACCGATCCGGTCGGGGCGTAACTTCCGGTCTTGGCTCGCACCTGAGCACTCAGGGTGATGGTGGACCCACTGGCAGCAGTACCCGGGGAGGTGATAGTGGTGGTTGTCCCAACGGTGGATATGTACACGCTGGTGGAATCACTGCCGCCCTGGTTGTAGGTCGCGGACAGATTGACGCGCTGCCCGCCAACGTTGGGAATCCAGTTCACTTGAGCGTCATAGCCGTACTGCGGGCCGACATTGTCGGTGCCAATCACCGTGCCGTTGGCGGTGAAGGTCACTGTTCCTGATGAGCCGAGGCCACCGGAATTCACCTGCGCATCAATCACTTGGCTCACACCAACAGTGCCTGGATTGACGGACAAGGTCACCTGCGAGTCAGCGCTCGCCGGCTGTGCGGCAACCAATCCGATTCCGGCCACCGCTATGGCTGCGATTGCAGCAATAACACCCTTCACCACATGCTCCCTCTACCTACCGGTGATCCGATGGGATCTCCTTTGGAAGGCTACCTGCGGTACTCGGCTTTGCCTACGGCCAACACGGCTACGGTTTGGTAAAGACTTCCACGGCTGCGCGGGACTGCTCGTCAGCGATTGCAGCCCCGCCACCCGAAATGATGAGCACCCATACTCCGGTCACCGCATTGGGCCGACGTGGCCGTACTCCAATGCGCCCAGGTGCCCCTGAGTCGTCCGAAGTCGAAGGCACCTTTCTCCTCTATGTGAAGATCGCGTCGGCGTGCGGCACGGTGCTCATGGGTACCGAGGTCGTGAAGCTCATGGGCCACGCCATGCACTTGGGTAACGACATCGTGCTCAGCATGCGTTTGTGCGCAGCATGCATTGGGGGCTGCATGCATTTGGGCAGGCGGACCGGTCCCGATCTGCCGTCCGGGCGCTCATCCCTGGGCGATGAGACGCTGGAGCAGCTCGATGTTGGTCTGGATGTCCGGGTCATTTGGGAGGAACTCCTGAGCCTTGCGGTTGTGCTTCAGCGATAGCCTCAGATTTCCCACTTTGTAATAGCACAGGCCAAGCTCCTTATGCGGTAGCCAGGTGCGGTACGGATGCAATTGCACCGACCAGGCGCTGTCACTGCCCGACGCAGGGGTGAGGGCCTGCTGATACCAGTAGATGGCCTGGCTGTACTGCTCGCGACGAACGAAGCGTTCGGCAACGCGACAGGAGAACTCGGGCTGGGGAACGTCGAGGTCAAAGGACCGAAGCGTGCACTGCCACTCGCCGTCCAGATCTCCGACATGGTGATAGCAGATACCGAGATTGTGCAGCGTGAAGAGCTTGAGATGGGTCTCGTTTGGGTTTCCTGCGAGGAATCGCTCATGCATCTGGATTGCTTGCTCATACCGTTCGTGCATCTGCAGTTCACGACCGTAATGGAAGATATCGGTGAGGGATAGTTCCCGTCCGGCAGCAATGTGCCGCTCGTAGATCGAGAGATTTCGATCCGATTTGAGTCCGTCTCCGGTCGGCTTTTGATGGGTCACGACAATGTCACTGTCCAGGAAGTGGAACATGCGCTCGGTGCTGAGATCCTCATGAACGATGCCGTGCCATTGGAATCCCATTGACTTGCGAACGATGCGAAAACGACGCGTGCTCGACGTGACATTTCCAGCCTCGTCGAACGAGGTGTGATAGACCATGGACACCGCATCGACGCCGGGATCCAGCGTGGCCTTGAGCGCTGTGAGTTTGCGGCGATCTGGTTCACGCAGCACATCGTCAGCATCGAGCCACATGATGTAGTCCATCTCCGCATGGGCGAAGGACGCATTGCGGGCGGCAGCGAAATCGTCAATCCAGGTGAAGTCGAATACGCGGGCTCCGTGCTCGATGGCAACAGACTTGGTCGCGTCAACGGACCCGGTGTCTAGCACGATGATTTCATCGGCGATCCCGGCCATCGAGTCCAGGCACCGTCCCAGCGTGTGCTCCTCGTCTCGGACGATCAGGCACAGGCTCAGCGAAATCACGTCGGAATCCTCTCACGGTCCCTGACCGTTTGCTGCTGTCGCTGAGTGTCTGCCCGTGACGTGGCGGCAGGGGACTCGTTACCTCCTGATGGGCCCGCACGACCGCTCCGGAGCGTACCGAAGGTCCTCGGGCTCAGCGGCTTGGTGCACGCGCATCGGGGCTGGCTGATCATTCACGGGACACGATCTGAGGCACATGATGAAGTCGGGCGACGTGCCCGGACCTGCGACGTGCCCGGACCTGCGACGTGCCCGGACCTGCGACGTGCCCGGACCTGCGACGTGCCACGCGCTACGCGTCGAGTTTTCAGTCAGACTCAGTCGATGTCACGTTGCGGTGTCACGTTGCGATGTCAGGGAGCAATTGCCAGTCCTTGAACACCGGAGCCAAAGTTGATGGTCCTCACCACGCTTCCGGCAGGGTCGAATTCCGTCACTGTGCCGTGCACGTAGCTTCCCACGTAGACGTCACCGGCTTGACTGCCGGAGGCCGCGACCGCCAGTCCCCTGGGGATGACCGTGTCAGGGATTGTCGGCCAGATATTGCCCAGGTCCGTGCCGTTTGGCTGGAAGGCGTTGAAGTTGTTGTAATAGCCAATGGCATAAATATCGCCTGCCATGGGACCAGTGGGACTAACCGAGAGTTGCATGGGATAGTTGGGTGCGCCAGAAATGGTGCCGCTGACCCGGTTGTCCGTTCCAATCACCGAGATGGTGTTGTCGGCGTAGTTCCCGACGTAAACGGTGCCGGCGTTGGCGCCGGTCGGACTGATCGCAATGCCCTCAGGCTGGCCGCCGACCGCAACACTGGTGATCACGGTGTTCGTTGGGTCGATGACCGAAACGGAACTGCCGGCGATATTTGTGATGTACACATCGCCGGCATTGGCGCCGGTCGGGCTGACCGCAACGCCAAACGGACTCACACCGACCGACAGTGTCGCGATCACGGTGTTCGTGGGGTCGATGACCGAGACGGTGTTGTCGTTGTAGTTGGTGACGTACACATCGCCGGCATTGGCGCCGGTCGGGCTCACGGCAAGGTTCCATGGGTTACTGCCGACCGTGATGGTCGCGATCACCGTGTTGTTCGGGTCGATCACCGAAACCGTCCCATCGGCGCCGTTTGCGACATAGACATCGCCTGCGTTGGCCGTGCCGCTTGGGGCAATCGCCACGCCCAAGGGATTCGCGCCCACGGTGATGGTCGCGACAATGGTTCCGGCAGCGTCGATCACCGCGACGTACCCTGCGGTCTCTGCGACGTACACATCGCCGGGTTGCTGGAAATGAGCCGGGCCGGCTGACTGGCTCCATGCCCAGGTCAGCTACCTGGTGCAGATGTAGCCGCCCTGGCCACCATTGGCCCATTGGGCCCAACTGGGATGCCAGCTCGGGCCGGACAGTGGATCGGCGGCATTTGCCCACGCGGCACGCCATTCCTGCAGCGAGGTCGGGGGACTGTCACATGGGGCAGTGGCGCCACTGCGCTGATAGGCCTGGATCTGGATCTCGTCTGCCAAGGCCGGATGCGCACCCACGCTCAGGCAGGTACTGGCTGCCACCACAGCCGCCGACATCCAAAAACCGGTGTTGCGCGCTGAACCCATGGTGACTCCTCCAGATGTGGATGCCGAACGCACCGATCGAATGACCGAAGGGAAGTGACAGGCGGGAAGTGACGCTGCCCAGGGCTACACGTGTATCCCCGCACCGATGTCCGGCGAGAGCCCGGCACAGGCCAACCGACATAACCCGAATGCCACGGCATATCGGTGCCCCAAGGTCGCGGCGACGTTGGCTCGGCCGAGACGAGCCCATGGCAGTTGCGAGCGAACCGCGTCGAACAGCTCACTGTCCGCTGCCGGCCCGCCAACCACCACCACATCCGAGGAATCGCCGGTGTGCACGTGTGCGGCAAGCCGCGCGGCGTTGGAGCCGAAGACCCGTTCCTTCAGCGACAGGCGCAGGGAGCGCCATTCGCCGCTGGCAATCGTGCGACTGAACGGCAGGTCCCCGGCTGGCCCGGACACCGCAAGCCAGCCCACTGCCCGTTGCGCGGTCTCGGCGAATCGACGAGTCCCGTCCTCGTCCACGAGCACTGAGGGAGCATCGATGCGGAATGCCGGTCCTCGCTTGACCCACTCGGCCATGCCTGAGGAGATATCCAGCAGCTGTGCCGTTGCGGTGGTGACCAGTTCACCAGATCCGGCTCCGGTGCATGTGGTGCCGTCTGGGGTGATCACGTCAATGGTGCCGCCACCAAGGTCCAGCACCAGCGCATGCTCAGCGGTGCCGGGGGTGGTGATGGCCCCGTGAAATGCGGCCAGCGGCTCACTGGCGATGAGGCTGACCGAACCATCCCACCACTGCTGGAAGCGTCGCACCGGGTCGATCACGTCGTGGGCATCCAAGGTCGCCAGCGTGATCGGACGTTCGGTGCGCGCACCCTGACGAATTGCGGCACCGCCCAGGTCTTGCAAGTCCACCAGCCAGGTATCTGAGCACTTGATGTCGCGATCTGGCAGCAGCAGGCCAGCAATCGTGCCGGGAGGACTGGTGGACAGCTCATCGGCACATTCCCACAGGTCACGTCGGCGACCATCGGCGAACTCCACCAAGGACGCCCTGGACACCCTGGACGCCGGCGAGTGACGATGTTGGCTCAGGCCAACAGCGGCACACGGCAGGCCCTCGGTGAGTCGGGAGACCCGTGCGGCGAAGTCATGATCAGTGCTCTGCAATCCAAGGTGTGCAACCAGCCACATCGGATCATTGATGAAGCGTGCAAGCCGTGCATCCGCCGCAACCTCCATGGCCACCAGGTCGCAGGCAAGCACGGCCTCGGTCGCCACGGCATCAATGATGGGAAGGGGACGGTCGATCCGGCGGCTGACCAGACGGGCCTCGTCACCGGCCATGAGCACCCCGAGCACGCAGATGCCCGACTTAAGCCAGGTGTTCAGCACCGCAGCGGTGTGTACGTAGCCCAGCGGATCGGTCGCGACCGCGATGACTGCGCCATGCCTGGGCGGGTCCTGGCCGATCGCCACCGGCACGCCGACCCCGGCGCCGCCGCCGGCCGGTGTCGAAGCCCCGGCCGCTACCAGCGTCAAGGGACCGGTATCCACCAGGGGTGCCGGAAGGGATGCGTTGAAGGTCGTGACCGGTGTTTGCGGGGTGAGCACCACCTGATCGACTTGCACGTTGTGGATGCGCTGCATCCGCATGAGCAATCGTGCGGCTGCCTTGATCGAGTCATCAGAGCCCTTGGCGCCGCGGGTGCGTCCACGTTCAGCCGCGATGGGCATCGGCATGCCCGATGAGCAATCGGCAATCACGATCTCGGTCGTGGAGTTGCCAATGTCGATGCCGGCGATGACGCTCATCGCTAGTCCTGTCGCAGGAGGCCGCGCTGTGCGTAGATCTGTGCCGCTTCGGCAACCAGTGCCGCGTTTCGCTGGGCGCCGGCCGCCTTCAGTGCATTCACGATCGTTGCCAATTCCTGCGCGGTGGATCGATGCGGGCGAAGTGCTTCGTATATCGCCATCACCTGCTCGTCGGGAAGCGCCGTGAGCTCAGCGGCGCGCAGGAAGTTCTCAGCGAGCTGCTGATTGCCGTACTCAGCAGCCACGTCCGCCTGTGCGATCAGCGTGTCCGGGTGAATGCGAACATCGTCCAACTGCAATGCACCGGCCCGGACCTGGTCGATCGTGATGTCCGCGGCATTCATCCCGGACCATGCGTTGCGGCGACTCATGGCTGGTCCAACTCCAATTGCTGCGGTGAACTTCCGTCGACGAACTGCCGTTCGATCGCCACCAAGGCCACGACCTTGGTGTGGTACCTGGCCTCGATTGCCTCGTCGGAATACGGATTGCGCTGCGGTTGAGGCGTCGCGCCTTTGGCATGGCGGCCGGCGTTCAGCCCCAGTTGCCGGTACGCCGCGCGGTCCAGACTTGGGGCTACTGAGTACAGCTCAAGGTTTGCCAGCGGAGACAGGTCGCGTCGGTGAATGAGTGCGGTTCCTTTGGCTTGCAACCCGATGCCGATCCCCGATCCGGACATGCGTGCGGCCTGAAGGCCGATTAGGCCCAGATCAATGGTGTCGGTAAACCGGACAATGCGGCCGACACAGCCTTCTTCTTCCAAGCCGGCCAGTAATTCGTCCAGCCCCTGATCCACCCCGAGCCCGCACAGGGTTTGCCAGATCGCCTGGCCGGTCGCCGGGGAAACGCCGATGACCACGTCCCGTGGGTCGTCACTACGCTGCGCGGGCCCGATCACCGACAGGCGACTATTGGCGTGCTGCAGCTGCCGTGCGGAAATATCCAGGACCGATTGCTGCTGCCGAATTGCGTCGATTTGGACTTGCCGCTGCAAGCTGGGTGAGTAGCCGGTTCCAGGCCCGGCGTAATCGTTGGGGTCGGTGATCGCTGACAGGACGTGCATGGACTCATCGAAGATGGCGGATGTTTGCAGATAGTCCCCGCTGACACGGGCGATGAGCATGTCCAGCATGCGCTGGGCCTCAATGTCATAGCCGGCTTCGTCCAGGGCTGCGATGACGTCCAGCATGGTGACCTTGGTGTCGCGAATCAATCGTGATGCGGTCAGCGGTGTCATCAGATCAGCGTCGGGTACGTCCTTGCTGCCGGCAGCATCGATCGCCTGGGCCAGCCACTGATCGGTGAAGTCGGCCAGGCCCAAGATCGCATAGACATCGCGCACGGCATGGGCAGCGCGCTCACGAAGCCGTGCCACTTCGTGTTCGTCGGGAGTGCGCAGCCCGCCGTCCACGCCCCAATCACGCTGCATGGCCAGGTAATCGTCCAGATCCTCTGCGTTCCACTGGCTGGGGCCGAACATGTTGTCGTAGCGCTGGATGGAGCCAAATCCGGAGCAGATGAAGTCCGTTCCGGCGATGAAGATCGGGTGCGTGCGCGATGTCCGGCGAACATCGGATTCGCTCATCAGCGCATCATTGCCGGTGCACGATTCCAGTGCGCGCAGCATCACCATCAGGTTCTCGGCCATCATCGCCTTGGCGCCACCGGGCACTGATCCGGCGACCGATGCGGAGTCGATCCCCCCGTTTTGCACCCCCTGACTGCCGATCGCTCGTGCGAGGGCGACACATCGGGCTTCCAGGTAGAACATCGAGCAGCCTTCGGCAGCTCCCATGAGTGCCTCAGCGCCACCGCCACTGGTCACGCGCATCTTGATACCCCGCGAGGCGTATCCGCTGGTCAAGAACGCCTTGGACCACGGGGTGTCATCCCCGTCGATGAAGATCTGCTCAGTTCCGTATAGGGAGACCGTCTCGGCGTAGGAGACCAGGCCGCGCATGCCCATCTCCAATTCCATGGCCTCTTCCACCGAGCACTGCACCAGCACGCCGGGGGAGCCGACGGCAGCCCCGATGGACACCGCGATGGCATTGGACGGTGCATCACCGAGCACCGGCACCGTGGTCTCGATTTCGCGGAATCCGAATGCGGCAGCCAGTGCGGCGTCGGCGGCAAGCAACAAGGGGTCATCGGATCGATTGGTGACATGCGCCTGATTGCTCGGTGTCTTTCGGGCACGACACTTGGTGACGGCCATGACCAGTTCGGCCGGGCGAAGCACCGACAGGGCCTTGGCGAGCTTGGCGGGCGTCATGCCGCCAGCCAGTCGCACGCATTCAGCCCGTGACACACCCGGATCAATCAGCATGTGCGCGTAGGTGGCGTCATCGATGGCCATCGCCTCATCTGCCACTGTCAGGTCCAGGCCGTGTCGGGCGATGAATTCATCCACGATGTCAAACTGCGCCTGGTGCTTGCCATCCATGAACACAACCCGGCCATCGTCGATGTCCAGGCCGGGCGCCGGATCGTTGGGCGAGTTGAACGCGATCAGGCCCAGGTCTGGATTGACTGCGGCAAAGCCATCCAGATTGACCGGCTGCTCGTTCATGAACCGGTAGCGGCCAATGGTCATCAGGACTGCCGCGCGATCTCGAAGACTGCTGCTGCAGCAGCAGCAATGGCAGCATCTTGTTCGGCCGATCCGCCGGAGACTCCAACGCCAGCAACAACCCTGTCCTGGTCCCACAGCGGCAGTCCGCCGGCGAATGCGATGTATCGGCCGTGATCGGCGGTGTTCATGCCTGCCAAATCTGCACCTGGAGCGACCAATGCGGTCAGCTCGGCCGTGGCGATGCGGTGGGCCACGGCGGTGAAGGCCTTATCCACTGCCAGGACAGGCCCGGCAATCTCGGCTCCGTCCATGCGGGCAAAGGCAATCAAATGGCCGCCGGCATCGACCACCGCAATTGAGACATGGGCATGCACGGGTTCGGCTGCTGCTCGCGCAGCGGCGATCATGGCGTGCGCCAGGTCCAGGTCAATCTCAAATCGCTCTACGCGCGCCATGCGGCCGCCTTTCGTCGCATGTGATCATGCATGCCTGCGGCCGCGACCGCGCCGCGCAGGTGCGCCTTGGCGATCTTGCACACCACGGTGTAATTCGTGTCGACGACATTGGCAATCGGGGTCAAGGCGGTTTGGGACACGAATTGGTAGGAGTCCAAAGTCGACTGTCCGGTCAGTTCGGCGATCCACAGCACCATCTGCTGGTGCGCGATGCGAAAGGCGTCCTCCAAGGGACGAGCCGAGCCGGTGGTCATGATGAAGTCATCGGATTCCAGCCTCGGCCAGGAAATCGGGGCTCCGGCAACCACGTCCAGCATGAAGACAGTGTCCATCTCGCATTCCACGGCCACGCCGCAGGTTTCACCTTCGCCCTGGCGGGCATGCCCGTCGCCGAGGCTGAACAACGCTCCGGGGACGTGCACCGGCAGGTAACAGGTCACGCCGGCGCGCATTTCCGGGGTATCCATGTTGCCGCCCCAGTCACCGGGAGTCAGCGATGAGCGCACTTCGCCCAGCGGCGGTGCCACGCCAACCGTGCCATGCATCGGGTCCAGTGGCAGGGCGGCGGTGAAGTCGGTGTCAGCTGCGGCATAGCGAACCAGCCGTTCGACCAGATCCAGCTCGTAGATCCAGGTTCGCTCGGTCAGCGCCGAATGCAGCATCGCGGTGGTCGGGGTGGCGGTCAGCGAGCCGAAGAACGGAACTGTGCTGGAAACGCCCCAGCCCTGGCGCGGTTCGATCGAGACAAAGTGCACTGCCAAGGTGTCGCCCGGGTTGGCTCCTTCCACATAGAAGGGACCGGATTGGGGATTGAGCATGCGCGGATCGCAGACCTGCGAGGCCATGTCAGTGGTGGCTCGCACACGCCCGCCAAAGCAGTCCAT
The DNA here is from genome assembly GCA_903832025.1 of uncultured Actinomycetes bacterium. GTDB lineage: Bacteria > Actinomycetota > Actinomycetes > S36-B12 > S36-B12 > CAIKZY01. Next base: position 35,264 of record CAIKZY010000170.1, read on the forward strand.
CGTCCAGGTGGAGATGATCTGACCGGGGCGAACCTGGACAGCTGGCTCCACGCCACCGAAGGTGTAGGTGTACGTCGCCGGATCCGCATCCGGGTCTGGGCCCCAATTCAGCACTTGGCTGCATCGCGGCGATCAAGGCCCTGGAAATCTGCTCGCGCACCGAAACGCGATCGATGGTGCACTACATCGCCGACCGCATCGGGCGCGGATTGCGCGACATCATGGCCACGTATCCGGACTGGTTCACCGGCATTCGCCAGAACGGGGTGATCTTCGGCCTGGAATTCAACGACCCGCAAGGCGCAAAGCTGGTCATGAAGCACCTGTATGAGAACGGGGTCTGGGCCATCTTCTCCACGCTGGATCCACAGGTCCTGCAGTTCAAGCCCGGCATCCTGCTCAAGCCCGAAGTCGCCGATGAGCTGCTGGATCGCACCGAGGTCGCCATTGGCCGTGCCGCACGTGAGGCTGCTGCGAATCGGGGTCGGCGATGACGATCACGAGTATCGATATTCCGATCGAGCCGTCCGGAGTTGCCCGTGGTCGGGCCATGGTCGAACGCGCGCAGTGGGCCGCAAAGGCCTTCGCCACCTACGACATCGACACCGTGCGCCGCATCGCCAAGGCCGCGGCCATGGCTGGCGAAGCGGTCGCGGGCCAACTGGGCAAGGATGCGGTGGCCGAAACCGGCTTCGGGGTTGCCGAGCACAAGCTGCTGAAGAATGTCGCCTGCTCCATTGGCATCTGGAATACCTACGCCGACCAGGATTTCGTATCGCCGCACGTGGACGAGCAGGCCAAGCTGGTGTCACTGCCTCGACCGGCAGGAGTGATCTTCGCGCTCACCCCATCCACCAATCCGGTGGCAACGGTCTTCTTCAACATCATGCTGGCACTGCTCACCCGCAACACCATCATCATCTCCCCGCACCCATTCGCGGCCACCTGCAGTGTCGAGGCCGCGCGCATCATGGCCGAAGCAGCGGTGGCAGCCGGTGCCCCTGATGGCTGTGTGCAGTTCGTGGAGACGCCATCGCTCCCGCTGATCAGTGCCCTGATGCAGGATCCTCGCGTGGACGTGATCGTCGCCACTGGCGGCACGCCAATGGTGCGATCGGCCTACCGCAGCGGCAATCCCGCACTGGGGGTGGGGCCGGGCAACGTGCCGGTCCTGGTCGATGCCAGCGCACGACTGACCGATACTGCTGCGCGCCTGGTCGCCAGTAAGAGCTTCGACAACTCCATCCTGTGCACCAATGAGTCGGTGCTCATCGCCGAGGCGGAGATTGTCGAACCACTGACCGCGGCGATGAAGCGTGAAGGCGCGGTGTTCTTGGACGCCGAGCAGACCGCGGCCGTCAAGGCCACGATCTTCGACGGGGATCACTTCAACACGGCCTGGGTCGGCAAGTCCGCCGTGGCCATCGCCGCAGCAGCGGGCATCACCGTGCCGGCAGCCACCAAGATCCTGGTCGCCCCGTTCGATCTGGTCGTTCCGGAAGAAATGCTGGCCCACGAAAAGCTCTGCCCGGTCCTGGGCATGGTCAGCGTGCCCACCGCAGCACGCGGCATCGAAGTGGCCCGGGCCGTCCTGCGTATCGCCGGGGCGGGGCATAGCGCGGCGATCCACTCCACCGATGCCCGCACGATCATGGCGTTCAGCACGCAGGTCCCGGTCTTGCGTGTCAGCGTCAATGTGGGCAACTCCCTGGGAAGCTCGGGGATCGAAACCAACCTGGCCCCATCGATGACCATCGGCACCGGCTTTGCTGGAGGCTCCTCGCTGGGGGCCAACTTGCGGCCCGATCACCTCGTGAACCACACGGTGATTGCCTACAACGCCGACGCATCAGTGCCCATGGCTGACTTCGCCGGGATTCAGGCGTGGGAGCCGCCAATCGGCCATACCCCTGCGTACCCGTATGCGTCCAACCTTCCCCAGGCTGCGCAGTTGCGGGCCCAGGAGACCGGTATCGCGCCGCCGGCTTCGAATTCGGTCCGCTACGACGATGGCACCGATGAGATCCGTGATGAGATCCGTCGCATGGTCATTGAAGAACTTCGACAGATTCTCAAGGGATGACCATGGCTGAACTTCGCTCGTTCATCTTCTTGGACCGTCTGCAGCCGCAGACGTTGAGCTACTTGGGTACGTGGATCAAGGGCGCGCTGCCGCGGATGGGCGATGCCTCGCAGATCATCGAAGTGGCTCCGGGACTGGACATCGAGCCGCTGACCGATGTTGCCCTCAAGCACGCCCACGTGTCTGCCGGCATCTTGATCGTGGAACGGCAATACGGATACCTGGAGATCCACGGCTCACCCAGCGCCGTCCGCAGCGCGGCAGATGCGGTGCTGCAGTCGCTGGACGCATCCGCGGACAGTGCCACACGGCCGCAAATCCTGGCATCGCGCATCGTGCCTCGGTTGGATCGTCAGCACGCGTTCTTGATCAACCGCAACAAGGCCGGTTCGATGGCATTGCCCGGTGAGTCAATGTTCGTCCTGGAAATGCAGCCGGCTAGTTATGCCATCCTGGCAACCAACGAAGCCGAGAAGGCCGCGAACATCAAGGTGGTCGACTATCGGATGATCGGTGCGACCGGACGTGTGTATCTCACCGGTGCCGAATCCGAGGTGCGCGCTGCCGCCGAGGCAGCCGAAGCTGCCCTGAGGAGCGTGCGCTAGCCATGA
>CAIKZY010000171.1 GCA_903832025.1 uncultured Actinomycetes bacterium
AGTTCGTCCTGGCCGCCGACTTGATTGACGTATGCCAAGGTCGCCCCTGACTGAATGGCTCGCTGGGCGCACAGATCTGCTCGGATGTCGTCCTTGTCGCGTTCGAACGGTGAGGCATTGAGAACTAGGAGCACACTGGCGTTGGCATCCCTAGCCCAACGCACCGGCCCACCGGGCTGCCAGAGGTCCTCACAGATGGCCAGCGTGATCGTGGCTCCTGCCCAGCGAAGGTAAAGGGGTTGATCTCCCGGGACGAAGTATCGGCTTTCATCGAACACCCCGTAATTGGGCAAGTGATGCTTGACGTAGCGGCCAATCACCTTGCCGTGGTGCACGACCCCGGCTGCATTGACCGGACCGCGTCGTGGCCGTCCGAGGATCTCGGTATCGACGTCATCGAGGCGATCAAGGTAGCCGATGACGCACACCAATTCCTCGCACCCGGCATCGACGAGATCGGCCGCGAGCTTTGCCAGTGCTGCGCGTGATGCATCCTGGAATGAGGGGCGCAGTGCCAGGTCTTCCACCGGATATCCGGTCAGGGCCATTTCCGGTGCAAGCAGGAGATGGGCACCGTGACTGACGGCTGCTTGCGCCTGGGCGATGATCAGAGACGAGTTCGCCGGCAGGTCGCCGACCACCGGATTCACCTGGGCGAGGGCTAATCGCATGTTGGTCACTGATTGAGGGTATCGCGACCGGGAATTTACCCATTTGTAACAAGAACGGGTCCACACTGGGGACATGGACAAGCAAGCGGAATTCGTACTTCGCACCATCGAAGAGCGGGACATTCGATTCGTCCGATTGTGGTTCACCGACGTTCTGGGCACGTTGAAGTCCGTGGCAATCGCTCCGGCAGAGCTTGAAGGCGCCTTTGCTGAGGGCATCGGCTTTGACGGGTCGGCTATCGAAGGGTTCGCCCGCGTGTACGAGTCGGACATGCTCGCAAAGCCCGACCCTGCCACTTTCGCGCTTTTGCCCTCACGGTCGGAGGGTCCAGGGGTGGCCCGCATGTTTTGCGACATCTTGATGCCAGATGGAGCTCCGAGCTATGCAGATCCCCGTTACGTGCTCAAGCGCACGCTGACGCGCGCCGCGGACCTGGGCTTCACGTTCTACACCCATCCCGAGGTGGAATTCTATTTGTTCAAGCAGGCACCGGAGCCAGGCCAGGCGCCAGTGCCGATCGATCAATACGGATACTTCGATAATGCGGCCAATGGGATCGCTCACGACTTCCGACGCCAGGCGATCACGACATTGGAATCAATGGGTGTCTCGGTCGAATTCTCCCATCATGAGGGCGGGCCGGGGCAGCAGGAAATCGATCTGCGCTATGCCGATGCACTCACTACTGCCGATAACTTGATGGCTTTTCGTCTTGTCGTGCAGCAAGTTGCGCTGGAACAGGGGCTGTATGCATCATTCATGCCCAAGCCATTCACCGATCATCCCGGCTCTGGGATGCATACCCATCTGTCCTTGTTCGAGGGCGATCGAAATGCGTTCTTCGAACCCGGCGCGCCCTACCAATTGTCCAAGGTCGCTCGGTCCTTCATCGCCGGCGTGCTGCGTCATGCACCGGAAATCACGGCAGTGACCAACCAGTGGGTCAACTCATACAAGCGATTGACTGGTGGTGCCGAGGCCCCCGCCTGGATCTGCTGGGGACACAACAATCGTTCGGCATTGATCAGAGTGCCGATGTACAAGCCCGCCAAGGGAAACAGCACTCGCATCGAATTTCGTTCGCTGGATAGCGCCTGTAACCCATACCTGTCCTTCGCCCTGCTGCTATCAGCGGGACTGAAGGGGATTGAAGAGGGGTACGAGTTTCCGCCCGGTGCTGAGGATGACGTCTGGGCCCTGACTGAGGCTGAACGTCATGCCATGGGGATGAAGCCCCTACCGTTGAGCCTGAGCCAGGCAATCAGTGCCATGGAGCGCTCAGAATTGGTTGCCGAGACCCTCGGCGAGCATGTCTTCGATTTCTTCTTGCGCAACAAGCGGGCCGAGTGGCTGGATTATCGACGCCAGGTCACGCAGTGGGAGCTCGACAGGTATCTTCCGACACTGTGAGCGCTCCAGTCGTGCTGGCCATTCGCAATGACCCCACCGATCCTCCGGGGTACATCCAGACCTGGCTGGAGCAGGCTGGTCTGCAGGTGCAAGTGATCGAAGCCGACTTGGGTCAGATCGTGCCCGCCCGAGTACCGCTGGGCGTCAGTGGCATCCTGGCGATGGGCGGCACGATGGGCGCTTGGGATGATGAGGACGCACCGTGGCTGGCCGACGAACGCAGCCTGCTCGCTGATGCGACATCCCAAGATCTGCCGACACTGGGCGTGTGCCTCGGACACCAACTGCTGGCCGTGGCAGTCGGCGGAAGCATCGAGCGAGCGCCCCAGAGCGAGATTGGACTCTCCCGGCTGGAGCTCACTGACCTGGGCATGCATGATGACCTGGCTAGGCACCTGGTCATTGACAACGGCGTACCTGCATCGCAGTGGCACCAAGACCATGTCACCGAACTGCCATCGAATGCCCGACTCCTGCTGACCAACGCAGCCTGCCGCGTGCAAGGGTTTCGGATTGGGTGTCATGTGTACGGCTTGCAGTGCCATCCTGAGCTCGACGCCGAATTGTTCGAATCCTGGGCCTTGGATGACGACCCGGCACTTGTGCGCTCGAGCACCAACATTGACCTTGAGATGGATCGAATCCGCAGTATCGAACCGCTCATGCTCGAGAATTGGCGCATGTTTGTTCATCGTTGGGCCGACCTGGTCAGAGCATACGACCTGAAGGCGTAGTCCGATCCGCTGAGCCGGCAGTCGTAGGCTGGTCGAATGAGCCAGTCGCCGACCCCGGGCAGCCTCGCTCGGGCTGGACTGGTGGACAGCGAGATGGCCGCCCATCTGCTCCAGACGCCCGTGCTGGGGGATTTGCTGGCCTCCGATGACGGTGAATTCCTGCAGGACGTCGCGGGGGCTCCAGATCCGGATCAGGCGCTGCGACTCCTGGTGCGTGTGCTGCAGGCTTGCTCGGTCGAGGAGGCTCATCGCATCAGCAGCGTCCTTGCCACAGACTCCGACACCAGGCGTCGAATGTTGCACGTATTGGGCATGTCTCAGGCGCTGGGTGAGTTCCTGGTTCGTCATCCCAACAACTGGCAGGTCCTGAGCGATGCAGAGGGGCTGTGTTCGGCTCCTGTCGCGGCTCAAGTTCACGACGCACTCATACGGGCTGTGGGTGCGGACCCGCTCCACAGTGAGCCAGTGGCCACGCACCCGCAAGCGGCAGATCAGCTCAGGATCGCTTATCGATCGCACTTACTGGGAATCGCTGCTCGGGATCTCTCGGGCATGGCCGTCATGGACACGATCGCATCATGGCTCAGTGACTTGGCCGACGCTGTGCTTGCCGCGGCACTGGCGATCGCCAGAAGTGAACTCGGGCCGCAGGCAAGCAGTTGCCGCCTTGCCATCATCGGCATGGGCAAGTGTGGTGGTCGAGAGCTGAATTACGTCAGCGATGTCGACGTAATCTTTGTTGCTGAGCCAACCGAAGGAGTGGAAGAGACTGGTGCGCTGAAGACCGCCACGGCATTGGCCGCCGCGGTGATGCGCATCTGCACATCAACCACCGCGGAGGGCACCATCTGGGAGGTCGACGCTAACCTCCGCCCTGAAGGTCGACAGGGGGCTCTCGTGCGCACCCTCCGCTCGCACATTGGCTATTACCAACGTTGGGCAAAGACCTGGGAATTCCAGGCACTGCTGAAGGCCCGCTGGTGCGCCGGAGACGCCGACCTCGGCCGTGAATACGTGGATGCGATCGCGCCGTTTGTGTGGAGTGCGGCAGGTGAGCCGGGATTCGTCGACGAAGTGCAGGCCATGCGTCGGCGAGTTGAGGATCACGTCCCGGTCAAGCTCGGTGATCGCGAGCTCAAGCTCGGCCCGGGAGGGCTGCGTGACGTGGAATTCGCCGTCCAACTGCTGCAGTTGGTGCATGGACGCAGTGATGTTCTCCTGCGCAGCTCGAACACGATGATTGCGCTGGAATCCCTGGCAACCTGGGGATACGTCGGCAGGAACGATGCCGCTGCCTTGGCCGAGGCATATCGATTCCTGCGCACACTCGAACATCGAATTCAGTTATTTCGGCTGCGCCGCACACACACGATGCCCGAAGCCGAGGACGAGTTACGCCGGCTGGGCAGATCGCTGGGATACCGCGCTGATCCGGTGGGGGAACTGCACTCGCAATGGCGCCAGCATGCGCGTGAAGTTCGACGCATTCACGAGAAACTGTTTTACCGACCCCTGCTGCAAGCGGTAGCCCGGCTTGATCCGGGGGAGGCACGATTGACTCGGGAAGCAGCCCGCGAGCGGCTGCATGCGCTGGGGTACGTGGATCCCGCTGGCGCGCTCCGGCACTTGGAAGCCCTGAGCTCGGGGGTCAGTCGCCGAGCGGCAATTCAGCGAACCCTCCTGCCGGTCATGCTCGGTTGGTTCGCCGAGGGACCGGACCCGGATTCGGGCTTGCTTGGGTTTCGGCGGGTGTCGGATGAGCTGGGTTCGACGCACTGGTACTTGCGTCTGCTCAGAGACGAGTCGGCTGCGGCTCAGCGAATGGCCCGAATCATGTCATCGACTCGGTATGCCACCGAGCTGCTGCTGAACGCACCGGAGTCAGTCTCCCTCCTGTCAGACGAGCAGGATTTGCTGCCACGAACCTTGGAGCAGCTCACTGCTGAGGCCATGGCTGCCGCTGATCGGCACGAGGACATGGAACTCGCGGTGGCGGCGGTACGAGCATTGCGCCGTCGGGAATTGTTTCGCACGGCCGCTGCTCGGGTGCTCGCCTCAGTGGAGGGACAAAGCCACGAGTCCGTGCTGGCCTGGTCGCCGGGTCCAGCATTGACCGACATCGCTCGAGCCACGTTGAAGGGCGCGCTGGCCGCGGTGACCGCTGCAGTTTCCGCGGAGTGGGGCAAGCCCCTCCCGATGCGCATGGCGGTAATCGGCCTTGGTCGATTCGGCGGCTTGGAGCTGGGGTTCGGCTCTGACGTGGACGTGCTGTTTGTCTACGAGCCGCTCTGGGATGCCGATGACCCAGAGGCCACGCGGGCAGCCTTTGAGGTAGCAAACCGCTTGCGGGGCACGCTGATGGCTCCCAGCATCGATCCGCCGCTGGACCTTGACGCGGACTTGCGTCCGGAAGGCAAGTCCGGTGCTCTCGTGCGCTCGCTCAACTCCTATGCACGGTATTACCAGCAATGGAGCTCGCCTTGGGAAGCGCAGGCCATGCTCCGTGCGAGCGCCGTGGCCGGTGATGTGGACCTGGGTACCAGATTCGAGCGCATGATTGACGAATTCCGGTATCCCGATGGCGGGGTGTCCGATGCTGACGTGACGGAAATGCGTCGGCTCAAGGCCAGGATGGAAGCCGAGCGGCTGCCGAGAGGCGCAGATCCCACCTTGCATACCAAGTTGGGACGTGGGGGACTCAGCGATGTTGAGTGGGTTGTGCAGTTGATGCAGATGCAATATGGATACCGCATTGGAGATCTGCGTACCACGAACACCTTGCAAACTCTCAATGCTGCGAAAGCGCATGAGTTGATTACTGCCGCAGACGCGGCAGAATTGCAACGAGCCTGGCTCCTGGCCACATCAGTACGCGATGCCAACATGCTGGTGCGTGCTCGTGCAAATGACATGGTGCCGACCGATGTCCGTGACCTTGCAGCTGTCGGCTACGTGCTGGGCTATGCGCAAGGGCAATCCGGCCGAATCCTCGATGACTATCGGCGAATCACGCGTCGAGCTCGTACGGTGTTCGAGCGACTGTTCTATGGCTGGACATCACCGGAGTAGGTGCGCTCTGAACGACAACAAGGTGGGCTGCCGAAGCAGCCCACCTTGCCTATCCCGTGCGCGCGAGGCGAATCGACGCGAGGGAGCCGTCCATTTTCTAGATGTCGTAGTACAACTCGAATTCGTGCGGATGCGGACGTAGGCGAATGGGGTCAACTTCGCTGGTCCGCTTGTAATCGATCCAGGTCTCGATCAAGTCAGCAGGGAAGACTCCGCCAGCCTGCAGGTACTCATTGTCCGCTTCGAGGGCATCCAACACCCCTGACAGGGAGTCGGGTACCTGGGGGATGTTCGCCAACTCGTCCGGCGGCAGTTCGTACAGGTCCTTGTCGACCGGAGCCAGCGGCTCGATCTTGTTCTTGATGCCGTCGATACCGGCCATCAGCATGGCAGCCATGGCCAGGTACGGGTTACAGGAAGGATCGGGAACGCGGAACTCGATGCGCTTGGCCTTGGGGTTGGAGCCGGTGACCGGAATACGAATGCATGCCGAGCGGTTGCGCGCGGAGTACACGAGATTGACCGGAGCCTCGTAACCGGGCACCAGTCGGTGGTAGGAGTTCACCGTCGGATTGGTGAACGCCAGGAGCGACGGTGCATGGTGCAACAGGCCGCCGATGTACCAGCGGGCCACGTCCGACAGGCCGCCATATCCGAGCTCGTCGTAGAACAGCGGATCGCCGGACTTCCACAGGGACTGATGGCAGTGCATCCCGGACCCGTTATCACCGAACAGAGGCTTGGGCATGAAGGTTGCGGTCTTGCCATGTTCCCAGGC
>CAIKZY010000172.1 GCA_903832025.1 uncultured Actinomycetes bacterium
GCGGCCGTCAGGAGCAGATCTCCGCTGTAGCCAGGCTCGGCCGGCTACGTCGCCACGTCGATGCCCCAGGCATCAGCGACCTGCTGGCGCGCTTGCTCATCGGCCAGCGGGCGACCTCCGGGAAGCAGACCCGCCAGAGCGCCGGCATCAAGTGCCCCGCGCTCTCCAGCGCGGCGTGGCACCCACGCCAGGCCTGCACCGGTTGCCTGAGCAAGGGACAGGACCGCGCTCGCACCGCCCGGAATCGAGGCGATTCGCTCGCCCACCAAGATGACAGCCCCCGGCTGGCTCAGCGCGTCGCGCAGCCCCTGGTTCAAGTTTGCGATCACCTGGGCTTCTGCTCCGGGCACCGATGGCACCAGCGTGCCGCCGAGCTTGGCAAGACCTCGGGTCAGCACCGGACCGATCGAGTGAACCGACGTTCCCGCGCGCACGGCCTTTCGCAACCGCAAGAACACGATCGGTGATTCATCCTCTGGCTCAAAGGCCACTAGGAGCACGGTCTTTGCCGACTGCAATGACTCATAGGTCACCGTGACCGGCGTGCCGGCTACAGCATTCATGAGCAATTCCGCTTCTTCGTCAGAACTGGGACGAGCACGGAAGTCGATGGAATCGGTACCGATGACCGCACGGGCGAATCGGGAGTAGGCGTAGGCATCCTCGTTTGTCAGGCGGCCGCCTGCCAGAACGCCCACCGCATTGCCGGCAGCCTTCAGGCCGGCGGCGGCAACGGACAGTGCCTCAGGCCATGAGGCTGGGCGAAGCTCGCCATTCTCGCGGATCAACGGCGTGGTGATCCGACCATGATGTTGGTAAGCAAACGCGAAACGACCCTTGTCGCAGTTCCACTCCTCATTGACCGATGGGTCATCCCACGCCAGGCGACGAGTCACGGTGCCGCGACGGAAATCGGTTCGAAGCGAGCATCCAGAGGCACAGTGCTCACAGGTTGTCGGCACTGACACGAGGTCGAACGGACGTGAACGGAATCGGTAGGACGCCGCAGTCAACGCGCCAACCGGGCAGATCTGCACGGTGTTGCCGGAGAAGTAGGAGTCAAACGGCTCATCGGCAGCCGTTCCTACCTGCTGTCGCGCGCCGCGCTCCAGCAGTTCGATCATCGGATCGCCGGCAATCTGATCGGCAAAACGCGTGCAACGCGCGCAGGACACACAACGCTCGCGGTCGAGCAGAATTTCGGCCGAGACATTGATCGGCTTCTCAAAGTTTCGCTTGTCGCCGTCGAACCTGCTGGTATCGCGACCTGCCGTCATCGCCTGGTTCTGCAACGGGCACTCCCCGCCCTTGTCGCACACCGGACAGTCCAGCGGGTGGTTCACCAGCAAGAATTCCATCACCCCTTGCTGCGCCTCCTGGGCAACAGCGGAGGAACGCTGGGTCCGGACCACCATGCCGTCGGCCAGAACCTGTGCACAGGCCGGCTGCGGCTTGGGCATGCCCTCGACCTCGATCAGGCAGGCGCGGCACGCGGCAACCGGATCAAGGAGTGGATGATCGCAAAAGCGCGGGATTTCGTTGCCGATGAGCTCAGCAGCTCGAATGACCAGGGTTCCTTTGGGGACCTGGACGGCCACGTCATCGATAACCGCGGTGATCATCTCACCGGAGCTGATCTCGGTGCCGGAATTATTCGTAACGGTCATCGCGACACCGCTTCCGCAAAGACGTAGGACGCCGACGGATTGAACTGCTCGTCGGCGGAGGTAGTGATGGCCGCATCGAACTCGTCACGGAAGTACTTCAATGCCGCCGGGTATGGCGTGGCAGCTGCATCTCCCAGTGCACAAAACGACCGACCGGAGATCTGGTTGCACAAGGTCACCAGCGTCTCGACTTCTTCCGACGAGCCATGGCCGTGCTCGAACTTCTCCAGCACGCCGGTGATCCAGTACGTGCCTTCACGACATGGTGTGCACTTCCCGCATGACTCGTGCTTGTAGAACTCCAGCCATCGTGTGACTGCCTTGACGACCGACACGGTGTCGTCAAACATCATCGGCGTGCCAGTTCCCAGCATCGTTCCGGCCGCAGCCATGTCCTCGTAGGTCAGGGGAATGTCCAGATGCTCTGCCGTCAGCATGGGAACCGACGAGCCGCCAGGGAGCCAGAACTTGACCGGACGCCCATCGCGCATTCCCCCGGCATAGTCCAAAAGCTCGCGCATCGTGATTCCCAATGGCGCCTCATAGATTCCCGGACGCTTCACGTGCCCGGACACTGCGAACACCTTGAAGCCTGGTGATTTTTCCGTACCAAACTGACGGAACCAGTCAACGCCGCGACCGACGATGTACGGGATGTTTGCGATGGTCTCGACATTGTTGATGACCGTCGGAGAAGCGTAGAGGCCGGCTACTGCAGGAAATGGCGGCTTCAGCCGAGGCTGGCCTCGATACCCTTCCAGCGAATCCAGCAATGCCGTTTCTTCTCCGCAAATATAGGCGCCAGCCCCGGCGTGCACGACGATGTTCAGGTCGAAGCCCGATCCCAGGATGTCGTTGCCGATCAGTCCGGCGGCACGAGCTTGCTCAACGGCCAAGGCGACGCGTCGAATGGCGTGGGGAACTTCGCCGCGGATATAGATGAATGCGTGCGAGGCTCGAATGGCATAGGACGTGATGATGACGCCCTCGACCAGCGCGTGCGGATTGGCGATCATGATCGGGATGTCCTTGCAGGCCCCCGGCTCTGACTCGTCAGCATTGACGACCAGATAGTGCTCCTTGCCGTCATTTTGCGGGACGAAGCTCCATTTCAAGCCGGTGGGAAAGCCCGCTCCACCACGACCGCGCAAACCCGAGTCCTTCACGGTGGCGATGATCGAGTCGGGATCCTGCTTCAATGCATCAGCCAGTGCGACGTATCCGCCGTGAGACTTATACCCATCCAGCGTGTACAGGCTGGGATCGTCCCAGAACTCAGTGATAACCGGTGTTAGCGCCATGTTCAGTGCTCCTGCGGAATCGACGGGGCGGACATGTTGCGTTCCTGGGCCACGCGAAGGCCGGCGAGCATCTTGTCGTCGACGCTGTTGTCGGCAGCAGCGAGCCCGTCCAGCGGAAAGGCCAGCGTGTGCTCGGTGGCAACAAAGGATCGAATGACCGGGCCACGGGTGGCCTGCACCTGCTCGCCACGGGACAATGCATCCACCACCGCTACTGCGGTGCCTGGAGTCACGTCATCCATGAACTCCCAGTCCACGGTCATCACTGGCGCGTGGGTACATGCTGCTTGGCACTCGATGCGCTCGAGCATGAATCCGTCGGCATTCACCTGGTTGTGCCCCACACCCAAGCGCGCGGAAAGCGCGTCGTACACCGCGTCGCCACCAAGCAGTCCGCACAAGGTGTTGGTACACACCCCGATGTGATGCTTAGCGACCGCATCACGCTTGTACATCGTGTAGAACGTGGCAACCGCTGTCGCCTCGGCCGCGGTGATTCCCAGGACCTCGGCGCAGGCAGTGATCCCTTCGGCGGTGACCTCGCCCTCGACGCTTTGTACCAGATGCAGCATCGGCAGCAGCGCCGAGCGCGGCTGCGGGTACTGAGCAGCCAATTGCTGCAACTCAACACGCGTGGTCGATGTCAATGTCATTCCAGATGCCTTCTGTTGAGGTGAGTGTGGACCGCTAGCGGTCCACACCTCCCATGACGGGGTCGATGCTTGCCACTGCGGCGATGACATCGGCGATTTGACCGCCTTCGCACATCGCGGCAACGGCCTGGAGATTGGTGAAGGAGGCATCGCGGATGTGGATGCGATACGGCCGCGTGCCACCGGCGCTGACCAGGTGGCAGCCCAGCTCTCCGCGCGGGGATTCGATAGCGGCATACACCTGTCCGGCCGGTACCTTGAAGCCCTCGGTGACAAGCTTGAAGTGATGGATCAGGCCTTCCATCGACTCGGACATGATCTCCTTGATGTGCTCCAAGGAGTTGCCCTGTCCATCTGATCCGACCGACAACTGCGCAGGCCAAGCAATCTTCTTGTCCCCGATCATGACCGGACCGGGTGTCTCCAGCCGATCCAGTGCCTGCTCGACGATCCGCAGTGACTGTGCCATCTCGTCGACACGGATCAGAAAGCGGCCATAGGCATCGCACGTGTCCCGAGTGACGACGTCAAAGTCGTAGGTCTCATATCCGCAGTACGGCTGGGACTTTCGCAGATCGTGCGGCAAGCCCGTGGCCCGCAAGATCGGCCCGGTGATGCCCAGGGCCATGCAGCCGGTGAGGTCCAGGTACCCGATACCCGAGGTGCGACCCATCCAGATGCTGTTGTCGATGAGCAGGTCAGTGGTGTCCTTCATGCGCTTGCGCAGGAGCGGAATCGTCTCGCGAATCTTGGCGACGGCACCATCGGGCAGGTCCTGTGCAACCCCTCCGGGGCGAATGTAGGCGTTGTTCATACGCAAGCCCGTGATCATCTCGAAGATGTCCAAGATCAGCTCGCGCTCGCGAAAGCCGAAGGTCATCGCAGTCAGCGCCCCGAGCTCCATGCCGCCGGTTGCCAAGGCAACCAGGTGGGAGGAAACACGGTTGAGCTCCATCATCATCACGCGGATGACATTGGCGCGCTCGGGAATTTGGTCAGTGATGCCCAGCAACTTTTCCACGGCTAGGACGTAGGCAGTTTCATTGAAAAACGGTGCCAGATAGTCCATGCGCGTGACGAACGTGACGCCTTGAGTGAACGATCGGAACTCCATGTTCTTCTCGATGCCGGTGTGCAGGTAGCCAATGCCGCAACGCGCCTCGGTCACCGTCTCGCCATCGAGTTCCAAGATCAGTCGAAGCACTCCGTGCGTGGAGGGGTGTTGCGGCCCCATGTTGACCACGATGCGCTCTTGCTGCCCTTCGGGGGCAGCGGAGATGGTGTCCCAGTCGCCGCCGGACAAGGAGTACACGGTGCCGTCAGCCGTGTCGTACTCCCCGGCGTAGGCGTCGGCGCTGGTGAAGGAAAGGTTGTCGGTCGACATCAGTTGTACGACCTCCGTTGGTCGGGTGGTGGGGTGGTTGCGCCCTTGTACTCCACGGGAATTCCACCCAATGGGTAGTCCTTGCGCTGAGGGTGGCCGACCCAGTCATCGGGCATTTCGATGCGCGTCAGTGCCGGGTGGCCGTCGAAGATGATCCCGAAGAAATCCCAGGTCTCACGCTCGTGCCAGTCGCAGGTCGGGTACACCGGGGTGATGGATGGAACATGCCGATCCGCATCCGACGTGGTCACTTCCAGACGGATGCGACGGTTATGGGTGATCGACAAGAAGTGATAGACGGCGTGCAATTCTCGACCGACCTCAAGCGGGTAGTGAACCCCCGAAACCGACGTGCACAGTTCAAAGCGCAATCCTGGCTCATCCCGAAGGGCGCGGACCACGTCAACCAGGTGCGCGCGATCGACGAACACGGTCATCTCGTCGCGATCGATAACCACTTGCTCGATCGCCGACTTGGGCACCGAACGTGCTTCCAAGGACAGCTCGAGCTCGTCGGCCAACTCGTCAAAACCCGCACCGTACGGACGAGCCGACGCCCCGGGCAAGGTCACGGTCTGCATGAGGCCTCCGAAGCCGGAGGTATCGCCAGATCCATCAACGCCGAAGGCGCCCTGCTTCACGGCAATCACTTCCAGCTGCGGTACCCCCAACGGGACGACCGGGAGCTCGCTCATCGAAGCAGTCCCTTCATCTCAACGGTGGCCGGGGCCAGGAGCGCCTCGGACTCCAGGTCCGCAATCTGTGCACGCCGATTGGCGCCCATCTTGGTGTGCTGGATTTGGTCATGGAGTTTCAAGATCGCGTCAATGAGCATCTCGGGCCGAGGAGGACATCCGGGCAGGTAGATGTCGACCGGGACGACATGATCTACGCCTTGGACGATCGCGTAGTTGTTGAACATGCCACCGCTCGATGAGCACGCCCCCATGGCCAGGACCCACTTGGGTGCCGCCATCTGGTCGTAGATCTGGCGAAGTACCGGTGCCATCTTCTGGCTGACACGTCCGGCCACGATCATCAGATCTGCCTGGCGAGGCGATGCGCGAAACACTTCCATGCCAAATCGCGCGATATCAAAGCGCGGACCGCCTACGGCCATCATCTCGATGGCGCAGCACGCCAAGCCGAATGTTGCCGGCCACAGTGAGCCCTTGCGGGCGTAGCCAGCAAAGTTCTCAACCGTGGTTAGTAGCACTCCTGACGGCAGTGCTTCCTCAAGACCCATTGGTTACCTCAGTCCCACTCGAGTCCTCGACGGCGCCACACATAGGCGTAGACGACGAGCACGGTGATGATGAAAACGACCATTTCGCAGAATCCGAAGAACGCAAGGCGATCAAAGGCCACGGCCCACGGGTACAAGAACACGATCTCGATGTCGAAGACAATGAACAACATCGCCGTCAGGTAGTACTTCACCGGGAATCGACCGCCGCCTTCAGGCTGGGGCGTGGGATCAATCCCGCATTCGTACGCATCGACTTTGGCGCGGTTGTAGCGCTTGGGGCCGGTCAGTGACGCCGTCAGCACCGAGAATGCGGCAAAGCCAAAGGCCAAAATGCCCAAAATCAGGATGGGGGTGTAAACGTTCACCGATCCCGCAACTCCTCGTCAACGAAGGAACCTGCGGCCGAGAGCACCCTTGCGCACTTGTGAAATGCTTCACGACCTTCCAAAGCATAGTGCGCCGTCCGTGCGCTGATGCGGGGGCGGGTCTCCTGCCCGATAGGGGGCACGTCAGTCCGCAAACCCGCGATGCAGAGCCACGATTCCACCACTGAGATTGCGCCAGGCAACCCTGCTCCAGCCGGCTGATTGCATGTCCGCAGCGAGCTCGGCCTGGTCGGGCCAGGCGCGAATCGACTCCGCCAAATACACGTATGCCTCGGGGTTACTGGCGACCGCACGAGCTACCGCTGGTAGGGCTTTCATCAAATATTCGATATACACCGTACGAAAAGGGGCGAATGTGGGCTGGGAGAACTCGCAGACCACCAGTCGGCCGCCTGGCTTGACCACTCGGCGAAGTTCGCGCAGGCCCACATGGCGATCTTCCAAATTTCGCAGCCCAAACGAAATAGTGGCCGCATCAAAACTGGCATCGGAAAACGGCAAGGCCATCCCGTCACCGGCGACGAACGGCAAGGCGGGCTGGCGCTGTCGACCCACGCGCAGCATGCCCAGCGAAAAATCCGTGGGCACCACGAACGCTCCCGCGCGGGCAAAGGGTTCGCTGGAGGTTCCGGTTCCGGCAGCCAGGTCCAAGATCACCTGACCGGGCTTTGGGTCCACCGACGACACCACCGCCTTGCGCCAGGCTCGCGTTTGCCCCAGCGCCAGCACGTCGTTGGTGATGTCGTACCGCTTGGCAACATGGTCGAACATCGCTGCAACGTCGGTCGGCTGCTTATCCAGATTCGCCCTCACCAGGCGAACTTAGCAAGAAGCCGTACGCTTGGCATGTGCCAGGCATGCAGCGAAAGGAACAGGCAGAACCCGCCGCTCATCGCTTGTCGGTGACCACCCGCCCGCTGTCTGATGTGACGAACCTGCTGCACCGACTGCCCAACGATGGTCCCTTGGCGTGGGTTCGCAATGGCGAGGGCCTGGTGGCCTGGGGTCAGGTGGCACGACTGCAGGTCAGCGGACGAGAGCGCTTCAGCCGAACGCAACGGTGGTGGACCAACCTGCTGTCAACCATGGTCATTGATGACACAGTGTCCGTGCCCGGTACCGGGCCAGTGGCATTTGGTTCGTTCGCGTTCGATGACGAGCTGGGCACATCCATCGTCGTGGTGCCAAAAGTGGTGATCGGACGAAAAGGGGGCCAGTCGTGGATCACCACCATCGGGCAGGTACCGACCAGTGACCTGACTCCTGTGGTCGCGGTTCCCACCGATCCGGGCATTGCGCGATGGAGCGGCGGGAAGTTGACCGGCCCGCAATGGGAGTCCGCGGTTGCGGCCGCCATTGCACGAATCACGGCCGGTGAGGTCGACAAAGTGGTCCTGGCCCGTGACGAATGCGCAGATTTCGATGTCGAGATCGACCCCCGCTATGTCTTGCAACGACTTGCGAATGCCTACCCATCCTGCTGGACCTTCAGCGTGGATGGGCTTATCGGCGCTACGCCGGAGTTGCTCGTTCGGCGAATCGGGGACTTGGTGACCAGCCGCGTGCTGGCCGGCACGGTGTCCACTCATGGTGATGCGCGACAGGACGCTCGGGCGGCCACGCAGCTGCTGGATTCAGGCAAGGATCTCGAGGAGCACGCGTTCGCGGTTCGTTCGGTCGCCCGCGCACTTGGGGCTCACTGCACCGACCTGGACGTCCCAGACGAGCCACGCGTGCTGAAGCTGGCCAATGTGCAGCACCTGGCAACCGACGTCACCGGCTTGCTCGCCGATGGCGCATCGGTGCTGAGCTTGGCTGCGAGCCTGCATCCCACTGCTGCTGTTTGCGGCACCCCCACTGAGCGCGCGTTCACCGTCATCCGGGAACTCGAGGGCATGGATCGCGAGCGCTACGCAGGCCCCGTTGGCTGGTTCGATGCCCACGGTGACGGCGAGTTCGGCATCGCACTGCGAAGCGCGATGATCGAAGGATCGCACCTTCGCGCATTCGCAGGATGCGGGATCGTGGCAGGCTCTGTTCCAGCTATGGAGTTCGCAGAGTCCAGTGCCAAACTCATCCCGATCAAGTCTGCCTTCGAGCATCACTCGATCTAGGCCGTGGCCAACGCCTCGCCCACAGCCTGTTGCACACTGCGAAGGATCTGTGCCTCCTGACCACGACTGCATGTTTGGGCCACCACGACGTGAACACCGCCCGCCTCCTGGGCGCTTGCGATGGCTCTGTCCAGATCTGCGCCAGAGGTGCACGGGTGCACCTCCACTCCAAATGCCTCCGCCAGCGCGACCACATCAGTCTGCGGATCGACGCCGAACACGCGCTCGAACACCGAGGCGAAGCGCTCTGCTCCTTGCTCCAACGTGGAGAAGATTCCGCCGCCGGAATTGTCGGCCACCACGATCACCAGATCAGGGCGCAATTCCTCCGCCGGCACCGATAAGGCATTGGAGTCATAGATGAACGTGGTGTCCCCTACCAGGGCAATGGCCCCGCCGCCGCCATTGGCCTGAAGCGCCAGAGCCGCACCCCATGCACTGGAGATGCAGCCGTCAATGCCGGAGGTGCCTCGATTGCCCAGCACCACCGCGTCCCGGCACGACGTCGCGGCGAAATTCAGCACATGGCGAACCGGCCAACTCGGGCCGACAAACAGCATTCCCTGCTCCACGACGGACGCCGCAGCAATGCGTGCCACGTGTGCACCGGTCAGGACCTCACCGTGACCGGCCAAGGCGATCTCCACTGCAGCCGAGGCCAACAGGTCGGCTCGCTGCCACTCGGCCAGCCACTGCTCGTCAGCTTCCATCTCCTCCGGAGGAAGGGGCACCGAGGTGACAACGAGGTCTGCACTGCGGGTCGGATCACTCCACAGGCCAGAGGTATCCACCGCAATGTGCAGCGGGGCTTCGGCCACTGCCCGGATCAATGCACGAGACAGCCCGATCCGACCGACGGTGATGACGATCTCAGGTGCGTGGGCATGGACGAACGTGGCGTCCGCAAGCACCAGCGCGCCGTGGGATAGGGCGGTGGCGCATGAACCGACGTTGGCACTGGGTTCGCCAATCACCGGCCACCCCACTGCATCGGCAAGATCGTCGATGAGGTCCACCGCGTCCTCAGCGTCGTGGTCGCCGACGATGATGAGCCCCCGCGCCGGAACGACCGCTTGCTCGTCCAAGGTCGACAGGATGTCGTCCAGTGGCGTGCTCATGCCGGCAACGAGGCGGGCATCGGCCGTCCACGGTCGCTGTTCCACGCGGCCCACCAATGGCTCGATCCACGCGATGTCCGCACCTTCGTCAGGCACGAGCGGCTCATCGAAGGCCATGTTGATATGCACTGGCCCTGGTCGCATGGCATCGGTAGCCACGGCAATGGACCGCGCGATGGTCGATCGCCAGTACCGAACTTCGCCGGTCCGATCCGCCGCCGGTGCCATGTCGATGGATCCACGCACGTGTGCGGAGTACAGGCTTGCCTGCCGAATGGTCTGATTCGCGCCGATATCGCGAAGGCGCTGCGGGCGATCTGCCGTGAGCACCAGCATCGGGACTCCGGAGTAGTCGGCTTCCACGACTGCGGGGTACACATTGACCGCTGCGGTGCCGGAGGTAGTGACCACAGCAGCGGGCACACCGGTGATCTTGGCCAGTCCGACCGCCAGATATCCGGCCACCCGCTCGTCGATTCGGACGTGCAGGCGCAGTTCTCCGCGGCTTTCCGCCTCGGCCAGGGCAATCGCCAGTCCCGCCGACCGAGAGCCCGGTGACAGGACAACGTCGGTCACGCCGCAGCGGCACAGCTCGTCCACGACAACGCGAGCTTGCGCGGTGGAAGGGTTCACGATGTGAGCCTATTGGCAGGCTCGACCACCCAGCCAGGTGCAACACCGCACTCCTAGGAGTGCGCGTCCAGGACCGCAGAGCTCCAGCGATCACCACTCCCGGCGGTCCACGCATCCCGCAGGCGCTGCATCCACCAGCCTGGCCGATCACATTGCGCTCGAGCATGATCCAGCGATTGCGCATCAGGCGCTCGGCGCGATACGGGCAGGTACCCACCGTGGGGACTGCTGCTGTGCGCGACGACATCGGTGGACAGGAGCGTGCCAGTGCCCAGGCCGCAGGCTCGATCCAGTGCTGGCAGCGCTGCCGCCAAGGCCAGGGCGGTGCACAGGCCAACGGAGGTATCCATCGCTCCAGACACCACGACCGGCATGTCCAGCTCCGCGGCCAGGGCCAGACTTGCGGCAACACCACCCAAGGGCATCGGCTTGATAATTGCCACGTCAGCGTGCATGCGAATCGCGGCAACATCGACTCGGTTGGCGCGGCGAATTCCCTCATCCACCGCGATCGGGATTCCGGTCCGGTCGCGAACCAGGGCCAACTCATCCCAGGAGGCACATGGCTGCTCGACGTACTCGATGTCGATGTCCGCAAGGCGCCGCAAGACACTGATCGCTCGATCGCTGTCCCATGCGCCATTGGCATCCAATCGAATGCGACCGATGCCTTCGCCCAATTCGCTGTCCAGACACTGTCGCACCGCGCGCACCCGCGAGATCTCATCGTCATCCCCGACTTTGATCTTGATGGTCGTCATGCCCAGGCTCACCGCGTGGAGTGTGCACTCCACGGCACTGTCGGGGTCGGTGGCAGGCACGATGGCGTTCGTGGCGATGCGATCGCGCATCGGTGCGGGCCACTGTCCATACGCGGCTTCCAGCGCGGCATCCAGCCACCGCGCTGACCCAGCATCGTCATAGTCATCGAACGGGGCGAACTCCCCCCAGCCACTGGGCCCGCGAATGAGCAAGCCCTCCCGGGACGTGACACCTCGAAATGACCGATTCAGCGCCACGCGAAACGGAACGATCCCTTCGACTATGTGCGCCAGGGCCGCATCGGTCATGGACGGCGCGGAAACTGCCCGAAGTCCGGCCGGCGGCGCTCCTTGTATGCGTCGCGCCCTTCTTGGGCTTCCTCCGACATGTAGAACAGCAACGTGGCGTCACCGGCCAGTTGCTGCACCCCTGCCAGCCCATCGTCGGCCGCGTTGTGTGATGCCTTCAGCATGCGCAATGCCATCGGGGACAGCGCCAGCATCTCCTTGGCCCAGGTGACCGTTTCGCGTTCCAGATCTACCAGGGGCACCACGGAATTCACCAGACCCCAGTCGTACGCCTGCTCGGCACCGTACTGGCGGCACAGGTACCAGATTTCCCGGGAGCGCTTCAGGCCGATGGTGCGCGCCAGAAGTCCTGAGCCATAACCCCCATCAAAGGATCCAACTCGTGGCCCAGTTTGCTGAAAGCGCGCGTTATCCGCGGCAATCGACAGGTCGCAGACCACGTGCAGCACATGCCCGCCGCCGACTGCGTACCCGGCGATCATGGCAACTACCGGCTTGGGGGTGCGACGAATCTGAATCTGCAGATCGAGCACGTTCAGTCGTCCGATGCCCTTGGCCGCCACATGGTCGTCTCCGATATACCCATCGTTTCCGCGAATGATCTGGTCTCCACCTGAGCAAAATGCCCAGTCTCCCTGGCCGGTCAGGATGATCACACCCACGCGATCATCGTCGCGGGCCAGATTCAAGGCATCCTGCAGTTCGAACAGGGTCTGCGGACGAAAGGCGTTGCGCTTGTGCGGACGACAGATGGTGATCTTGGCGATTCCCTCATCCTGGCCGGTGGACAGTTCGTAACGGATGTCCTGATATTCACCCACGGACTGCCATTGGCAGGCGGGGGTGATCGAGGAGTGCGCCGGATCGGTATATGCCGGGGAGTCCTCAGCGACAACCGGGGGCAGGACGTAGCGCGTGCGGGTATCCATGGCAGTCACGGTACCGCCACTGACCGCGCCCGTGGCCTAGGGTCATGCCGATGGCTACCAATGACCTGATTCGCCTTCCGGTGCCGGCCGGAGCGGCCGGCATCGCTGCCCTCGTCGAGCCATTGTCGCGTGCACTGGCCGGTCGGGGGCCTGCCATTGCCCCGGTCCCGGTGGTCGGTCCGACGATCTCCGAGCAATACGTGCGGTCCATCCTCGCCGCGGTGCAGGTCGATCAGCCCTTGGAGGACGATCAGACCGCAGTGGTGATGGCCACCTCTGGTTCGACAGGAAACCCTTCTGGCGTCCGCCTGTCCGCCGCAAACCTCAGTGCCCTGCGGCCGTTCGATCACCAGCCCTGCGCCTGGGTTGCTGCCATTCCCCTGACCTCGGTCGGCGGCTTGAACGTGCTCGTGCGCGCCCTGAGCACAGGAGCGCATCTCGAAGGAGTTGATTCCTTAGGCGGGGCCGGGCCATTTACTGTTGCCGGTTTCGCCGATGCCGTGCAGCGCGCAGGACTGCACGCGTCGCTGATTCGGACATCGATTGTCCCGGCACAGTTGGCACGCCTGCTCGATGATGATCAGGGGCGCGACGCACTCCGGGGCTGCACCACGGTTCTGGTTGGCGGAGCAGCGTTGGACCCGGCTTTGGCGCAGCGCGCGCAGGAACTGGACATCGCGATCACCACCACATACGGCATGACCGAGACCAGTGGTGGCTGCGTGTACAACAACCAACCGCTGCCATCGGTGACCATCACGATTGGGGACGATGGGGCGGTGGTGATCAACGGCCCCATGGTGGCCCTTGGGTACCGTTGCGACCCCGATCGGACCGCTGCGCATTTTGGCCCGGATGGATTTGTCACCTCAGATCTTGGCCGGATGGAAAGCGGGCGTCTGCGTATCCTGGGACGCCGCGACGACATCGTCACCGTCAATGGAGTGAATGTTTCCGTTGACGCGGTTCGGGCGCAGATCGCATCGATGCCGGCAATCACCACGGCCGCGGTGCTGCCACGAGCAGATTCCCGAGCCGGTGCGCACCTGTTCGCCTTCGTCGTCACTGACGACGGGCTGCCTGCCGACCTAGACCAGGTCAACCAGCTTCTGGTGCATGCCCTGGGCACCCCGGCACGCATCAGGACAGTGATTACGCTGTCCAGTCTGCCCATGTTGCCCAACGGCAAGGTGGACCGACAGCAACTGGCACACCTGATTGCGGAGGATCGTTAATGGCAACGGCAGGTCAATGGCTTGAAGGTGCACGACCGCGCACCCTGCCCGCAGCTATCGCGCCGGTCGCCACGGGAACTGGACTGGCCATCGGTGCGCAGGCATTCCACGCAGGTGCAGCGATCTTGTCCCTCGCCGTGGCCGTGCTGCTCCAAATTGGGGTGAACTTTGCCAATGACTACTCAGACGGCATCCGCGGCACCGATCAGGTCCGCGTCGGTCCAGTACGACTGGTTGGTCAACACCTTGCCGAACCCGGCTCAGTCAAGGCAGCAGCCTGGTCCTGCTTCGCGCTAGCGGGACTGTGCGGCTTGGGCTTGATCCTCATGACGCACAACTGGTGGCTCATCATTGTCGGTGCGGCCTGCATCGCCGCTGCCTGGTTTTACACCGGAGGCAAGCATCCCTACGGATACATGGGCCTTGGCGAAGTCTTTGTCTTCATCTTCTTTGGCCTCGTGCCGGTCGTCGGCACCTTTTACGTGCAGGCCCTTACCGTCACCTGGGCCTCGGTGATTGCCGGTATCGCCGTTGGAGCGCTGGCGTGCGCCATCTTGGTCACGAACAACCTGCGTGACATCCCCAGCGACATTGATCATGGCAAACAAACCCTTGCCGTACGACTGGGAGATCGAGCAACCCGAGCCCTGTTCGCAATCCTGATTGCGATTCCTGCACTGGCAACGATTGCACTGGCCTGGGTCGCTGGTCCAACCGCCTTGATCGCCTTGATCAGTGCACCGCTGGCGATCGCACCCCTGCGCATAGTGCTTGGCGGTGCACAGGGCCGCGCATTGATCGGCGCATTGAAGGCCACCGGACTTTTGGCCTTGGCCTTTGGCATTCTCGCCGGCATCGGATTGGCGCTGACCTCAGCGACCTAGTCCTGGTCCTCTGCACGGGTCGAGGCATCGATGCGGGCGTTCATTCGACCGAAGAATCCGGCGATGGACTTCGACATGGCATCACGCTGGCGATTGAGCGCAAGCATGCTGATAGCGCCGGAAAGCACCAGGGCCAATGCGGCCGCGAGCAGTCCCTTGATTGGCGAGAGCCATGCCAGCACGATCCAGATTCCGAGGAACAATCCGATGCGCGCCCCGCTGTAGGCCAGGATTGACCATGCCCGATTTGGCATCGATGCGCCGTCGTGCGCCATGGCCTAGAGCCCGGAGTAGGAGTGCAGGCTCGCGGCGAACACGTTGATCACGAAATAGTTCACCAAGAATGCCGAGAAGCCGATGATGGCGATCCACGACGCCCGATTCCCACGCCAGCCAACGGTCGATCGGGCATGGAGGTAGCACGCGAAGATCACCCAGGTGATGAAGGCCCAGGTTTCCTTGGGATCCCAACCCCAGTAACGACCCCAGGCGTTTTCTGCCCAGATCGCTCCGGCAATGATCGCGAACGTCCACAGCGGGAAGGTGAAGGCGATGATGCGGTTGGCCATCGTCTGCAGGCGAAGCTGGTCGGGGAACCGTGCAGCAAGGCCGGTCACCGGACCACCGTCTGCCTTGCGTTCGGCCCGACCGCGAAACAGTGCCACGGCTGAGACGGCAGCGGCCAGCGTGAATGCACCGGAGCTGATGATCGCGGCTGTCACGTGAATCAACAGCCAGTAGGACTTCAAAGCGGGAACCAACTGCGCGGACTCGGTGTAGAGCACCGTCACGGCCATGCCGAGCGTCAGCAGCACCGGAATGACGATGAACAGTCCCAGCCAGCGAATGTCCTGCCGGAGCGAGACCAGCAAGAACACAACCAAGATACCCAGGGCAGCGGTGATGGAGAACTCATACATGTCACCCCACGGCACACGGCCGGCCCACACTCCGCGCAGCGCGACGCCGGCGGCCAGGAAGATCATGCCCAGCCAGGTCAAGGACATCCCAATGTTGGCGGAGCGACGTCCGGGATCACCGGCATTGGGCGGATCGGTCCTGGTCAGCACCGCGGTGCCGCCCGCACTCTCGGTCACCACGGCGGCAGTCACCGGCACCGCGCGACGACGACCCACGGCAAAGGAGGCAGCAAAGAACACCATGGCGATCGCCAAAGTGATCATTGAGGCGTAGATAGCCCCATTACTGGCTTGCGCGAGCTGCTGCGGTGTCATGAGTTCCTCTTCGTGACGTCGGTGCCAGGTGCATCCGGTGACAGGTGGTGGACGACGTACTCGACATCGGCTGCCATGTCGGCTCCTTCCACTCGGTTCAAACCGGCAACTTCAACCGTAGTGCCTTGTGGCCCAGCCAGCGCTTTGACCCAAATTCGTCGGCGGCGCACGAACAGCGACGACATCAGGCCCAGCAGCGCGATCACCGCAGCGGCCAGGGCGATGTTCTTTCCGGGGTCATAGGCGATCTGGAATGACGCCCAACGCTGCCAGCCGGCAAAGGTGATCGTGCCCGCCCCCTTGGGCAGCGTCCAGGTCTGTCCGGGTATCAGGGACGGGTGGCGGCCCAGGAGCACCATGTGCGACTTATCCAGGGTGTACACGCTTTGCGGCACTCCTGAGTTCATGCCCGTGTCACCGCGCCACACATCCAGGTACACGGCGGGGTTATCCGGTGCGGGGAAGGCCGAGGTGATGGAGGTAGGAATCCAGGTCGGGTAAAACACCACGTCGAAGCCCAGCTGCGGGCTGGCGTCCGGCAATTTGATCACGCCGGTTGAGGTGAAGTTGCCATCCTGTGGCAATGTCACGACGGCATCGTTGTAAATCTGGTGCCCGTGGGCATCCTTGATGATGAAGTGCGGGGCATACCCGTGACCGACGAGGTAGACCTTTGCTCCGTCGACACTCAGTGGCTCGTTCACCTGCACAATTGATGTTTGCAGTGGCGCACGTGGATCAGTGCGGTAGTTAACGGTGGCTCGGAACAGCTGCGGACTACCGCGATCAGAGACCGCCCGATCGAATTGAACCTGGAAATCAGCCAAGGTGAAACTAAATGGAGGAAGGTGCGCCGGGTTTACGAAGCGGCCGCCACCCCACACGTCGTACTGAGTCAGGGTGTCAGAGAATCCGTTGCCGGTCTTGACGATGACGTTGCCCTTCCAGCCGAACAGACCGCCAACGGCGACGGCGACCAAGATCAAGATCAACGACAGGTGGAAGATCAAGTTGCCGGTCTCCCGCAGGTAGCCCTTCTCTGCACTGATCCAACTGCCACTGGCATCGGTGCCGTCGATGACTTTCCACCGTGCGCCCTTCAGGCGGGCTTTGGCGGTGTCCAGGACCTTCTGCGGTTCCTCCTGCGACTCCAAGGAGGTGAAGTTCTGCATCCTGGACAAGTTGCGCGGGGCGGCAGGGGGTGCGCTGGTGGCAGCGCGCCAGTGCAGTCGCATACGAGGAACCACGCAGCCGATCAAGGAGATGAACAGCAGCAGATACACCGACGCGAACCACGGAGAGGCGTAGACGTCGAATACGCCCATGCGCTGCATAAACGGACCGATGCCCGGGTGTGCCGCTACCCAGGTGCTGACCTTGATCGGATTCACCCCTTGCTGCGGAAACACCGAGCCTGGGACAGCTGCCAGTGCAAGCAAGAACAGCAGCAGCAAGGCCGTTCGCATGCTGGTCAGCTGGCGCCACAGCCAGCGCAGCCACCCGGTTGCCGACAGCGGTGGCACAACTCCCGTTTCGGGATTGGTCGACAGTCCCGCGCCAAGGCGGTCGTCGGAGTGTGGGTCGATGTGTGTCATAGCGCCGTCTGGAATCCTGGCACGTGGACTCGCAGCCAGATCGTGAAGGTCCCCCAAGCTCCGGTCAGGAGCAGTATCCCCAGGATCACCAGCATCGCTCCGCCAATGCGCATCACCCACGCGTAGTGCGACTTCACCCAGCCGATCGCCGCCATGGACCGGCTGAATGCCAGTCCCAGCACGATGAACGGCAGGCCAAGTCCCAGGCAGTAGAACAATGACAACACAGCGCCCCGGCCGGCGCTCGCCTGGGTGAAGGCCAAGGATTGGACAGCAGCCAAGGTCGGGCCAATGCACGGACTCCAGCCCAGTCCAAACAGCATCCCAAGAAGCGGTGCTCCTGCCACTCCCCATCGTGGCAGGGCATGCAACCGCCATTCGCGCTGCAGTCCGGGAATGACGCCCATGAAGGCCAGCCCCATCACCAGGACGAGCACGCCCAGGATCTTGTCGATCACGTCCTGATGTGCCAGCAACGTTGCACCAATGCCCCCGAAGAGCAGGCCGTAGGAGACGAAAATCACCGAGAACCCCAGGACAAAGCCAATGCTGCCCGCAAGCACCCGATATCTGTTGCCCTTGACGTCCGCCAATTCAGCGCCGGTTAATCCGGTGATATAGGAGGCGTAAGCGGGGGCCAACGGCAGAACACAGGGACTGACGAAGGCCACGACTCCTGCCGCGAATGCGATGACGATGGCTGTCAGGAGTGATCCACTGACGATGACGTCACTCATGTGTGTTTGGGCATCGGGGTATCGCGGGCTGAGTCGATCATCGCGGTCAGCGTGTCCTGGTCAACGCGACCAAGTGCCCGCGCGGCAACACGTCCTTGCCCGTCGATGACCACGGTGGAGGGAATGGCCTCCGGGGGCAAGGTGCTGGCGAACTGCAACTGGATCGACCCATCGGTATCCAGCACATTGGGGTAGGTAATGCCAAAGTTAGTGATGAAGTTCGACGCAGCGGTCAGCGAGTCACGGGTGTCCAAGCCGATGAATTGCACCCCGGTGCCCTTGACCGAGGTCCACGTCCGTTGCAGGACCGGAGCCTCCGCGCGACAAGGAGCACACCAGGATGCCCACACGTTCATCACCACCACCCTTCCCCGAAGGTGCTGCAGGGAGATCTTGGCGCCGTCCAGCGTGATGGCGTCAATCTGCGGAGCTGCCTGACGATCAGGTGCGGCGATCACCGTGATCGAGCCGTCACCGGAGACGTATCCGGCGTTCGGTCCCGAGCTCGCGGGGGTGCTTGCCCCAGAGCAGGCCGACAGCAATCCCGCCGTCAGTACCGCGACGGCAACGGCAGTGAGCGCTCTGGTGAACACCTAGGCACCGGCGATCTTGCTCGCCTTGACTAACAAATCCCGACTGGGCTCGGCGTACCCGATCGCTACCAACGTGTCGTCCTGGTACTCCAGGGACGTCACTGAGGCCAGCGTGCACTGTCGCGAGCGGGGATCGTGCCACAGTCGACGATCCTCAGCAGCTAGGCGGGCAATCCAGATCGGCAGTTGATGGCTTACCAGTACTGCCTCATGCCCGTGGGCCTGCACACGCGCAGCATCAATGGCTCGATGCATCCGTGTGGCGACTTGGTCGTACGGCTCGCCCCATGATGGCCGCAAGGGATTCCACAAGTGCTTCCACGTGCGCGGCTGTCGCAGCACACCATCGCCAACTGACACGCGCTGTCCCTCGAAGACGTTTTCCGCCTCGATGAGATTCACGTCAGTGCCGATGGGCAGCCCGTGGACTGCGGCAACGGGAGTGGCCGTTTGCTGCGCACGTTCCATAGGGCTGGAGATCACCGCACTGATGTCGTTGGTCGCCAGATGCTCAGCAGCACGGATCGCCATCTGATGGCCAAGGTCGGACAGGACATAGCCCGGCAGCCGGCCGTACAACACCCCTTCAGGGTTGTGGACTTCACCATGGCGCAGCAGGTGAACGACGGTGCGGGTCATTTACGTGACCTTGCGCCGAGCTGTCGTGCGACGACGGCTGGGACGCCAGCTACCCTCACCGGACTCAAGTGCCGCCTGCCGCAGCATCTCTCCGTGCGCGGCGAGTGCTTCCACCAGGGCGGTGACCGTGCTGGTTTCGGCAAGCACGTCAACGCGAAGCCCATGCTCTTCTGCAGTCTTCGCGGTCTGCGGCCCGATACATGCCACCACCGTGGTGTGGTGTGGCTTTCCGGCGATGCCGACCAAGTTGCGCACCGTCGATGACGAGGTGAACAGGACCGCATCAAACCCACCGGTCTTGATTGCCTCGCGCGTGTCTGCATGCGGGGGTGCTGCACGCACGGTCCGGTACGCCGTGACGTCCTCAACTTCCCAGCCAAGCTCGGCAAGTCCGGCAGCCAAGGTGTCGGTCGCGATATCGGCGCGCGGCAGGAACACACGGTTGATCGGATCAGTCAGTGAGTCATACGGCGGCCACTCCTCCAGCAGTGCAGCAGTGGACTGCTCCTCGGCCGGCACCAGGTCCGGACGAACGCCGAACTCCACCAGCGCGTCCACGGTGGCTTGACCAACCGCGGCGACCTTCAGACCGGCAAAACTGCGGGCATCCAGCCCATACTCATTCAACTTCTCACGAATGGCCCGAACAGCATTGACTGAAGTGAAGCCAATCCATTCAAAGCGTCCTGACACCAGGCCGTGAATCGCCCGGTCGATCTGCTGCGGCGTGCGCGGCGGCTCAACCGAAATTGTGGGAACTTCCATCGGTACCGAACCATGGCGACGGAGCAGGGAAATGATGGGGCCAGCGGTGTCCTGGGTGCGCGGAATCAGCACACGCCAGCCGAACAGCGCCTTGACCTCAAACCAGTCAAGCTTGTCACGCTGTCCGACCACTTCGCCGACCACGACCAGGCCGGGTCCGGCCTGCTTGGCGTTCTTGGCCACGGTGGTGATCTCTGCCAAGGACGCCACCAACGTACGCTGGTCGACGGTGGTACCCCGTCGAGTCACGGCCACCGGAGTGGCCGGATCAGCGCCGGCGGCGATCAGTTTGGCCGCGATCGTGGCGATCTGGTCTGCAGCTTCGGGGAAGACATGCGTGACTCGTGGATTGATGAATTCGTCCCACACCAACTCAGTGTCATTGACATCGATGACCCGTACCTGGCGAGTGCGCCCGCCGGTCAGGCCGAATCCCGCGTAGGCCGGAACACCGGCGAGTGCGCTGACACCCGGGGCCACCTCGAAGGCGACCTTGGCCTTGCGCAGGGCGGAGGCCTCATTGAGCAACGTGCCGTCCAGCACCGGGTCTCCGGACATCAGGCGCACCACGGACTTGCCATCACGACAGGCATCCACAACCAGCTTGGCGCGCTCGGCATGACTCAGCGGCAACCCCGCCTCCGAGACCGCGGAGATGATCACCGTGTCCTGGCCGGCATGGGCTGCGGCGATCTCCATCGCATCGGCGTCGGCAATGACAATGTCGGCCTCTCGCAAGGCAGCAGCGGCACGCACGGTCACCAACTCCGGATCACCAGGACCGGCAGCGACAAGCGCAACGGAACCGTGAACGATCTTCTTGCGCGACTTCGGGGTGGTGGTCACCGGCTTGTCTCCTGCGTGTGACGTGGCTTGGGTTCTAGGGGTCATGCGTTCATCGCCTCCGGCAGCGGCTCCTCGCCGCGACGTTGTTCATGGAAAGCCAAGATCTGTAACTCCACAGCCAGGTCGACCTTGCGGACTTCGACTTCCGCCGGTGTGTCCAGCACTGCCGGAGCGAAATTCAAGACGCTGCGAATACCGGCAGCAACCAGTCGATCGCACACGTCCTGGGCGACTTCTGCCGGTGTCGCGATAACACCGATTGCCGCCCTGGTGCGTTGGACCACAGCACCGGCGTCGGCAATCGACTGCACGCGCAGCTGCTTGCCGCCCACTTCCACCACGGTGCCCACGACGTCCGGATGGGTATCCAGTACTGCCACAACATTGAATCCTCGCGAGGCAAACCCGCGGTAGGCCGCCAATGCGTGGCCAAGATTGCCTAAGCCGACGATGACCACGCCCCAGGGCGAGGTCAAGCCGAGCTCGCGGGAGATGTGGTAGCTCAAAAACTCAACGTCGTAGCCAACACCACGGGTGCCATACGAACCCAGGTGCGACAGGTCCTTGCGCAGCTTCGCCGGTGACACACCGCAGTTGCGCGCCAATTCGTCAGACGACACGGTCTGCACCCCTTGGTCCATCAGGGCACTGAGGACACGGTGATATATCGGCAGTCGGGCGACCGTGGCTTCGGGTATGCCACGCGAGCGCGCTGCGGTCAGCGTCGATGCGGTAGGCGACACGGTGCTCCAGTGGGAAGGCCGGGTGCGATCACCGGGAATTCCGGTGTCGAACGAGGCTCAAGCCTATGGACTGGTGCACGAACGAACAAAGTTGAGCGGTCGCTTACGTCCGATATTCGGACAATCGTGCCTGGAGCCGAGGAGAATCAATCTGCCAGTAGTCAACCACCTCGTCATCGATGAGCAGCACCGGGATCTTGTCCCAGAACCGATCGAAGGTCTCCTGGTCGTCAAGAATGGACGTGTGCGTCCAGGGCACTCCCATCTCGGTGCAGACCTGGGCAACGACCGCTTCGGCCTGCATGCACAAGGTGCAGCCCGGCTTGCCCAACAATCTCACGTTCGGCAAGGCCTTCATGGGATGTCCTGATAGACCTCGCGCAAGCGGCCCTTGGCCACCTTGCCCCCGACAACATGGGGAAGCACGTCCACAATGCGCACGCCGGGCCACTTGAAGCGCGCCAGCTTGTCACTGCAGAAATCGCTCACCAACTCCGCCGTCAGTACGTTTCCCGGACGCGGGACCACCAAGGCCAGCACCGCTTCGCCGGTGATGTCATCGGGAACACCTAGGACAGCTACCTCCGCCACTTGAGGCATGGATTCGATGACCAGTTCGATTTCTCGGGGATACACATTGAAGCCATTGATCAGCACCATGTCTCGGCGACGGTCTACGAGGTAGATGTTGCCCGACTGATCGCGGTAGGCGATATCACCAGAGTGAAACCAGCCATCGGCATCGGGGCCTCCGGCACCGTCGGGCCAGTAGCCGGAGAACACGCATTCGCCCTTGATCCACACTTCGCCCGGATCATCGTCGTCTGCGTCGTCGCCGTCACCGTCAACGATGCGCACCGATACCCCCGGGATCGCTTGGCCAACACTTCCCGTCACGGGGTGACCCGACACCAGCGTGGTGGTGACCACCGGCGCGCATTCGGTCATGCCATACCCCTGGAAAATCTCCAGTCCCGTGCTCGCCGTGAACGCCGCGCCTACCGCCGGCGGCAATGGGGCGCCGCCGCTGGAACACAAGCGGACTCCTGCCATGGCCTGGCGAATCTGGTGCACTCCGGACCAGCCCGCGAACATCGCCGGCGCACCAGGAACCACGCTGACTTCGGTCTCGGCAATGATGCGCGCGGACTCCACCGCGTCAAAGCGATCGAGAATGACCAAGGTGGCCCCCACCGATGCGCTGAGATTCAGCACCGTGTTCAGGCCATAAATGTGAAACATCGGCAACACTGCCAGGACAACGTCCTCCCCGGTCACCGCCGCCGGGGATTGCAGCGCACACAGCGACTGAGTATTGGCTACCAATGAGGCATGCGTGAGCATTGCGCCCTTCGGGCGCCCTGATGTGCCGGCGGTGAACAACAGCAACGCCAGGGGGCTCACCTGAACGCTCGGGAGGTCACCGGTGCCGACAACCCAGCGCTCCCACAGTGGTGCATCAATGCTCACCAGTTCCACTGCGCCGACGGCGCCGCACGCCTGCTCGCAGCTGACCTGTGTGCGCTCATTGCACACCACGAGTCGAACTCCGGAGTCCGCCATCAATACCGCAAGCTCCGCGGCGGTGTACCCGGGATTCATGGGGACCACGCATGCGCCAGCGCGCAATGCACCGTACAAACTCACCACGAACTGCCAGCTGTTGCCAAGCACCAGGCCTACGCGTTCACCGTTGGCCAGCCCACGAGATTGCAATGCGCAGGCAACACCGTCAACCGCAGCATCCAATTGCGCCCACGTCATCGTGGTGCTGCCATCACGGATGGCGGCACCATCGGGTCGCCTCGTGGCGGTGTGCCGCACGAACCACGAGATGTTGCTCACTGGCTGCATCGTCCCTCCTGACCGTCAGTGTGACATGCAGCAAGGTCAGGCAGCGGCTGCATCGCTGCTGCAGCCGGATCAGTTCAACCCCGACTCCAGGTACGCTGGGCAGATGAGTGCATCCGGGAACAAGGTCCTGGATTCCTACCGGGCAGCCGGTCGTGCATCTGCCGCGGCCGTGGACCTAGATGCCGTCCACCTGGCTCAACCCGATGCCCACGACGCGGCATTCTTCGACGTCGACAACACCATCATGCGCGGAGCCAGCATCTTTCATTTCGCTGTCGGCTTGGCACGTCGGAAATATTTCACCGGACCACAGATTGCCGGATTCGCGGTCAAGCAACTGAAGTTCGTGATGAGCGGATCTGAGGATCTGGAAGACATGGAGTCCGCCACGAGCGCGGCCTTGTCGTTCGTGCAAGGCAGAAGCGTTCAAGAGCTGGTCGGGCTCGGTCAGCACGTCTTTGATGAGTCCATGGTGGACAAATTGATTCCTGGCACCCTTGCCCTGGCGCAGATGCATCTGGACCAGGGCCGTCAGGTGTGGTTGGTCACTGCAACTCCCGTGGAATTGGCGACCCTGATCGCCGGGCGACTTGGCCTCACCGGAGCATTGGGAACAGTCGCGGAGGTCAAGAACGGGGTGTACACCGGAAAGCTCGTCGGCCGTCCCCTGCATGGACTGGCAAAGGCCGAAGCCATCAAGGCGCTGGCTGAGCGTGAAGGCCTGGATCTTTCCGCGTGCTATGCCTATTCCGATTCATCCAATGACATTCCCATGCTGTCCAGCGTAGGGAACCCGGTGGCGATTAACCCCGATCCACCGCTTCGCCAGCATGCCCGCACGAACCACTGGCCAGTCCATGACTTCCGGCGACGTGAACAACTCAAGCAATACGCGTTGCCCGCAGCAGCCGGCGCTGGCGGCATCGTCGCCGGCATGGCAGTGGGGTACGCCACTGCGCGATTGCGCCGTCGCTAGCCGAACACGCGCTGGCGCTTGGCCAGCAGGTGGTACAACGTCTGCTGGATCTGCTCACGGACCTGATCGGTCAGGTTGAATACCAGCATCGGATCTTCGGCGGCCCCGTCAGGGAAGTGATCGGTGGGAATAGGCTCGCCGAAGTGGATGAGCCACTTGCTCGGTAACGGCACCGCGCCCAACGGGCCAAGCAGTGGAAACGTCGGAGTAATCGGGAAGTATGGCAAGCCAAGCATCCGTGCCAGGGTCTTGGCGTTGGCGATCATCGGATAGGTCTCTTCAGCACCCACGATCGCCGTGGGGATGATCGGCGTCTTGGTGTGCAGGGCCGCGGCCACGAAGCCGCCCCGGCCAAATCGCTGCAGCTTGTAGCGCTCAGAGAACGGCTTGCCGATGCCCTTGAATCCTTCCGGCCACACCCCGACGACCTGACCCTCGGTGAGCAGTCGCTCTGCGTCAGGATTGCACGCCAGGGTGTGACCGGCCTTGCGGGCGAGCTCGCCCACGAACGGCATCTGAAAGACCAGATCTGCGCCCAGCATTCGCAGGTGCCGATGTGCCGGATGATCATCAAGCAGGGCAACCTGGGTCATCAGCGCATCCAGGGCAATGGTTCCTGAATGGTTGGCCACGACCAGCGCTCCCCCGGTGGCGGGAACGTTGTCCAGTCCGGATGTCTCAACGCGGAACCACTTGCGATATAGCGGTCGAAGGAGGTTCATCAGCACTTTGTCATTGAGCTCAGGGTCAAAGCCGAAGTCATCAATGGCATAGTCACCGGACATTCGCTGGGCGATGAATGCCTTCAGCTCAGCAAGCTTGTCCTCCCAGCCAGTGGCCTGCGTCTGAGTGACGGGTTGGAGTTCCTGGTCACTCACGTGGTGCCCCCTGACGTTCTGGCCCCTGGTGAGCCTCGACGAAGTCGGCAAAGGCTTCCGCGCTGGAGTACTGCGGCTCGAAGGAGAACTGACGAGTCAGCGCTGAGGTGTCCAGCACTCGTCCGTAGGTCAGGAAACGGATCTGCTCGGTCGAGAAGTCAGCGATGCCGCTTCGGGAAAAATTCTTGCCCAGGGCGCCGAACAGCATCTCCGGCATGGGTATGGCCCGCTTGTGCTCACGGCGGATGGCCTGGGACAAGGTGATCACTCCGGTGCCGGCGACATTGAACACACCCGGTACCGGCGCGTGCACTGCCCGAGTCAGCACGTCAAGGCCGTCCTGCTCGTGGATGAACTGCAGTCGTGCGTCGTAGCCCAGCACCGTGGGGACCACCGGCAACGCGAAGTAGGCAGTCATCGGAGTTCGAACCTTGGGGCCGATGAAGTTCGCAAAGCGAAACGTGGTCACGCACAGCTCACTGCGCCGGCGCACCAGGCTGCGGACGTACCCTTCCACTTCCACCGAGTCCTTGGCCCATCCACTGGTGGGAGCATGACGCGGCTCAGTGTCCTCGGTGAACATCGCTGGATCCTTGGGCCCCGCGCCATACACCGACGATGTGGACTTCACGATCAACCGATGCAACGAGGGCGTGCGTTGGCACGCGGCAAGCAGTTGCATGGTTCCGATGACATTGATTTCCTTCATCGCCGTCCGTCCGCCAGCCTGCTTGGGAGTCGCGATAACGCCCATGTGCACCACGGTGTCCACCTCGGCCTCGGCCATCACCTTGGCAATGACCGGACTGCGAATGTCCGCGCGGACAAAATCCACACCATCGATCGGTACGGCTGGGGCGATAACGTCGACGCCGATAACCCGATCGATTCGGGGGTCGGTGGCGAGCTGGCTGGCGAATCGACCGCCCAGGTACCGGGAAACACCGGTCACCAACACGGTTCGACTCACATCCCCCTCCACGTCACCTGGGGCGATAACCGCTACTTCTTGTTGCGGCGCTGGACTCGCGTGCGGCGCAGCAGCTTGCGGTGCTTCTTCTTAGCCATCCGCTTGCGGCGCTTCTTAATCACTGAGCCCATGAAACATTCCTCACGTGTTTACGCGGCGCCGCTAGCAGCGGCTGCCAAATTACCTGCGAAAGCCTATCGGGGCCGGCAGGACGGTCTCACGACGGTACGACCTAGGCCGTCTCGACGAACGAATCACGCAGGTAGTCGTGGACTGCCTGCTCGGGAACGCGGAAGGAGCGACCCACGCGAACCGCGGGCAATTCACCACCGTGCACAAGACGGTAGACGGTCATCTTGGAAACGCGCATCACTGAGGCAACCTCAGCGACGGTCAGGAAGCGAACCTCTGAGAACGCACGATCTGGCGTGGACATGAGCACCGAACTTTCTGCACCAGGCCGCACCGGCTTCCCCTCCGGTGACAAGCGGTCTAGCAACGTGCCCGAAGACTAGTGTCCAACGGGGCACATGTGAAAGTTGAATGCCCAAATCTGTGCTTTTGCACCACGATCCCCTATAGTGCGGGCCCCCGTGGGTCTATTGACCGGAAAGCTGACTTCCGCGATCGCGAGCTGCCGTAACGGCGGTGGCGATCGCAGCATTGACACCAGCAGCGTCCAATGCGGCGATTGCAGCCGCCGTCGTTCCCCCTGGGGAGGTCACTGCGGCTCGCAATCCTTGCGGATCCTGGCCTGATTGAGCGAGCAATTGCCCCGCACCGACAACCGTGGCCACCGTCAGGTCCTTGGCCTGCTGCTGGGTGAGCCCGAGTCCGACTCCGGCCTGGATCATCGCCTCGGCGAGGTAGAACACATACGCAGGCCCGCTTCCGGAGACTGCCGTGACTGCATTTTGCAAGGATTCAGGTACTTCCACGACCGAGCCGACCGACCGAAGCAGTCGTGCAGCCAAGTCCAATGCATCCGGCGGACATCCCGGTGCGCCGGATATCCCCGTCACTCCCGCCCCAATGCGGGCAGGAGTGTTGGGCATGGCACGCACGACGTTGGCCTGCGGGATCGAATCGGTGATCGTGCTGATGGGAATCCCAGCAGCAATGGAGATAACCAGCGCGTTATCGGGCACCAGCGGTCCCAGTTCACTGAGCACTGCGTCGAAATCCTGCGGCTTGACGGCCAGCACGACCACGTCAGCGCTCGGCAGGGCGTCACCGGCACTGGCCACCTGCACCCCGAGGCCGGCCTGGGCAGCGGCGGCAGCCTCGGCACGCTTGTCCACCACCGTGACGACCGGTGTCGGCTCGAGTGCGTCCAGCATGCCGGCAGCCAGCGCCTGGCCCATGACTCCAGCGCCGATGACCGTGATCTGCAGGGGACCGTTCATGGCAACTCCCGGGGCTCGAAATCGATGACATACCGCACGCAATAGCCCGCCTCGCTGAGGTCTTGTGCCTGGCGCTGACGACGGCCGAACTCCATGCAGAACTCCACGTCAGTGTTCGCCCGGCCTTGGCGTATCGCCAGCGCTCGGATGATGTCGATCAGTCGCTGGTCTTCGGTCATGAAACTCGGGCTGGCCGATTGCGCCAGCAGCGCCTTGGCGCATCGGACGTAGGCCTTGTCGGCTTCCTGCCGGGACGTGAAATACGCCCGCTGCCCACCTCCGGACGACGGGCCCTGGGGCCGGTTCGACGTCAGGCGGACGCGCACAGCGCCCGCATGGGCACATTCGGACTCGCTGGCCCGTCGATCCGCCGAGCGCGTCACGGTAATTCCTACCTGCTGTGCCTGCTCACGGACACGCTCGTCCAATTCGAGCGCGTCGGCCCCGATCAACGCCCAGTGCACCCCCGGGCGGTGCGCGAGGGCTGCTGTGGGCCAGTTGTCCTGTGTCACCCACAGCTCGCAGACTGAGGCCAGCTGGGCACCATCCAGATCCTGCACGACCTGCCGCCACTGGGCTGTGGTCAGATCAACCGTTGGACGAACCGCGACCAGAAACCCCGAATCGGTGGCCTGGCTCGCGCAGGTGATCGCCTCATCAAGACTGCGGCCCTTCCGGCTGAGGATGTCCAGCACGCCCACTTACGGTCCTGCCTTCACCGGAATGGTCGGATCCAACAGTTGCTGGATCATCGGCCCGTACCAGGCGACCATGTCATCCTGGCTCGCCGATGCCATCGGCTCCAGCCTGAGCACATATCGGGTCACCACCATTCCTGACAGGTGTGCGGTGATCAAGTTCGCCCGCAGTCGGGCATCGGGCACGCCAAGGGCCGTGGTCAAGGCATCCACCACTGACAAGTTCATGAACTCCGCAACCATTTGGGCCGCGGACTCAATGCGCTTTGCGGGAGTGACCACCATGGACGTCACGTCGTGACGCACCCGCTGCTCCCCGACGACGGTCAAGGTCATGCGCACCACGCGCGCGCCCATGCCATCCAGTCCCGGGGAGATCAGCGCCGGGAGAACCGAGGCATGGTCCGTCGGGATGCGCTTTGCCGCTGCCAGTACTTGCTCGCGGTTGTCATAGAACGAACGCAGCATGGCCGGGCCGGTTGCCGCAAGAAGCGCGGCATAGCGCAAGGTGACATTGGCGTAGGCCGGATCAGTTGCCGCGCGCGCGACTCCAGCCACTGTCGATTTCACATCCGGCGCCATGACGTCAGCGTACTAAGCGGCAGGCACGTAGTGGCGAGCAAAGGCCAGCGCCGCGGCCAAGTCGTCGGCTCGCGTGGCTCGATCAGCGGCTGAGCGGGTGGACACCTCCAGCACCACCGTGCCGTCAAAACC
>CAIKZY010000173.1 GCA_903832025.1 uncultured Actinomycetes bacterium
GCAATTCGCCATCGACCACGACGGCTTGTCAGGTCCGGTGAACTTCACCGGACCTCAACCGGTCACCAACGCAGAGGTCACGAAGGCGATGGGCGCCATCTTGCACCGACCTACCCTCTTGCCGGCACCAGCCGCAGCGTTGAAGGCAGCGCTCGGTGAGTTCTCCATTGAGGTGCTCGGCTCTGCGCGAGTCATGCCGGCCAAGCTCCAACAGGCCGGATTTGCCTTCCAAGACACCACCATCAGCGCCGCGATAGAAACCGCTCTGGCCGAGAGGTGACCAACTCCGTTGACGTAGCGATCATCGGGGCCGGGCTTGCCGGCCTTGCTGCAGCGCGCCAACTCAGCATTCACGGCGTCGAAGTTGCCGTGCTGGAGGCCTCGGACGGTCCAGGAGGGCGCGTTCGCAGTGACTATGTCGATGGCTTCACCCTCGATCGGGGATTTCAGCTCTACAACCCGGCCTACCCAGAGGCAGCGCGCGTGCTGGATCATGCGCAACTTGATTTGCATAAGCTTTCCGGCTCAATCGGCATTGTCGGTGAAGGCACACTGCACTCCTTAACCGACCCCAGACGAAACCTGCTCAAGGCACTTTCGGGCCTGAGCCCATCGACCGGTCACTTGACCGGCAAGGCCAAATTGGCCCGATATGCCTGGCAGCAATATCGGCGATCGGTCGCCGAAATCGAATCCCAGCCAGATGTTGATGCCCTGACTGCGCTACGCGCGGCAGGCGTTGATCAGCGAACGATCGACCAGGTTTTGCTGCCATTCTTTAGCGGGGTGTTCCTGGAGCCCGACCTTTCGACCTCACGACGATTCCTAGATTTGGTCCTACGCACATTCGTCAAGGGCACTCCAAGCCTGCCCCGAGCCGGTATGCAGGCAATTGCAGATCAGTTGCATGCTGCGCTCCCGGAACAAAGCGTCAAGTTTCACAGCATGGTGCGGTCGCTATCGGGAACGACGGTGTGCACCGATGACGGGGCCACACATGCCCGCGCGGTCATCGTGGCCGCCGATGCCCCAAGTGCTGCCCACTTGTTGCC
Organism: uncultured Actinomycetes bacterium; assembly: GCA_903832025.1. Classification (GTDB taxonomy): domain Bacteria; phylum Actinomycetota; class Actinomycetes; order S36-B12; family S36-B12; genus CAIKZY01. The sequence continues at coordinate 1,053 of CAIKZY010000173.1, forward strand.
TGGCTTACCCATTCCCGCAGGACACCACGTCACTACGTGGTATCACGCGACCGACCAGGTCTTGCATGACGGCCGACCAACACTGGTCATCGATCCCACCCGAAGCGGCCCGCTCGTCAACTCCGTGCCCTTATCGAATGCAGTCGCCTCTTACGCGCCACCGAACTTCACGCTTATCTCAAGTTCTGCGCTCACTTCCCACGGAACCGAGCACCAGGTACGCCACCAACTGGCCCGCATGCATCGAGCACCCACCAACTCATGGTCGCTGATCGGCTCATACTCCATTGACTACGCGCTCCCGGCCATGTCGGTCCCACTTCAGGTTCGCAAGCCCACGCGACTGAGCGATTCGATTTACATTGCGGGCGATTACCGAGCGACGGCATCTATCCAAGGAGCCATGGTCTCAGGTCGTCGTGCGGCCGACGCGATTCTTCAAGATTGGGCGATTCCCGTTGACAAGGTGACTCGGTGACGGATCTCGGCGATTTGGCAGTGGAGCTCGTCGGATTCGGAGAGCAGTCAGTCCCGTATCAAGATGGATGGGATCTGCAGCGCGCAGTGCACGAACAGGTGGTCGCCGGGCTTCGACCTGACACAGTCCTCCTGCTTGAGCATGCAAGTGTGTACACCGCCGGCAGGCGAACCGAGGCCTTCGAACGCCCCATGGATGGGACCCCAGTCATCGACGTCGACCGCGGCGGAAAGATCACCTGGCACGGCCCCGGCCAGTTAGTGGGATATCCGATTGTTCACCTGCCAAGCCCGGTGGATGTCATCGGACATGTTCGTCGTATCGAAACAATGCTGATTGAGGCCTGCGCTGCATTTGGTGTTGCAACAGAGCAAGTGAAGGGACGCAGCGGGGTCTGGGTCAGGGCAGACGACCATGGACCCGATCGCAAGATCGCGGCGATCGGGATTCGCGTCTCGCAGGGGGTAACCATGCACGGCTTTGCCGTCAATTGCGACAACGACCTGTCCTGGTTTGATCGAATCGTGCCCTGCGGAATTCGTGATGCTGAGGTGACCACGTTGTCGCAGGAATCCGGCCAGCGCGTGACTGTGTCCGAGGTGCTTGAAGTGATTCACCCGTTACTGGTCTCGATCCGCGCGGCGTAGGCTGTTCACGTGGATAACTCGGCACTGGAGACCGGACTGGCCCCCAATGGACGACGATTGCTGCGGGTCGAAGCCAGGAACGCTGAAGTTCCCATCGAACGAAAGCCCGAGTGGATTCGCACTCGTCTTCGAACCGGCCCGGAGTACACCCAGATCAAGGCACTGGTGGCCAGCGAAGGTCTGCACACCGTGTGCCAGGAAGCGGGCTGTCCGAACATCTACGAATGCTGGGAGGATCGAGAGGCAACCTTCTTGATCGGTGGCGAACAATGCACCCGCCGATGTGACTTCTGCCAGATCGACACCGGTAGGCC
>CAIKZY010000174.1 GCA_903832025.1 uncultured Actinomycetes bacterium
GCATGGCCGCAGACCTGCCATTGCTGCACTTGGATGAGCCGCACCTCACCGGGCCCAAGCGAGCGATCAAGCGCGTGCTCGACGTGATGTTCGGCATCCTGCTCCTGATCGCGTTCTCTCCATTCATGATCGTTGCCGCTATCGGCACCAAGCTCACCAGTCGCGGGCCGATGCTGTACCGGCAGCAGCGGATCGGCCGGGGCGGGCAGCTGATCACTGTCACGAAGTTTCGCACCATGGTGGTCGGAGCCGACACCATGCGTGATCGGGTCATCGGCACTCCCGATGCCGGGATCACCGACCGGTACAAGCACGACCCACGGATCACCGGTTTCGGCGGATTTCTGCGCCGCTGGTCGATTGACGAAATGCCCCAGGTCTTCTCCGTGATCAGCGGCACCATGTCGCTGGTTGGCCCACGGCCGGTCATGGTGGACGAGATTCCGCTGATGGGCGATGCAGACCACCGCCGCCATCTCACCAAGCCCGGACTCACCGGCCTGTGGCAAGTCGCCGGACGAAAGCAGGTGGACTGGGATGAGCGGATGCGATTGGACCTGGACTACGTGGAGCACTGGTCACCGGCCCTGGACCTGGTGATCGTGGCCAAGACCGTCAAGGTCGTCCTGCTCGGTGACGGGGCGTACTAGGGGTCGCTGGCTCAAGACAGTCGACCGCCGGACACCACCTGGTCCATGCATGGCGTGACGGCCACGGTTGGTGCCTCATGCCAGTCATCGTGACCGCGATGGTCCCATCGACTGTTCGGCCGCTGCAGCCATCGAGTTCGGCTTCGGGCAGGACCTGAGTCTCGGCTTGGTAACGCCTCGGTTCGCACGGGGGACTTTCCGCGCTGTCTGGATACACTCCAATGGTGTCCAGGCGCCTTCCCCAGCTCAGCGCTGCCGGGTGGATCGTGGTTGCGGTCACGGTCATCTTCGGCGGGCTCGTGCTGTGGCTTCAAATTGGCGTCCTGACCTCCGCGGCGACCTTGGCCATCGGTGCCCGGGGCATGCAAACCTCCCTGACCAGTGCGGTCAACCAGATCAAGGCCGGGGATTTCTCCATCGCTCAGTCAGACATCTCGCAGGCAACTGCCGCGGGTCACACGGTGAACTCCAGTGCCTATGGCCCGCACATGGCCCTGCTGGCCCGCCTGCCCGGATTAAGCACCGCGATCGCGAACTGGCGACAGCTCGCGAATGCCACCGGTGGCATCACCGATGCCACCGGCAAGCTCGTTGCCTTGTATGGCGACCTCATGGGCAAGAACGGTGGCCACAAGATCTTCAGTAATGGCACCATCGATATCAATCGACTCAAGCAGGTGCCTCCGCGAGTTGCCGCTATCGATGTCGGTATCCGGCAGGTCATCGCGGACCTGCAGCAGATCAACACATCCGGTCCGGCTGCCGGGGTGCTGAGCCGCTTGCAGACCAAGGCATTGCAGACCGCGCACCCGGTGCAGTCAGCGATCACCTCCCTGCAGCGCATCGCGCCATACCTGCCTGATGCACTTGGCGCCAACGGTCCGAAGCGCTACTTGATCGCTATTGACAATCAAGCCGAGATGCGTGCCTCAGGTGGTGCACCACTGACGTTGGTGATGGTGGAACTCAATAACGGACGCATCACCATTCCGATCAAGGGTCAGACCAGCACGCAGTTGTTCCCCCCGCTCAATGCCAAGGTGACCTGGTGGGGGCCCGGCGGCAATCCGTTCTTCGCCGCAAATCCACGGTATGCCGCCATGGTCGTGACTAATACCCATCCGGCGATGACCATCAGTGGCCAGGAAATGGCCGGCGCGTGGGCCGGAGGCAAGTACCCCGCAGTCGATGGCGTGATCAGCATGGACCTGACCGCGATCGGAGCCATGCTCAACGCCGTGGGACCGGTGCAATCCCCGGCATATGGTGCGGTGACCGGGGATCGCCTGGGGCAGATCCTGCTCATTGATGCATACCAGACGTACGGGCAAAACGATGCCGCTGCACGACAGATCGCCAATCAGGCGCTGGTCAACGCTGTGCTCAACAAGTTGTTGTCTGGCAATCAAGTGGTTACTGCGGCGCAAGCGGTCGTTCGCACCGCTCCGGGACGGCACTTTCAGGCCTGGATGCGCAGCCAGCCACTGGAGAGCCTGGCGGTCAGTTCCGGTGCCGGCGGTCAGGTGCTCGATCCACCCACTGGCGACTGGTCGGCTGCCTACACGCAAAACGGCAATCAGAGCAAGGTCGATGTCTTCCAGCAGCGTAACGTCGTGGTGAATGTGCAACTGGCAGCCGATGGCTCCGCTCACGTGATTCAGCAGATGAACGTCACCAATGCCACTCCCGCCAGTCGGCCCGCCCTGGGACCCCTGGGCAAAATCGGCTACGGCACGTCCTGGCTGAAGGCTGCCTACTTGATGTACGTGCCGAATGCGGCAACCAATTACATCGCGGACTACCCCGTCGGCTTCTTGATTCGCCCCTTCACGAACCACCGCCAGTACGGCAACGGATTTGTCGATGACGGATACGGGCAAAAGCTCGTCCGCGTGGTCGGTTGGACTCCTCCGGGAGGTCAATCGGCAATCTCGGTCTCCTATGACCTCCCGGCAGGCACGTTCACCAGCGGCACGGGGCTGCACTACGCGCTGCAGGCTCTGCCGCAGTCAATCTGGAACCCGGCCACGCTCACCGTGCGCGTCACGCCACCGGCCGGGTGGGCACCCACTGACCAGTCCGGGATGAGCGTGGTGGGAGGGGTCGCACAACTGAGTGCGGTGCAGAATCAAACGGTGAATGTGGCGATTGACTTTCATCGGGGCTCGCAGTGACCTGGCATAACACCCGACCCAACCAGGTCCTCCTGGTCGTGGCGCTGCTATCTGTCCTTGCGCTGTACGCCTGCTCCCCGGTCGGCTTCATCGCGATTGCGATCTTGTGCGTGATCATCCCTCCGTTCGGTCGGACATTGTCCGAGCGATTCGCGATCACGTCAGTCCTGCTGCTGGGCGTGATCGCAATCGCCTTCCCCCGATCGGGAAGTACCCCGATCACGTTTGCCTCGGCCCACCTGGCGCTGTCGATGTTCATCGTGATCTTGGCAGCGGCACGATTCATCGCGCCGAATCAGCGGTTGCCGCGCCCGCATCTGGTTGACGGATTGATCGGGCTGCTGGGAGCGGTCACTGCGGTGTGGCTCATGAGTGCCTACATCGGCAAGTCCACGGTCCAGATGGTGTCTGGCCTGTTCTTCACCGGATGGGACAACCAGGGGCACTTCGTGCCGTTCTCCAACACATACGAGATCGGCTCCACGACCTGGCCCACGGTCGATGGTTCGATCGCGTGGAATCAGTGGTATCCATCCCTGCACACCACCACCTGGGCGCTTGCGCAATTGGCCTTCCAACGAACCCACCTGCTGCTGGATCGACCGGGCTTGCTCTGGCCGTATGTCCAGTGGACCTCCATCACGTTCGGTGCCTGCCTTGCCGCTCTCGCCTGGGTGGCCGCCGACCTTTCCAAGCGCCTGGCTCCAAGCGCCCACCGACGCTGGGTTCCTGTCGTGGCCGTCCTGGCCATGGCTGCGTTTGGCCTGCTCGGCAGTCCGACGTTGCTGTTCAACGCCGGCTTCAACAACTTCTTCATGGGCATTGCGGTGGTTGTCACCGCCGGCTACCTCGCCGCACGCAGCCGTACCAGCGCCTGTTCCTTGGGCTGGTGGCTGGTTCCCTTGGCAGCCCTTGCCGCCAACGCGCTCTGGACACCACTGGTCCTGGCGCTGATCGCACCAGGTGCGGTGGTGCTGGTGGCCTTATGGCAGCACCGACGATGGACAGCCCCAATCTGGGCCATCGCAACCGTGGCATTGATTGGCGGCACGTTCGTGCTGCAAAGCCGAGCCATCCTCAAGGCCGACCCGGGATCAAGTGCGACCAGTTTTGCGCAAAACCTTGGTGCAGTCGGCACGGGGATGGTGTCATTCAATGTCGGCGCAGCCATTGCCGCACCGATGCTGGCGATCATGTTCGTCATCTGGATGATCCGCTCCGGACGTTGGATGCTGGGTGTGGCCGTGGGTGGACCCGTCCTGGGATTCGCGACCTTCCTGGTGTTCGCCATTCCCGGGGCACTGTCAGCACACGTGCAGATCCTGGACAGCTACTACGTCCTGAAGATCTTGGACGGACTGCTCTTGGGGATAAGTCCCCTGCTTGCTGCGGGAGCGGCACTGGTCATCGTGCTGGCTATCGGCAAACTCAGTGGACTTCGAGCATGGCTTGGAGCCATCACTGTGGCGGTGCTGGCGGTGAGCGTGTTCGGATACGCCGGTCCGACCCCCGTGCAGAACTCCACGGGATTTGCCCTGGCGCCAGGAATCGCAGCCGGGGACGCCCGAGACGCAGGCGTGCACAATTCCCTGGTCGGGGAGGCAATTATCGGCGCTGCCAGTTCCGCGCAGCCCTATCCCACCCGCACTCCCATGCTGTGGGATGGCGCAGGAACGTTGGTGAACCTGTGGGTGGACTCGCTGCATCAAGTGATGAGCAAGCAGGAGAACGGCTTTTATGCCGGGCTCCCGCAATTCCCGTATGACGCCCAGACCAATGACTATGTCAAACTCGCGCTGAATGCCGACCCGACCCTGAACCTGGCGATCTTGTGGTTCCGAGGCGTGACCGGTCCCCAGGTCACGCCACTGGCACAGCAGTACCCGATGCGGGTGATCACGGTGAAAGTCCCCATGCGCGCCTCCGACCTGTGCCCGGAATGCTCCTTGCCGTAGATAGGTGCTTGGTTGTCGCGGTGAGCGGTGCGGAGCAGGGTGCCGAGCAGGGTGCCGACTGGGGTCTGTGTGCGATATCCACCCTGTCGGACGTGCGAAGGCAACAGTCGCATGCTGCTGGTCGGTGATGCGAACGCTCGGACTCGCAGGCTATGCAGTGAGCGCGGCCCGAAAATCCAGGCACTGCTGATAATCCGGGAGCAGCCCGGATTCCTTGGCCTGCTGCAGTGTCGGCGCTTGGGCATCCTTGGGACTGAGCAAGCGGTCTGCATCAACCGGCCACGGGATGTCCAGCACCGGATCCAGCGGGTGAATGCCGTGCTCGCGGGCCGGGGCGTAAGCCGTGGAACACAAGTAGCCAACGGTGGCGCCATCGGTGAGGGCACAAAATGCGTGGCCAAGGCCCTCTGACAGGTAGAGCGCACCACGGCTCACGGAGTTGAGCTCCACAGCCTCGCAGGCACCGAAGGTGGGTGAGCCGACACGGATGTCCACCACGATGTCCAGGATCGAGCCATGCAGGCACTGCACATATTTCGCCTGCCCCGGCGGAACATCGGCGAAGTGCACTCCGCGAATCGTTCCGGCGCTAGACACGGACACGTTCATCTGCTGCAGTTCGAATCGATGACCGATAACCGCGCTGAGCTGGTCGGCCTTGAATGCCTCCAGGAACACCCCTCGATCATCGGGGCGAAGCACCGGCGCCACGTGCCAGGTGCCTTCGATTGACAGCGGAGTGATCTGCACGTTCGTGAGGCTATCGTGGGCGGATGCGAATCGCCATGATGGGCACTCGGGGGGTGCCCGCTCTGTATGGCGGATTCGAGACAGCAGTGGAGGAGATTGGCTCGCGACTTGCTGCCCGCGGGCACCAGGTCACGGTGTACTGCCGAAATCCCGATCAGACGATCACGTCGTACAAGGGCATGTCCCTGGTGAACCTGCCGGCCATCCGTCATCGTGCGGCCGAGACGCTGTCACACACCGGACTGAGCGCTGTCCATGCTGCGATCAGGGATCGACCGGATGTCGCGTTCGTGCTCAACGCCGCTAATGCCCCCTATCTCAGACCCCTGAGGATGGCCGGTGTTCCCTGCGCCATCCATCTGGACGGGCTGGAATCACGGCGCGAGAAATGGCGCGGTGCCGGAGCCGCGTACTACCGCTGGGCCGAGAAGGCATCGGTTCGCCGGGGCACTGCGGTGATCGCAGATTCTCAGGCGATCGCTGACTACGTGCGTGCAACCTATGGACGTGACTGCGACGTGATCGCCTATGGCGCACCGGTACTCCATCCGGGCAGTGATCGCCTTGCGGAGTTGGGGCTGCGGCCGGGGGACTTCCATTTACTGGTGGCCCGATTCGAACCGGAGAACCATGTCGTGGATGCGGTGCACGGCTATCGGTCCAGTGATGAATCCCGAGCATTCGTCGTCGTGGGTGGTGCGCCGTACAGCCAGTGGTACGTCGATCAGGTCAAACAGGCCGGCGCAGGGGATCGGCGCATTACCTTCACCGGTGGCATCTACGACCAATCACTCCTGGACCAGTTGTACGGTCACTGCCTGACCTATGTGCATGGCCACTCAGTGGGTGGAACCAATCCATCCTTGCTGCGTGCCATGGGCGCCGGTGCCCCCGTTCTGGCATACGACGTGGAATTCAATCGCGAGGTCACCGCGAACCAGGCGCTGTTCTGGGCCGATGCTGATTCCCTCCGCGCGCACGTGAATGCCATTGCCAGCGGCGGTATGTCCAATGCCCTGGCTGAACTGTCTGTCATGGGCCAGACGCGAATTGCCGAGCACTACCAGTGGGACGACATCACGACGCAATATGAGGAACTTGCACGTCGACTCATCACGGCCAGCGACAGGGCGACGTCATGACCGCCGCCGTGCTCGTCACGCATAATGCCGCGCAGTGGCTCACGCCGTTGCTTGACAGCATCCAGGCGCAGAGCAGCCCCATTTCCGAGGTCATCGTGATCGACGACCACTCACGAGATGGCACGCAGGACATCCTCATCGAGCGGGGTATCACCGTGGTTGCGTCCGCATCCACGGCAACAGGTGTTACCCGCATCGCCCAGAACTTTCAGCTCGGAGTCGAATTGGCGCATGCGCATGAGTACGTCATCCTGGGCGATCACGATGACATCTGGCATGTGGATCGCGTGGCACACCAGATCCAGGTGCTTGGCAGTCATCCGCTCGCCGCCATGGTGGCCTCCGACGGTGCTCTGATCGACAGTGCAGGCAGGTCCCTGGAAGGCACCGTCCGCAGCACCTTCCCGGTGGACCAGGGATGGGAGCAGTGGTCTGCCGGGACGCAACTTCGATATGCACTGCGTCATTCGGTAGCTACCGGTGGGGCAAGCGCCCTGCGACCGGCCAGGCTGCCGAGCACTCGTGTTCCCCCCGGGTGGCTGCATGATCGATGGTGGAGTCTGGTGAGCTTGGCCGGACTAAGCCTGGTCGTGGATCGGCAGCCGGTCATCGATTATCGAATTTCCGGCTCGCAGCAGATCGGGTTGCACACCGGGTCCCAGCAGCGATCAGTCCCGGACCGCCTTCGACGATTGACCACCCAACCCTCGCGTGTGCTGTCCCGATACGTGGACCTGCATCACGAGCTGCGCCGCTTGTGCGCCACCCCGCAGTTGCGCGAGCAACTCTCGACGCCGGGGCTGCTGCGCGCAGTGATGTCCGACTAGCAGGCAATCTCGTTGTGTGACCCGGGGTGAGCCCGTCACGCCGGCAAACCCGATCTGGCGAACCTGAATCCGGCGAATTTCAGTTCTCACCCGCGCGCACCCGTCCTCACCGGTCTGGTATGACCTCGCCATCGGTGGGCGGCTGCGCGATGTCATGAAGACCGCGAATGCGGCGCCACTCACTGACCAGCCACCCTCGGGTGTCAGCGCCGGCCACTGGCTTGCGTGCTTGAACGTAGGTCTCGGGCGCTCGGACCAGGCGCATCCGTGCCAGCGCGATCAATTGTCGCTCGACGAAGAGCCGTTGATGCCGCATGAGTCCAGCGAAGTGCTGCTGCTCTGCACTTGCCCGAAGGCGATAACTGTTCGGTCGCCAGGCGGCATTGAACTTCACCACCGAGCAGTTGCGAACGCGCACATGACGCAGACCGTGATGCTCGAATTGGCGGACGAATGACACATCAGGTGGATCTTCGATCTCTCGAAAGTCTTGCCAGGGTCCGGTGACGGTCACCGCATCTGAGCGGTGAAGCACCGACGATGGCGGACACCAGGTACCGGATCTACCGCCGGGTAGGCCACCGGTCAGGCGCACCAGGTTGCTGCCTGGGGGGCCGATGGCCAGGCAGGTGGAGGAAGCGATGTCAGCCTGTGCCAGCTGGATGGCACGGACGAGCTGGCGTAGATGGTTTGGCCGCCACAGGTCGTCATGTCCCAAGTAGGCGATGTATTGCCCGGATGCCAGGGCAATGCCGGTGTTGTTCGGCATGGATTGACTTCCGCTATTGACCGGCAGGTTGTGCCAACGAATGCGTGGGTCATCGAACTGCTCGACAACCGATTGGGAGTCGTCAGTGCATCCGTCGCCGATCACCAGGACCTCAATATTCGCGTAGTCCTGGGCGAGCACTGAGGCGATGGCGAAGTGAAGAACGCTACTCCAGTTGTAGGTAGCGATGATGACGCTGACGAGGGGCTCGTCGGAGATGTGCGGTGATCGGTGCGCATTGACCACCAATGCGAAGTAGCGCCAGGCGTGCCAGGCCCTCACGGTGCGCTCGGTCGAAATGCTCATGGCGGGCGACGTGGACGTTCGCCGTGCTACGGCGCGCCGCAGGGTGGACAGGGATTTGCTTGCACGGGGAACAAGGTCCGCAGGTCGTAGGGAATCGCGTCCGTATTCCAGGGCAGGACCAGTCTGTCCGGATTGTCATGCTGATACGGCCGAGTCGGATGGTTGATCAGGTGCGCCTCGACCTGACACACGTTGACGTTCATGTGCCACACCCCTGTCGGAATGCGCACCTGCCGCACACCCTGCTCAGAGAGCACGACCTGCTGCACCTGTCCGTGGGTCGGTGAGTCTGCTCGAGCATCGCACAGCACGGTGATGATCTCACCGTTGATCAAGGTGTATCGATCGACCTTTTCCTGGTGCAAGCCCCAGCCCTTGACCATGTTGGGACGAATGGTCCACGCGTAGCAGTAGACGATGTCCTCATCCCAGAATGCATTCCTGCCGGGAAAGACCTCAAAGACTCGACCGCGATGGTCGGTGTGCACCGGTGGACTGAACGTGCGCACGCCCTGGATGCCTTCGGCGAGCAAGACCCCGTCCTTGGTGACGGTCGCGATATCGCGGATGGCGGCTCGGCAGGATTCGTCCAAGTCATCAAGTGAGAGCACCGTGACAGCATAGAACGCATTCCGCACGCAACCGAGCTAGCATCGGTCACGAAACCGGACGCATGGGCACTGCCGTGCAGCCGGGGCGCATCCGAAGTACTCGGGCGCAGACACCAGTCCTGGTGCTGCTGCACGACGTCGACGGAATCGGGCACAAAGTGCATTGCGATCCCGACGACCTCACGCGGGGACACGTATCAGCTCAGGCGGGAATCTTCCGCTGGAAGGTTGACCAGTCGGTTGTCAGCGCCGATGTATCCCCGAAGTAGGCAGCGGCCCATGTCATGCGAATCGCGACCGGTGAAATCTCCTGCGCCCGCCGAATGCTGAACCCACCTTCCACGAAGGCTCGCTCGTGGGCCTGGTATAGCTCGCGTGCGAATGGAGCGGAGAAGAACGACGTCCAGTAGCCAGGGGTGCCAAGCCAGCCATGCATGTTCGGAGTGGATGCCAAGCGCGCAAATTGTCCTGCCGCCTGAACCCCGTGGTACGCACGCTGGCTCAGCTCACCGCCGTTGAACGTGCGGACCAGGTGCAGGGGATCTTGGGCGAAGGCCCGGTACCGCATGTCGACGCGGGCATGCGGTGCCCAGTCGACGGAAACCGACAGCAGACGTTGTGCCCCGGCACCGAGGGCGAACTCTCGGAACTCTCGGCTCGTCGGGTCGCAGCCCTCGGGTCATGAAGCCAGTTGCCACCGAGCCAGTTGGCGACCTGCGGCTCGAACTGGGCGAAGTGCAGCATCGACAGCAGGGTGTCCAGCGGGTGCCTGCGCGGGGTGACGATGTCAATGTCCTGGCTGCGCAGGTGATCGCGCAGGCCCTGGTCGTAGGCGCAGTGCACTTGTGCGATGGTGTTATCTGGCAGGTCCGAGCGCAGGAAGCTTGCATCATGACTGGCCATCTCGGTCAGTTCATACGCTGCAGCAAGCACCGAGCGCATTGCCGTGTTGCCAGAGCGAGGGGTTCCGATAATGGCGATACGCATCGATCGGCTCCTTCCGAGGTAAACGAATGTCCACCAAACAGGGGACAGGATATGGCCAAAAGATGAACGCAAGGGACCAAATCGGGGAAATGCCCCATCAGCCGGGCAGACACTGACCCGCGCGCACCCGTCGCGAGCCAGCCGCGGAAGTCATCGACTGCGCATGGTCAGTCCATGTTGGTGCGTACGCTGAGGCCATGACGATCTCGGCAGGGGAGGCCTTTCGAGAGGTCTCGGTCTGCCTGGACGTCACGGATCTGGTGGAATTCCTGACCAGACAGGAGTCGGTGTCCGGTGTGCAGCGAGTCATCGCGGAGGTTGCACCGCTCCTGCTGGATACCGAACCATGGGTCCGCACGGTCATGCTCGACCGCGGGCGAGGGGTATTCGTTGAACTGACCGATGACGAGAGTCAGGCGTTGATACGGACGGGGGCAGGGTCTGCGAACACGTCCCCCGATCGAGTCGGCCTGTCGCAAATCGCGCAGGCAACCGTAAGCCGGATCGCCTCGGGGGAAGCGCTGCGCCCGACCAAGAACACCGTGATGGTGTACCTGGGTGCGGTCTGGATCAATGACGCATTGATGATGGCCGCGCGGCAGTTGGCTCTGCACGGCGCGAAGTCGGTGTATTTGCTCTATGACCTCACACCAGTCCTTGGCACAGGCCACACTCCTGCAGTGCAACGACTGTTCGAGCGCTACCTGCACTTGATGCTCGACACCGCAACAGCAGTGCCGGCGATCTCGCACTCCTCGCTGCAGGACTTCCAGGCGTTCGCGGTGACCCATGATCGGCTCCCCATCACCGGTCAAGTCACCGGGTTGCCGTGCGGCCTGCGACCGGGGCAATTCGATGTCAGTCGAAATCCCTGGCCGCGTCCGTATGCCCTGTTCGTGGGAACGATTGAGGCGCGCAAGAACCACCTTTTGGCACTGAACGCGTGGACGCAGTTGATCCAAACCCATGGTTGCGTACAGGTGCCCGACTTGGTCTGCATTGGTCGCTTGGGCTGGAATGCCAATGCGTTCTTGGATCAGTATGTGGCGACCGGCGGATTGAACGGCAAGATCTCCGTGCTCTCGACCTCGGTCAGTGATGCCGAATTAGCGCGCTTCTATGCCCATGCCGAGTTCACGGTGTACCCCAGCCTGTATGAGGGGTGGGGGTTGCCGGTGTCGGAGTCGTTGGCTTTCGGCAAGGTCGTGGTGGCAGCAAACAACTCCTCGCTCCCCGAGGCAGGAGGCCAGTTGGCCAGCTACTTCACCTCCGACGACCTCGCTGACTTCGTTCGCGTTCTGGAATCTGATGCCTTGGACGTCACCCGTCGCCATCACCATGAAGCGGTGATTGCGGCAGACTTCGTGGACATCACCTGGAACGATGTGGCCAAGGCGATCCATCGGGATATCACCCACGCCGTTGCCAGTGAAGGGAGGCCGGCGATGTATGCAGACGTTGAACTGGGACATGAGTACGTGCTCAGTCCCGCCGCAGGCGCTCCGGATGCCGGGTACGCCGATCAGTACCTCGATCACGTCCAGCGCAGCGAACTGTCACCGATGCTGCGTCAGCGCAGGCTCCCCGATGAGCTCGCGGTGGTCGATACTGCGCTGATCGGTGACTTCGGATCACCGCAAGTGTGGGGCTATGAATTGCGACCCGGCCGACGTGCCGAACTGCGGATCACGCGTCCTACGAACGGCTCCCTGGTTGCATTGATCCAGACGCGCTCGATGCCCGGTGTGGCCCAGGCGGACATCGCGGGTCCCGGCGGACCGGCCCGAGTGGATGTCTACCTCGGATCGGTGATCACCGTCCCGCTAGGTGACGGTGGGGTGGGCGAACCGGCGCAGGCAACGCTCACGGTGCTGGATGCCTCGGATTCGATTGAAGGGTTCGTCGGATTGCGGTCGTTCGTGATCCTTCGAGCCGATGACCTGACAGGCCAGAACATCGCGCTACGCGCAGCAGCGGACGCCTTGCGCCAGGAATTGGACTTCATGACCAATACGCGCAGTTGGAAAGTCACCGCTCCATTGCGCAAGCACAAGGGCCGCGGCACGTCCTAGAACGGCCAGTCTTTCCTCGAACGGCCGCTTGGGAGCAGGGCGCGTTGAGAGCAGGGCGCGTTGGGAGCAGGGCGAGATGCGTTGAAGTTCCCCTCACGTGGTTCGGTACCGATGTAGGAATCGATGCAGCAGACTGCGACGCCTTAGCCACGCAAGCGTGCCCGAACTCCAGCGGTTGGGATGCCAAAGCAGGATGGTCACCATGGGCACCGTCCTGGGAACAGTGGAATAGCACCGGGAACGGCGGATACGTGTGCTCCCGGCAGGTCTCCTGGGCATACGGCGAGCCATTGGCAGCATGCACGTTCACCGGGGTCGGCCCATACGTGCGATGAGATCCGGGTGGATTCATCGCACATGGCGCAATCTGGTCCGACAATGTGTCATGCACGAGCGTGGATACGACAAGCGATTATGAGTACGGCTACGTCATGACCTCAGGTGGTCATTCAGCGGCGAGCAGCATCTGGCTGGCTAGGAATCCCGCAGCGGCGCCGGTGACGTGTGCCAACTACTTCACGGACAAGTTCTATCCGTGCGATGCGGCGTAATCGGGGTGTTCCTTCAATCGAACACCTGGCGGGTGCTCCGCGAATCATGAATGACTCGGACATGGTGAGGGCCGACTGCATCGCAGCCGGCCCTCACCATGTGTTGGAGAACTAGTGCTTCTTGGCGGGCGTGGGTGCCGGTGCCGACTTCACGGTGACGGTGTAGGTGGCGGTGGTCGGTGCCAGGGTTGCGTTGCCCACTGACTGCGCGGTGACCTCGCACTGACCGGCAGACAGGGCCGTCAATGCAGCGCCGGAGATCACGCAGGGACCGTTCTCGCTGAAGATCAGCGGGTTACCCGATGCGCTGTTTCCGGCCAGCAGAAGGGACGTACCTGCGGTCATGTAGATCGGGGAAGCGATCGACCACACTGGCTGGCCCTTGGGCACCACGGTGATGGTGTCATTGAGCCGATTGGTCAAGATGTTGACTTGCTGACTGGAGACACCGGAGAAGGCACCGGTATTGGAGCTGAATTGCACTGAGATGGTGTGCACTCCTGAGGCAGTCGGGGTCCACTGGCGTGTTGCCACTCCATTGGTCGTCGGCGTCGAACCGCCGATAGCCACGCCGTCGATGGCGAACGCCGCTGAGCCGTCGGGGATATTGGCACCAAGCACTGCCTGCAGCACCGTGGGGGTGCCCACGAACAAGCGGGCCGGCCACCGCAGTGCCACCACGGACAAGGCCGAGGTCACGTTCGGTTGCGAGATGGGGCTGGTGGAGCTGGTGAATGCGGTGGAATCGGGCAAGAACTGCGCTTGAATCGAGGCTGGACCGGTGGTGCCCGGGTTCCAGGGCAGGTTTGCGGTGGCGATGGTTGAGCCAAGTTGGCCGGACAGCGGCACCGTGGAGATGCCATTTCCGCCGGCGGTTGCCAGGTACACATTGCCCGTGGGTGCGATCGAACCGATCGGCGCGACGACCGCCCCCTGCAGGTTGTTATTGACGCCGGCTTGCAGCGCATTCTGTGCGAGCAAGATTGTGTAGGTCGGCATGGCATTGACGGTGACCGGGACGCTGCCCAGGCTGGCAATCACGCCCAAACCATTGACCGACCAGCTGCCGGCAACCGTGGGGGTCCATTCCACGGACCCATAGCCATTGGACCCAATGACGGTCTGGAGGTTGATGGCTCCGGTGGGTGCTTGCAGACCCAGGGTCACCACCTGGCCCTTTGCGGATGGGGCGCTGATGGTGATGTTCTCCTGGACGCCCACCATGCCGGTGGGCACGGCGATGAACCCTTTGCTCGATGTGGCGGCGTCTGCGCCATTGGCCAGGGACAGCGCGGCAGAGGCCACCAGGGCCAATGATGCCGTTGCGGCAAGTGTGCCGCGGACCAGCCGGATACGTCCGGTGCGGGAAGTGGTCATGAATCCTCCTAGATGGGTACTCAGAGGGTAACTGTCCGTGGCGGCCAATGGGGGGACCACGGCCGCTGTTTGACCGTGGTTCTCGACCTGCATGGTGGCCATGAGCGGAATCCATACGTTGCAAGGGTCCATTGGCGCACCGAAGACTCAGGTGCTCGCGGCTAGGCTGGCGGTATGACCACCGCATCGGCAGCACGGCTTGTCGATGACCAATTTCACCTCGATAGCCTCCCGCCCGACCACGTGGGACGTACAGGCACGGGCCAGGTCCCGGATCGGCACCGGGAACCAGGGCCGGTCCAGCGTGGCAGTCATCGACATCATCGGGGTATGCGCCGGTGCTGAACACGTTGTGGACACAGCGCGCCCTGATCTGGGCCTTCGCCAACCGAGACTTCAAGACTCGTTACCGCTCCAGTCTGCTGGGCTGGGGCTGGTCCCTGCTGCAGCCACTGGCCACCTTGATCGTGTTCGCTGCAGTCTTCTCAATCGTCTTTCGGGTCAAGGCTCCGCCGCTGGGCAATGGCCAAGGGACCAGCTATGCGGCGTTCTTGTTCACCGGCATCGTGACGTGGAACTTGTTCTCCAGCTTCTTGAACCTGTCGATGTCACAACTCAAGGCCAGCGGTGACCTGCTGAAGAAGGTGCAGTTTCCCGGCTGGGCTCCGGTCCTGGGTGCGTCGATCGTTCAACTGGTGCAGGTGGGCTTGGAGATCGTGGTTCTTGCCGGCCTGTTCCTGTGGAAGGGCAACGTGTCATGGACCTGGATCCTGGCGGTCCCCATCCTGATCGGCACTGCGCTGTTTGCTCAGGGGCTTGGCTTGATGCTCGCTATCTTGAATGCCCGCTTCGGTGACGTTCAATACATCGTCACGGTTGCACTGGGAGCCCTGTACTTCATGACCCCGATCCTGTATCCAATTGACCTGGTCAACCAGCACGGCCACATCCTGGGCTGGTTCGTGAAGCTGAACCCCATGAGCTGGTACGTGCAGACCATGCATGACGTCATGTACTCCCTGGTTGTGCCGATCTGGTGGGTCATCCCGGCACTGCTGGCGGCCGGGCTCGCAGTGTTCTGGATCGGCTTCGTGGTGTTCAACCGATTCAGTGAGGACTTAGGGGAATACCTGTGAGTGATTCCGCGCGCACCTGGAATACCATCTCCGCCGCCAGCCCCGGGGTCGCGGTGAGCATCAGCGGTGTCGGTAAGCGCTTCAAGCGGCACACTGATCGCCGCAGTTCCCTGAAGGAACTCATGGTGCGCGGGAGAGCCCAGACCGAAGAGGACTTCTGGGCCGTTCGCGATGTCTCGATTCAGATTCCTCGCGGCTCGGTATACGGCCTGATCGGGCACAACGGCTCTGGGAAATCTACGTTGCTGAAGATGATCGGCAAGATCTACCGCCCGACGACCGGCACGATCACGACCGATGGTCGCGTGGCGGCACTGATCGAACTCGGTGCTGGTTTCCACCCCGACATGACCGGTCGGGAGAACATCGGGCTCAACGGGTCGCTCCTGGGATTGCAGCGCAAGGAGATCCAGCAGGTCACCGAGCAGATCATTGACTTCTCCGGACTGCGCGAGTTCATCGACGAGCCGGTCAAGCACTACTCGTCGGGAATGTACGTCCGACTGGGCTTTGCGGTTGCTGTGAATATGAAGCCCGACATCTTGATCATCGATGAGGTCCTGGCCGTCGGTGATGAGGAATTCCAGCGCAAGTGCTTTGACCATTTGTATTCCCTGCGCAAGGCCGGCAAGACCATCGTGGTCGTCAGTCACGGACTGGGACAACTCGAAGGGCTGTGTGACGAAGTGGCCTGGCTGGAGCATGGCCGGTTGCAATCATCGGGCTACCCAACCGACACTATCGCTGCGTATCTCCAGCGGGTCAACGCCGATGAATCCGCGAGAAACCCGCTCGTGGTGTCCACGCGCCCGGAGGATGACCGTGCTGGTGATGGGCAGATTCGCGTGATGAGCGCGGCAATCGTCAACAGCAATGGCGATCCATTGAACCACGCCGAGACCGGTGAAACGTTCATGATGCGCATCGCATTCAACGCCGCAGTCCCGGTACTGGGTCCGAATGTCCGCGTGGCCTTGCAGCATGACAGCGGACCGCTGGTCACGATGATTTCCAATCACGCTCGCGGATTCGACTTCGGCACCGTACAAGGGGACTACAGCTGCGACATCACTGTGCCGGACAATCCGCTGCTGCCCGGGCGCTATCGCGTGCACATCGATGTCTTCGATTTCAGCGGGTCCAAGCTGCTGGACACCTGGAATGACGCCGTCGAATTTCCCGTGCGCTCCAAGAGCGGTGAGATCGGTCAGGGCTTCTTCCAGCTGCCGGCACAGTTCCGGCTGGGATAGCCATGCCGCAGACGTCCAACCCACTGCTCGCGGCACGACGCCGAGCTGGCCGGGTCAAGCGGTGGGCCAAGCGCAAAGTGACCGAGCGCCGCATCGGCAAGGAGTACCGGTCTTGGCTGGCCCAGGCTGCCACGATTGCCCCTGCCTCAGTGAATTTCGATGTGACGATCTCCATCCTGGTACCGGTGTACAACCCGCCGATGAACTTCCTGGCCCAGTGCCTTGACTCGGTGCTCAGTCAACAGGCAACCAACTGGCAGCTGGTCATCGTCAACGACGGATCCACAGACCCTGCCGTGGCACCATTCCTGGACCAGTTCGCCACCGCGCATCTGGACGATCCACGAATCCTGGTGTCCAGCAAGCAAAACGGTGGTATCTCCTCCGCATTGAATGCGGCCCTGGAACTGGCAACCGGTCAGTACATCGGCATGCTCGATAACGACGACCTGCTGGACCCTCGATGCATCGCTGAATTCAGTCGCGCGATCATCGAGCAGGACCTTCCCGACGTGGTCTACTCCGATGAGGACAAGGTCTCCCCGCGCGGTGAGCACTATGAGTTGTTCTGCAAGCCGGACTTCTCTCCCGAACTGCTGCTCGGCCAGATGTACCTGTGTCATTTCACCGTGTTCAAGCGGGATCAGGTTGATGCCATCGGTGGCCTGCGCTCGCAGATGGACGGAGCTCAGGATTTCGACCTTGCACTGCGCTTGCTTCCGCAGGTGCAGCGCGTGGTGCATCTGCCGCGGCCGCTGTATCACTGGCGAGCCTGGGCTGGATCGACCGCATTGACCATCGAGGCCAAGCCATGGGCGCAGGAAGCGACCATGCGCGTCCAGGCAGAGCATCTGCAGCGAACCTACGGTGGCGGCTCGGTCACTGCCAGTGCGGTTGCCGGCTTGAACCAGGTGCATCCGCGCATCCCCAAAGGGCAGCGCGTCTCGGTCATCATTCCGACTATTGGCACCAAAGGTGACGATGGTGGGCGACTGGTGGACGCAGCCGTGGCATCACTGCGGGCGCGTCAGTCCCAGGTTGGACCGCTGGGTGACCCCGACGCCCTCGAGATCGAGATCATCGCCGTCACGACAGGCCAGATCGATCCGATTGCGGGAGTCGACCACACCGTGGTGTACCGGACTGACGCATTCAATTTCTCCGAGGCGATCAACGCTGGTCGGGCCGCGGCGACCGGGCAGTGGCTTCTGCTACTCAATGACGACACCGCCGTTGCCGAGCCAGATCCGATCATCCGCATGCTGGAACTGGGCCAGACCCCCGGCGTTGGCGTCGTTGGTGCCAAGCTCACCTACCCCGATGGACGGCTGCAGCATGTTGGCATGATCCTGCTGCCCGGCGGGCCGACCCATTGCTGGATCGGCAAGTCCGGTCAGGAGACGGGCTACTTCGGCTCGACCTTGAGCCCCCGCAATTACAGCGCCGTCACTGCCGCTGCGATGCTCACTCCGACGTCCGTCTTCGACGCCCTAGGCGGCTTTGATCAGGAGTACGCGCGGGACTTTAACGATGTCGACTACTGCCTTCGGGCAGGTCAAGCCGGGTATCGCGTGGCATGGACTCCGTATGCGCATTTTACCCACTTTGAGGGCGCCAGCATCATTCGCCGTAAGGCCGATAGCCATGAGGCTGCCGCATTTCGCGCCCGGTGGGGTGCCACGATGACCGTTGACCCGTACTACTCACCGTCACTGGACCAGCAGATCCATCACCTGTACCAGGCCAGGTAGTTCGCACATGCAAGCATGAGGACCCACTCGGGTGAAGGCATCCGTGTTCATTGCGCGGGTTGTTGAGTCGGAAAGGAGATGTCATGGAGATCTACAGGACCGCTCGCGGACGCATCCTGCACGTCTACGGAGATCCGGCCCTGCTCACGATGGATCGACTCAGTGAATTCGGGGCACGTGCCGATGCGGACCCCAGGATTGTCAGCCTGAGCCTGGCTCCCAGTCGTTCGGCGGCGGGGCAGTGGCTGCGAAGCGCTGCGCCGGCGGGCGCAGCGATCGCGATCGCTGCCGATGCCTACGACATGGTCGGTCCGCTGGCCGCGCTCGACGGCGTGAGTCAGGACGGGGCGACTCAGGACGGGGCGACTCAGGACGGGGCGACTCAGGACGGGGCGACTCAGGACGGGGCGAGCATCGCCGCCTGGTGTGCTCTGGCGTCCCAGCGGGGACTGTGGCACGACTGGTTCCTGACCAATCACGCGGACGTGCTCAAGGCCGACATGCTGCTGTCTCCGGCGGTGATCGATGCCCGCGAGAACTTCGACACCGGCAGTTCACATTTCTTCGTCCGATCAGCGGCTCCCATGCGCGGTGGGCTGCGTATTGCGGTTGATGTCACATGGCTTGGCCCGCACGAAACCGGTGCGCAGGTGCTCACCACTGCGGCGTTGAACGCGTTGGCCGATGATGAGCGAGTCGCTGACATCCTGCTGATCGGCCTGGATGTGCTTCCCGACTATGCCGCGCACTTAGCCGATCGGCCCAATATCCGGCTGACGACGATGGACGACCCCAGCTTGCCTGCTGACATCGTGTGGTACCCCAATCAACTGGATGGACGCAGCTCGATCATCAATGCACGCGCAGTTGGTCGTCGCGTGATTGCCACGTACCTTGATCTCATCGCCTACGACATCCCTCGGTATCACGCGTCGGTTGATTCGTGGGCGGCCTATCGGCATCTGCAGCGCACGATCGCCCTGAGTGTCGATGGCGTGTCAACGATCAGCGCCGATGTCGCCGCGCATCTGCTCGAGGAGGTGCCGCTCCTTGAGGCTGATCGCGTCCATGCGATCCCCCTTGGGCTTGATCACATTGCCGGACACGACCGTCCCGCCGTTCCGACGCAGGAACTCCTCGATCTCACGCGCACGTTGTCCGGTCGGAACTTCGTGCTGGTCCTAGGCAGTGACTTCATGCACAAGAACCGCGACTTGGCCATTGCGGCCTGGCAGCACGTACTGCGGCAAGGCATCACGTGCGATCTGGTGCTGGCAGGACTGCATGTGCGCTCCAGCAGTTCCCGGGCAGCTGAGCAGGAACTGCTCCGTACGCATGTCGACCTGCGTGGAACGGCGCACGTACTGGGTCATGTGTCATCAGCTTCGCGAGCATGGCTGCTGGCCAACGCTGCCGCAGTGCTGTATCCCAGCAGTGCCGAAGGCTTCGGCTTTGTCCCCTACGAAGCTGCCGCACTCGGCACCCCGGCAACGTTCACCAATTTCGGGCCGCTCAAGGAAATTGCCGGACTGTCACACGTGCCCGCGAACTGGACAATCGAGGCCTATGCTGCAGATCTCCTGGCATTGCTCACCGATCAGGATGCGGCAGCCGAACGAGTGCGCAACCTGCAGCAGGTGATTGGAATGCATACCTGGCAGGGGTTTGCTGATCGACTGATCCGGTTCGCGCAGGACATCTTGGAACGACCGGCTGTGGGTGCCAGCGGCCTGGCTGATGGCGACCAGTCCGCGGCGGTTGCTGCTGTGCTGGGCAGTCGGTCCCGTCGTGCCCTGAGGCCGCTGCGCGCGGCCGCCAGGAAGATCACCCGGAGCTAACTCGTACAGCCACCGCCGCTGAGTGAGTACCCACTCAGCACGCTGCTCAACTTCGCGCCAGGCGCAGGAGATACTCGCCGTACCCGCTCTTGCGCAGCGGTTCTGCCAGGTCGGTGAGCTGCTCGGTGGTAATCCAGCCATTGCGCCATGCTGCTTCCTCGCAGCATCCGACCTTCGTTCCGGTTCGGTCTTCCATCACGCGGACGAACTCGCCGGCGTCCTGGAGCGTGCGAAATGTCCCGGTGTCCAGCCATGCAGTTCCGCGCTCGAGCACGGTCACGTTCAGCGTGCCGGCCTGGAGGTACACGTCATTGACCGCCGTAATCTCAAGTTCCCCTCGAGCTGAGGGAGCGATGCCCTTGGCCACGGCAACAACATCTGCGTCGTAGAAGTACAGGCCTGGCACGGCGTATCGACTCTTGGGCGTGACCGGCTTTTCCTCGATGGAGATCGCTCGCCCACCGGCATCGAATTCCACCACTCCGTACTCGCTGGGGTTAGCGACCTCGTACGCGAACACATGTGCACCGTCCAGTTCAGTCAGTGCCTGCAGTTGCTCGGCCATGCGCGCGCCGTAGAACAGGTTGTCTCCCAGAATCAACGCGGCCTTGTCCCCGGCCAGGAACGGCTCGGCGATCAAGAAGGCCTGTGCCAGGCCCTCTGGCTTGGGTTGCACGGCGTATTGCAGGTTCATTCCCCAGTCACTGCCGTCGCCGAGGAGTCTGGAGAAGGACTGTGAGTCCTCCGGTGTGGTGATGATGAGAACGTCCCGCAGCCCGGCACTCATGAGCGTCTCGAGCGGATAGTGAATCATCGGCTTGTCGTACACGGGCAGCAGTTGCTTGCTCACCCCCTTGGTGATCGGCCACAGGCGCGAGCCGGTACCGCCGGCCAGGATGATGCCCTTCATGTCCGCAGGCTACAGCCAGTAGGGCCAGTAGCTCGTGCCCATCCACACCACCGCCACCGGGACCAATGCGGCCAGCAGTCCATAGTGCCGCCACAGCAGCCGAACCTGCTGCGTGGTCAATCGAGCCGAGACTTGCGTCAACCACGCCAGCGTCACCGGTACCAGGCACAGCGCAAGGATTCGGGTCTCATCCACGGCAATGAGCGGAACCACGATGACGCAGATCACGACCAGTGACAGGAAGACCTTGGTGTCCCGTGCTCGCCGATTCGTCCTGGCAAGGACCAGGAGCCATGTGGTGCCCAGGGCTGACACCAGCAAAATCGGCAGTGAGTGCAGCGCGCATTGAACGATCCCGTCGAACGGGATCGCGCGAAACAGCGTGAATCGGTCAGTGCTGCCGCCCCACAGATCGGTGACGAGGCGAATAGCGACTCCGCCGGCCAGGACGGCCAAGCCTGCATGGACACAGCGGCGCATCGACCCAGCCCGTGAGTTGCCGCCGTATTGCGACTGCACCGCCCACAGCACGAGCGCGGGCACGGCCACCGCGGTGTGCGTGTAACTGGCCAGCAGCCACGCGCAGTCGCAGATCCATGTTCTGCGAGCAAGTGTCGCGATCGCGAGCAGGAGAACGAGCCCGGCGTCGTAACCGCCAACCCACTTCAGCAGCACGGCCGCCAGCGGACCGCCCAGGAGCGCCATGACATACAGGCATTGGAATCGTCGGTCTTTGGCCCGAAGGGCGAATGGGATCAGCAGAGCTGCCACGGTCAGGATGATCGAGAAGCCGATATAGGCATGCGGGCTGCGCAGATGCAGCGCGCCGGCGAGCTCCACGAAGGTGGTGTTCGACAGTAGCGAACGGTCACCGACGGCCAGCAGTGGTGCACGCTGTACCGCCGGCCAGTGCTGAACTCCGTCCAACAGGCGAAACCATTGCGGATGCAAGGAAAGCCCATACTTGATCAGGCACATGACCATGACGATCGCCGCGATGGCGATCGTCTGAAGCCTGCCGTCGACCAGGCGGTGATGGGCACGGGATGGACCTGATGCATGTGTCTGAGGCCGCTGCATCGCC
>CAIKZY010000175.1 GCA_903832025.1 uncultured Actinomycetes bacterium
CCGTGATTTCAATGGGATGCTGCGCACCACCGTGGGGCCGGTGGAGGATGCGTCCGCGGTGCACTACCTGCGACCTGAGACTGCGCAGGGGATATTTGTGAACTATCTCAACGTCATGAATTCCGCGCGCAAGAAGCCGCCGTTCGGTATTGGCCAGACCGGCAAGAGCTTCCGTAACGAGATCACCCCGGGGAACTTCATCTTCCGCACGCGAGAGTTCGAGCAGATGGAGATGGAGTTCTTCGTCGAGCCCGGCACCGATGAGCAGTGGCATGACTACCGGTTGCAGACTCGCTGGGACTGGTACGTGGATCTGGGCCTGGATCCGCAGAACATGCGCCTGTTTGAGCATCCACAGGAAAAGCTTTCGCATTATTCAAAGCGCACCGTGGACATTGAGTATCTGTTCAGGTTCGCCGGGTCGGAGTGGGCCGAGCTCGAAGGCATTGCCAATCGGACCGACTTTGATCTCACCTCTCATTCCCAGCACTCGGGAACTGACCTGTCCTACTTCGATCAGGACAAGAATGAGCGCTACGTCCCGTATGTGATCGAGCCGGCGGCGGGCCTGACACGTGCAGTTCTGGCATTCATGCTTGACGCCTACGACGAAGACACCGCACCTAATGCCAAGGGTGGTCTGGATACCCGGACCGTGCTTCGGTTCGATCCACGCCTGGCACCAGTCAAGGCAGCGGTACTGCCACTTTCGCGCAACGCAGACCTGTCGCCCAAGGCCAAGGACTTGGCAGCCGAGCTGCGCAAGCGTTGGAGCGTGGACTTCGATGATGCTGGGGCGATCGGACGTCGTTACCGTCGCCAGGACGAGATTGGCACGCCATATTGCATCACGGTCGACTTTGACACCCTGGACGATCAGGCGGTGACTGTCCGGGACCGCGACTCGATGGAGCAAGAGCGCATCGGCATGGATGCCCTGCCAGCCTGGCTGGCAATGCGATTGCCGGCGGTCTAGGGACGTATGGGCTGAGGTCAGTCGTCCGCGCCCAGGCCGACGTTGAATCTCAGGACAGTGCGGGTTCAGGCTGCCCGCCGGTGCCGGTGCCGGTGCCGGTGCCGGTGCCGTTGTCGTTGCCATCGCCGTCGCGTGGCGGTTCGTACCCCTCGGCTTCGATGCGAGCGGCATTTGTCGGCAGCAGGAAGCTGGTGATCAGCCCCAGCAGGACGAAGATTCCGGCCACCGCGGCAACGGTCTTGGTGGCGTCGGCAAACCCCTGCGAGGCAGCCGAGACAGCAACCTCGGTGCCGGGCTGCTTCGCGAGCTCGGGAATGATCTGTCCTGCTGACGCCTGCATGGCATTGGAGATCTGCGCGGTGACCTGTGGCGGTGCGCCGGCTGCAGTCATCTGGTTGGTCGTGAAGTGGCCCAACCCAATGAGCAGTGTCGTGCCGAGGATGGCAGTGCCGATGGCTGCGCCGATCTGCCGTGCGGTGGACTGCACGGCACTGGCCGAACCGGAGTCGTTCACCGGAACCTCCGACAAGATCACGCCGGTCAATGGCGCAGTGGCAAAGCCGACTCCCAGTCCGTAGAAGAACAGCCATGGAACAAGGCCCCAGGAGGTGATCTGCGGGGAAATGCAGATCGCGAGTCCCACGATGCCGATGACCTCGCACGTCATGCCAACTCGTAGGACTCGCACCGGGCCCATCCGCTGGCTCAGCGCGGCACCGGCACCGGAGGCGATGAACGCTCCGGCTGCCAGCGAGGTGAGTACCACGCCCGTGTGCATCGCGGAAAAGCCCTTCACGGACTGCAGGAACAGCGGCAGCGTGAACAGCAATCCGAATTCGCCCAGGCTGACCACCAGGGCCACGAGGTTTCCACCCCCAAAGGTTCGAATGGCGAACAGTCGCAGGTCAACGATGGCGATCTTGCCCCGGCGCTGACGGGAGCGCTCGGTGAGCACCAGGGCAATCAGCGCCCCCACGCCGATGATGCCCGAGACCAACACAATGGAGATGCCGCCCACTGGCCAGGTCAGTCCGCCGAGCGTGAACTTCTGGACTTGCACGACCCAGCCGTATCGCTGGCCTTCGATCAAGGCGAACACCACTCCGAGCAAGCCGGCGGTCACCAAGATCGTTCCGGGCCAGTCCACGCCACGCCTGCCGGTGGTGTCCTTGGTTTCCGGTACCACCGCGAACAGTCCGATGAGCACGATGATGCCGATCGGCAGATTGATCAAGAAGGCCCAGTGCCAGGATGCATAGGTGGTCAGGTAGCCGCCGACGAGCGGTCCTAGTGCTGCCATCCCGCCGATCGTGGCTCCCCAGGCGGCGAAGGCAATTGCGCGAGCCTTGCCCGTGAACACGGCGTTGAGCACCGACAGCGACGCGGGCAAGATCATGGCCGCACCGACGCCTTGCAGCGCTCGAGCGCCGATGACCTCAATGGAATTGGTGGACAGTGCCACCAGCACGCTGGCTGCCACGAAGATCACCACACCGATGGCGAAGAGCAATCGACGACCGAAGCGATCGGCAAGGCGGCCGTTGAGGATCAGCAGGGACGCGAAGGTCAGTGAGTAGGCCGCATTCACCCATTCGGCATCGGAGGTGGATAGGTGCAAGTCCTTGACCATCGAGGGAATGGCGACATTGACCACGGTGGCATCCAGGATGATCATCGCCACGCCAAGGGCGAGGAAGATCAAGGCGATCCAGCGGCGCTTGCCGGCAAGAACCGTGGAAGGCGGGTTCGCGGTCATGGGGACTCCGATGGGTCAGGGACTCGGCGGGCAAGTCGACTGTGCGTGCTGAACTGGTGAGCGGCGTGCTGGTGCTTGGTGCGCGGAACGGTTGATTGGGAATCGATCGTTCCTGCAGCCCCGATTGTGCCAAACCTGATGATGTTCCACCCGTTGGCGCGGGCACCTGCCCCGAGAGCGTGCGTGATTGGGACACGGGCACGGGTCGATGGCCCAATCATCGGCAGATGCCTCCGACAGCACCACGTGCACGCGAGCCGGATCCCCGCCGAGTGCCTGACCGGTGACCTGGCGCAAGGGCGCCAGACGCTCAGGGCGAACCTGCGCTGAACTGCCTCTAGAAAGGGCACGGAAACAAACGGCGTGGTGCCTTCTGCATCGACCGACATCTGCGCACTACGTATCTCAGGACCAGCCGGTGTTGGGCTCTGCGGCCGATGCACTCACGGTGCCGGTGTGGCTGAAGGACACACCTTGACGGTCGGCCAATGGGCTCGTTGTGCGGTCGGTGAGACAATGTCGGCGTGAGCGTGCCGACCGTTGCCGTTGCCAGACCGCTGCAGGTCGGTTCTATCGCACTGCAAGCCCCGGTGGTGTTGGCGCCGATGGCCGGGATTACCAACCGCTCGTATCGAACGTTATGCCGAGGGTTTCACGCCAATGGAACCTTGGCCGATGATCACGATGTCACAGCTGCCCCCAATGCGCTGTTCGTCTCCGAAATGGTGACCTCTCGGGCCCTGGTTGAAGGGAACGCCGAGACCGTGGACATGGTCACCTTCGCCGCCGGGGAGTCACCAAGGTCAGTGCAGTTGTACGGAGTGGACGCCGACGTGGTGGCCCGGGC
Organism: uncultured Actinomycetes bacterium; assembly: GCA_903832025.1. Taxonomy (GTDB): domain Bacteria; phylum Actinomycetota; class Actinomycetes; order S36-B12; family S36-B12; genus CAIKZY01. Next base: position 3,580 of record CAIKZY010000175.1, read on the forward strand.
AGTGCGGATCATCGTCGAGCAAGACCGCGCCGATCACATTGACCTGAACTTCGGCTGCCCGGTCCCCAAGGTCACCCGCAAAGGCGGTGGAAGCGCACTGCCCTGGAAATTGGACCTGTTCACCGACATCGTCACC
>CAIKZY010000176.1 GCA_903832025.1 uncultured Actinomycetes bacterium
CCTCGAACTGCGGCTTCACCATCAGCAGCATCTGTCCAGTGGGTGCAAGCACCGCGGTCAGCGCCGGCAAGACAAGGGTCAAGGAGATAAAGGATAGGTCGGCAACAATCAGCTCCGGTCGAAATGCAAGATCATCAACACCGATCATGCGCACATTCGTGCGCTCCAAAACCGTCACGCGTGGATCGGTTCGTACCGGCCACGCCAACTGTCCGTACCCCACGTCCACCGCGATCACAGACGCCGCTCCACGCTCGAGGAGGACTTGCGTAAAGCCACCGGTGGAAGCGCCTGCATCCAAGCACTTGAGGCGGTGTGGGTTGACGCCCGTATCGTCAAGGGCGCCTATCAGCTTGTGCGCGCCTCGGGAGACATACGAATTGGCCATGATGACCACATCGATGGCCTCGGCGTCACTGACCTGGGTGGCCGCTTTACTTGCGATGGTTCCCTTGACCCGAACACTTCCAGACTCGATCAACTCACGCGCGTGCTCACGCGATCGCGCCATGCTCCGGCGAACCAATTCGGCGTCAAGCCGGCGCAATGACATCGGTTTTGACTGTGTCAGTTCGGGGCAGACACGTCGGTCAGTCGAGATCGCAATTGTTCATGCACCGCGCTGAACACCTGCGCATGATCGGCCAGGTCCAATTCTCCCAGTGCAGACAATTGCTCCAACGCGCCATCGACTACTTCGTCGCCCGTGGGCTCCCACACGGCCAATTCCAACTCAACCGGGGCATCTTGAAGGACGAGCACATCCTCGTCCGCAAGGGCACGCGTTGCCGTTACATCACTGGGCTCCTGGTCTGGCTGATGCTGGCTCACCTGTTCATTCATCACTTGTCCTAGCGCGCGTCAATGGGATTACCGGCTTCATCGAGGTAGACCTTCTTCTTCACCGTGTGCACGGCACTTTCCGTGACCGTTGCATTCTGCGACTCGACGGCCTCGTGTACCTCGTCTTGCGGATGCGGATCGGCGTTGACGTTCGATGCAGCGGGCACACTGCCGTTGATGTACGCGTGAAGTTGCTCCTCAAGACGCTGGACGTGCCGTCGAAGGGCCGCCAACTCATCCTCACGGACAACCCCCATGCGACCCACGGCCTTGTCAACCTCGGTCCGGACCATTCCCGTCATGAGATCACGATTGGAACGCCCAGTCGCCACCAAGTCGTCAGCGACGTCTTGAACCTGACCCACAACGTCAGGGGCCTTGGACCCCAAATTGATACCGTGACTGACCAACGCCACAGCGATTTCTTTCGCTTTCGCGGTGGTCACTTCAGTGAGGCCGCTGGCCATTTGAATGTACCCACGTAAGGCATCAAGCATGTCGCACTCCCTTCGGATACCACCGTATCGGCTCGGCCGCTAAGCATCTCAAGTCCTGTCCAACCCAGGTGGGTCTTTCCAGGCCACGTGCGTGAAAACTCGCTTCCTCGGTGCACACCCCGGTAAGCACTAGCAAGGTGTCCACACCCAATCGAGAGCCGGCAGCAATATCGGTGTCCAGCCGGTCCCCGATCATCAAGGCGGCCTGACTGTGCATCCGTTCCAGTGCTTGGGTGAGCAGGGCCGGTTCCGGCTTGCCCGCGACCGCATCTGGGACTCGACCAGTGGCGTGCGTCAACGCTGCCACCAAAGATCCATTCCCTAGGGCAAGACCCCGACGCGTGGGAAAGGTCGAATCAGTGTTCGTGGCAATCCAGGGGACGCCTCGAGCAAGTGCATAGCTGGCCTCAGCCAGGTCAGCCCATCCGACTCCCGGCCCGTAGCCCTGAACGACCGCCGACGGGTGATCGACATCTGAGGCCACCGGCCGAAAACCAGCCTGCTCCAAGTAGTACGCCACCGCCGGTCCTCCCAAGGCGAGCACCGCACTGCCTGGCTCAAGCAGTTGAGCAACCAGGACAGCAGCCACCTGGGCGCTGGTCACCACCTGACGTTCGTCGACACTGAGCCCCAGGGCACGAAGGTGATGGGCAACCTCGTCGGCAGTGCGTGAGGCGTTATTGGTCACGTAGCAGCATGCGATGCCCTGAGCCTGAGCCGCATTCAGGGCCTCGATCGCGTGCGGCACCGCCGCTTCCCCCCGGTACACCACACCATCAAGGTCCAAGAGCAGCGTGTCATATCGATCACGCAAGGCGCTCATGGGAACTTAGGGTAGGGATCGCCAAAACCCTCGTGTGAGCCCAGCGGACCATTGAGGGCTATACCTGCTTCACTACGAGCGCGAAGGGTTGCCTTGACCTGCGAAAGCGCTGTTGCATACTCACTTCGACTAGGCCGCATCACCATCGCCATGGCCAGCTCATCGCGAGCCTGCGTGAACTCTTGGAGCCGCCACAGACTCATGCCCAAACCGAAATGAGCGTAATCGTTGTCAGGACTACTTGCGGCCAATTGCTCGAAGGCGGCAGCCGACTGACGAAAGTGCTTCGCGTCGAACAGCGCTCTGGCATATGTCTCGAGAACCGACATTGACCTGGGTTCAAGTGTGCGCACTCGCTCGAGCAATTGAATGGCGGCATCGGCATTGCCCTGCTCAAGCAGTAGACGAGCGCGGTGATACCACTCGTACGCGTCCCCGCTGGGATCACCAGGAGCGGTGGGCTCGGAATCTTGGTCGTTCGGCACCCGCTCATATTCGCATGCCAAGCCAGATTGGGCCCCGATCCGCCACATCACTTGGCGAGACACAAAGCCATGGATGACAATGCCCTATGACCGTTGATCGGGAACTGACGCCTGATGTGACCTACCTGGGTGACGAGGTCCATGTCATAGACACCCATATGGGCGGATACCAGGGCATTACCGCCAGTTACCTCATCCGAGGCGAGCGCCCATGCCTGGTCGAAACAGGTACAGCTCGGTCCGCCCCGTTGGTAGTGGCCTCCTTGGCGCAACTGGGTGTCAATGCCGACGACCTTGAGACCATCGTGGTCACACATATTCACCTAGACCACGCAGGCGGCGTGGGTGATCTGGCCAAGGCCTTTCCCAGGGCAACGATCGTCGTGCATGAACGGGGAGCGCGTCACCTTGCGAACCCAGCGAAACTCCTTGACAGCGCACATCGGGTATTCGGTGCGGACATGGATCGACTGTTCGGCGAACTGCTGGCTACCCCACCAGAGCGCATCACTGCCCTGGGCGACGTGGGCACCATCGATCTCGGCGGGGGCCGGGCCCTGCGGGCCTTTCACAATCCCGGCCACGCAAGTCACCACATCGGACTGCTGGACTCCCTGACCGGGGACTTGTATACCGGCGATGCGGCAGGTGTGTATGTGCAGCAGACCGCCGATGTGAGACCTGCTACTCCGCCACCGGATTTTGATCTGGCGCTGACACTGCAATCACTGGCACTGATGCGGAACACCTCACCCGCACGACTGCTCTTCAGCCATTATGGGCCGGTCACCGATGTGCACCGCGTTCTCGATGAATCCGAAGCAGAATTGCACTATTGGGTCGAGTCGGTCGCAACTGCGCTGTCCACTCAGCCAGACGTCGACCACGCGCTAGCCATGGTTCGAGAAAATGACACCGCTCGTCATGCTGGCCTGTATGCGGATGGCGAGCTCCTCAACCGATTCGAGGAGCTGTCAAGTACTGAGGCGAACTTCAACGGGGCCGCCCGATGGCTGGACAAGCAACAAAATTAGCTGTTGGGAAGGTGCGAAGCCCTCATGCCTGTCATTCCTCGTCGGACTCTACGCTGAACGCGAGCCCTTCGAGTTCATTGCAGCGCTGGGCAGCATCGGTTGCATCATCGATATCAGATGCCGCGGCTCGTTCCATCCACTCCCACGCCTCGTTGGCCCGGCCGCAGGCGGAGAGCATCTCGGAGTAGGCATACTGCAGTCGCGCACGAGCGGTGCCCGGCGGCAGCTTGGTCAGATCCGAACCCTGGAGCGTCAACACGGCGGCCTCGGGCTTGCCCATGTCTGCTCGTGCACCCGCTGCCACGATCAGCAACTCAACGCGCGTGTCCGGATCCACCCGAGCCAGGTCAACCAGCTTGATGGTCTCCAATGCCTTCGCGGGCTTACCCAGGCCCCGCTCGCAGTCTGCGATCAACGGGACCAATCGAACATCACCGCTCATGCGCTTGGCCGCACGAAGGTCCTGAAGTGCCTCAGAGAACTGACCCAGGCGGTAGAGCACAATGCCACTGGCTTCTCGAACCACCGCTGACCGACCGGCACGGTACTTGGCCATTGCCATGTGCTCACCGGCCAAAATCGCGTCCTCATTCTCCAATGCCCGCTCAGCAGCCACCAAATGACGAGCAACAATCTCTGCCAAACCCTCAGGCAGAGTCCGCAGCTCGAGCGCCACGGACTTGTCGAGGTCCTCGGCCTTGATGTCGTCGCTGAGGTGAGGCTCACGTGGACGGGGGGTACGAGGGGTGTTTTCCTCACGCGCAGTGCGGCGCCGGTCTTGCTGCGGCGTACGAGCATCCCGCGAACCGCGATCACTCCCTGATCGACGGTCGTCGCGGGAGCCGCTGACCCGCGCGGAACTCGAACGTGCGCCAGCGGGCCTTGATGATTGGCGTTCACCAGCCCCACGGCTACCCGGGGATTGAACCGCCCCGTCGCGCGAAGATCGTCGAGCGTCCCGATCTCCGATCGGCCGTGACCCTGCCTGCTTCGCAGATTGCGGTCCGTTTCCTGTTGTGCGTTGACTTTCCGCTACCGGCCGCCTGTTCGAACCGGTGCCTGCCTGTGTCGACCCTGTTCGTCGACTGCTTGGTGGTGCGTCCGATCGCCGTGTGCCAAGCGCACCAGAGCGCCCCTTTCCGGATCGCGCGTCTGTTGTTCGTGGCCGAGCACCTGCGTCCCCAGCCACTCCTGTTCCCGCAGTTGATGTCGCAGAGCCCGTGGGTCGAGCACCTGGCCTTCCCGTGAGCTTCGTGGCCGCTTTGCCGAATCCACGGCCGGCCGAATTTGCACCGGAACCAGGCTTACCACCGGAACCAGGCTTACCACCGGAACCAGGCTTACCACCGGAACCAGGCTTACCACCGGAACCAGGCTTACCACCGGAACCAGGCTTACCACCGGAACC
>CAIKZY010000177.1 GCA_903832025.1 uncultured Actinomycetes bacterium
GGTGCTGTTTGCCGCCGGCATGTCGTTGCTGGACACCATCGACGGGAATTTCATGAACTTTGCCTACGGGTGGGCGTTCAGCCAGCCGGTTCGCAAGGTGTACTACAACATCACCGTCACCGCCCTGGGCGTGGCGGTGGCGCTGATCATCGGTGGTATCGAAGTGATGAGCCTATTCGTGCAACAGATGCACATCACATCCGGACCCGTTGCGGCGATTGGCACCTTGGATCTCAACAAGGTCGGCTTCTACATCGTGGGCCTGTTCGTGGCGACCTGGGTGGTTGCCTTGCTGGTCTGGAAGTACGGACGCATCGAGGAGCGCTGGGCCGCGGGTGACATCGGCGTGGACGCGCAAACCGAGGCACGACTCGAGCACGGCATGGACCTGACGCTGGATCAGGATCTGGGCGTGGCGACAAGCAACGTCGCCTGAGTCCCCACTGCCGATCGACCAGTGGTCCTGAGTGTCTTAGGCTGGTGACGTGAGCCATCCACATGATCAAACGCAGGCGCTCGTTGCCGAAGTCGAGCAGGCACGTGCCCAATTGGCCGCCTCCGTGTCGTCCCTACGCCAGGAATTCACCCCTGCAGCAATGGGCAAGCGCGCGATTGGATCGGTCAGCGGCTTCTTCACCGATAGCGAAGGCAAGGTACGCACTGACCGCGTGGCCATCGCCGGCGCAGCGGTCCTTGCGGTGGTTGGTGTGAAAGTGCTCTTTTGGCGACGGGTCCTGACGCGATGACAACAGAGATCACTGCCCCGGACATGGCCCCAAATCCTGACGGATCACTGCCTATCAAGTTGCTCCACGACAGAGTGCTGGTTCGACAGGGCGGTGAAGATGGTGAGCGACGCTCCACCGGCGGGATCGTCATCCCCGCGACGGCACAAGTCGGTCGGCGGTTGGCATGGGCACGGGTGGTGGCGGTCGGGCCGAATGTGCGAACCATGCAGGTCTCTGATCGTGTCCTGTTCGAGCCCGAGGATCGAGGCGAAGTTGAGCTCCAGGGAGTGGACTACGTGCTGCTTCGAGAGCGTGATATCCACGCGGTCGCCGCTGAGCGTCACTCCCAGTCGGGCACCGGGCTCTATCTGTAACGACCGGCCATATCCGGGGCCGTTGGCATGCGCTAAAGTTCGGATACAACTTCATACCTCATCACGAGGGGCAGAGGGAAACGGCCCTGCGAAGCCCCGGCAACCTATCTGGTATTCGACGAGCGCACGCTCCGAGGCCGCCTGAGTCCGGTGCCAACTCCGACCTGAACCCAGGAAAGATGAGCAGAAAGGCCTCGTCATGACTGTCACCGCGCAAACCCCGGCAATCGGCTCCGCCGTTGCCCTGAAATGCCGCGAGTGCGCCACCTTGTATCCGCTGGATGCCTCCTACGCCTGCTTTGAGTGCTTTGGTCCGCTGGAGGTGGCCTACGAGCATCGACCCATCACTCGCGCGGATATCGAGGCCGGACCGCAGTCCATGTGGCGCTATGAGGCCCTGCTGCCGGTCGTGCCTGGCGCCCACCACCGCCCTGGGCTTCGCCCGGGGCTGACCAAGCTGGTCAGGGCGGACAACCTGGCAGCGGCGTTGGGGGTGAAATCCCTGTGGGTCAAGGATGATTCCGGCAATCCAACGCACTCCTTCAAGGATCGGGTCGTTGCCGTCGCCCTGGAAAATGGACGCAGGTTGGGGTTTGCCACGATTGCCTGCGCCTCCACCGGCAACCTGGCGAACTCGGTTGCGGCTACCGCGGCCAGAGCCGGGCTGGAATCGGTGGTCTTCGTGCCCTCGAACCTGGAGGCGGGCAAGATCATTACCACCGCCGTCTACGGCGGAACGCTGGTGGCGATCAGGGGCAATTACGACGACGTCAATCGGCTATGCACTGAAGTGGCCGCATCGCGCGACTGGGGCTTTGTCAATGTGAACCTCCGCCCGTACTACGCCGAAGGCTCCAAGACGGTCGGCTATGAGGTTGCCGAGCAACTGGGCTGGCGACTTCCTGATGCAGTTGTCTCACCGGTTGCCTCCGGATCGCTGCTGACCAAGGTCGATAAGGCATTTCGTGAATTCACCGAGCTTGGCCTCGTCGAGGATCACCCCTACAAGATTTACGGCGCTCAGGCCACGGGTTGCGCGCCGGTCGCGCATGCGTTCCAGTCCGGGCAGGATGTCATTCGCCCGGTGAAGCCAGACACCATCGCCAAGTCTTTGGCGATCGGTAATCCAGCTGATGGACCGTATGCCCTTGACGTCGTGCGGCGAACCAACGGGGCGATCGGCGATGTCAGTGATGCGGAGGTCGTGGAAGGCATTGAACTGCTGGCGCGCACCGAGGGAATCTTTGCCGAGACTGCCGGAGGTGTGGTGGTCGCCACGTATCGCAAGCTGCTCGCCCAGGGATTGATCCACCCGGACGAGGAAACGGTGCTCTTGAACACCGGCGATGGATTGAAGACATTGGACGCAGTTCAAGCCACGAGCAAGCCCACCATGGTGATCGGCCCGTCCTATGACGAGTTCGACGCCGAATACGAGAAGGTCACTGCATGAGCGCCACCGTACGAATCCCAACCATCTTGCGCACCTATACCGCTGGTGCTGCCGAAGTCAGTGCCGATGGCGCGACCTTGGCACAGGTGCTCAGCGACCTCGATGCCAATTACCCGGGCATCGCCGGACGGGTGCTTGACGACAATGGCGCGCTGCGCCGTTTCGTGAACATATACGTCAATGATGACGACGTTCGATTCCTGGATGGCCTGGATACGGCCATTGCCGATGGGGCGAACCTGTCGATCATTCCTGCTGTGGCCGGAGGCTGACCAAGCCGTGGCTCGCAAGGATGCGCTGGTCAGTACCGCATGGGTTGCGCAGCACGGAAGCGACCCCGGCGTTGTCCTGATTGAGGTCGACGAGGACGTCGACGCGTACGCGGATGGCCACATAGCCGGTGCGGTGAGCGTGAACTGGCGTCGGGATCTGCAACACCCAGTGCGCAGAGATGTCATCAGCGCATCCGATTTCGCGGCATTGATGCAGTCCCTGGGCGTTTCCCGCGACGCAACAGTGGTGCTCTATGCGGCAAACAACAATTGGTTCGCGGCATACGCGTACTGGTACTTCAAGATGTACGGTCACCCCGATGTGAAGTTGATGGATGGCGGTCGAAAGCGTTGGGAAATCGATGGTCGCGAGCTGGTCTCAGAGCGAACCGAGATTTTCCCCAGCGTGTACCCGGTTCCGACCGAAGATGCCAGCCACCGCATCTATCGAGACCAGGTCATCGCAGGCCTGGGTGCATTGCAGATCATTGACGTGCGCTCCCCGGAGGAGTACGACGGCACGATGCTTGCGCCGGCGCATCTCCCCAAGGAGCAGTCCTATCGCCCTGGGCATATTCCTACGGCGATCAACGTGCCATGGAACCAGACCGCGAACAACGACGGCACCTTCCGCAACAACGAGGAGCTGGAACAGATCTACGAGCAGGCTGGCCTGGATCCAAACGCCCCCACCATCGCGTACTGCCGAATCGGCGAGCGGTCCGCCCACACGTGGTTCGTCCTGCACGAACTCCTGGGATGGCCTGACGTGCGCAACTATGACGGGTCCTGGACCGAGTACGGATCCCTGGTCGGGGTGCCAATTCAACTGGGGAACCAGCCGGGACTGCTGACAGGACGTTAGGTGCCGGTGGCGCTTGCGGGCGCGCAGGCTAGGGTCTGACTACCACCTCATCCAAGGAGTTCATCTTATGACCATTGCCGTCGGCGACACGATTCCTGCAGTTGACGTTCGCATCATGCGCGACGGGGCACCCGTTGTGGTGTCCAGTACCGAGATCTTGGGCAGCGGCCACGTGGTGCTGTTCGCAGTCCCGGGAGCGTTCACACCTGGATGCTCCAAGCAGCATCTGCCCGGCTTCATCAGCAAGGCTGCCGAATTGACCTCGGCGGGTGTTGATTCCATCGTCTGCCTGGGCGTCAATGACGTGTTCGTCATGGATGCCTGGGGGACTGTGCAGGGCGTTGGCGACTCGATCGTGATGGTCGCTGACCCACTGGCAGACTTCACCAAGGCCATTGGCATGGATGTCGATGCCAGCGGCGCGGGTCTGGGAGTCCGTTCGCAGCGATACGCCATGGTCCTGCAGGACGGTGTTGTGACCGATTTCATGCCTGAAGAGGGCGGATTCAAGATCGAGGCCAGCACCGCAGAATGCGTCTTGACCTCACTGGCGAAGTAACCTCACTGGCGAAGTACCTGGCGAGAGCTTGACCAAAGAGCGCTCACTCCGACGGAGTTGGGCGCTCTTTGGCATTGACAATGACCAGTGCGATGACGGCGAGGAGCAAGGCCACGATCGCGGCAACCAACACCCATAGCCAGACACTGGGCCGTGAGCCGGCCGCGCTGGCAGAGGTGTTCGGTGCGACATTCCGTGCACCGATCGTGAACATGACCGCACCACTGACCGGGTGCCCGTCGGCGCTAGCCACTCGGTAGGCAACTTGGAAAGTTCCGCTGCGAAGGCCAGATGGCCACGGGATAGAAACCGTTGGACCGCTGGGGTGCACTGGCGTGCTGAACAGGTTCTTGCCAGCATCGTCATTGATGGAAATCGTGTCGGTATAGCTGAGCAGGTCCTCATTGAAGGTAAAACTCACTGCCGACGGGGCATTGGCAAGTTGCGCGCCATCGGATGGGCTGGATCCGATCAGGATCGAGTGTGCTTGTGCGCCGGCCGGGAACAGCACCAGCACACTCACGAAGGCCACGATGGCCAGGCTCAGCCAGCGCACGTACCTGCCCACTTACAGGTGACCCGACATGGATGCGGTCGCGGTCACGATCAGCACTGAGCCACCTGCTCCGTTCAGTGTCGCTGCCATGTTCCACTTTCCGGCGAATGGCAGTACACCCCGTGCGGTGGCGTGCGACCCTGACGTCATCGGCCATGTGGTCTCCAGTCCTGAAGCGGTGTCCGTCCACAGAACCTCACCAGATGTGGCTGATCGCGCGAACTGCACCTGCAGGCAGCCTGGCCTTGTGCCGTTGAGCGTGGCGGCGACCTTTGGCGTGGTGACCAACTTCTGCGACGGACCGACGGCAGGCATCGGGCCAATGGTGAATGACGTGGCCTGATATTGCTTGTGTCCGTCATCAGCGGTCACACGCCATGTCAATGTCACCACTCCATTGGGCACTTTGCCCAGCAGATGCACGGTCAAGCGCGCGCCGGTCATGCTCGCCTTTGATGCCACCGGTACGCCCTTGTCGGTCACCGCAGCGCCGCCGAAGGTGGCAGGCTCGGAGAACTGCACGGTGATCGTTGTTGGTGCGCTGTTTAGCATCGCCCCGTTTGCCGGAGAAATCGCCGTAACCTCGGCATGTGCAAGCGCCGGCACAGCGCCAGCGACACTCAGGCAGGACAGCACGGCTGCGATGATCGCGGCTGCTGTGGAACGCGGATGGTGCACGCGCATGTTCGCTCCTATCGAATGCCCGGCTGTCGCCGGCAGATTGTCAGTCTTTCACGGGCAGGGCCCTGGCAGCGCATGGGCCCCTGTCCAACATTGCGGTCTGCTGCAGCACGAGGTGTCCTATGAGCCCGTCCTTCGTGCGCGTGTCCACGAGGCAGCGAAAAGCCCCACGAGGCACACCTCGTGGGGCTGACGTACACCGCCACAGACTTGAACTGTGAACCCGCTGATTAAGAGTCAGCTGCTCTGCCAATTGAGCTAGCGGTGCAAGGCGCTCAAGTGTAACAGCGCCCGACTATTGCCTATGCCCGGGTGCGAAGCTGGGTCGCCAGTTCGGCGGTGATCGCTTGGGCCATCTGTGATAGCCCCGCGGGGTTTGGATGGAATGCGGCTGTGGCCATCTGCCCGAACGAAATCAGCCCGTATGCCCATGCCTGGTCCCCGGCACACACTCCATGACCGATGACCGAATTTCCCGACGCCCCCCAGGTCCTGACAATGGGGACCCAGCCAAGTGACTGTGTGGCGAGCACCTGGGAATTCAAGGTGCCATGGGGAAGTGGCATGGGCACCTGGACTCCGGACGATGTGGTGTAGGAATAGGCCCCGCTGGCAGCCGGATCCAAGATTGCATCCCTTGCCCACGCGAAGTCTGCCGGTGCAATCGACAGGTATGAGCAGGGGCTTCCATTGGCCGCACGCGTGATATCCGGGTAGAGCGTAGGCAAAATCACCGCTTGCGGAGCGATGGCGCGCAATGCCGCATTGAGCGTGATGAATTCACGGCCGAGTTTGGCAAGTGCATTTTGCACGCCCGTCTGCACGGTGGCGGATCCAGCCAGTGGCCCGGTGGGTGGCTTTTGTAGCGGACAGTCCGATTGGAGAGCACACGATTGCAGGATCGAGCCGAACCCGATGTCATTTCCGCCGATCGACACGGTGATGGCATCAATGCGATGCGCTCCGACGATCTGGCGCACCTGTTCGAGTTGGCTTTGCATCTGACCGATTGCTCGCTGCGGTCCCAGGAGGCCGCTGTCGATTGTTGCACCGCTGCAGGACACGTCGACCAGGGTCACTGCGACATGCGGGTTGTCGCGCTGCAGGGCGAGGGCCGCTTGTGCCGGTGCTCCGAGCACGCTTCGATGACACTGTTGATCGTCCCAATACGCAGTAAACGGCGAGAACAGCGTTGGTGAGTTCAAAAAGGCATCGACGTTGCGTGGATTGCCCTCGCCGGAGGCATACGAGTCGCCAAGTGCCACGATCAGAAGCGCGCGGACATCGGCAGACACAGTGGTGGAAGCAGTGTTCGGCCCCGTTCGCACGTGCAATGTCAGCATGTAGTGCCCCTCGGCAAGGTGCGTCAATTGCCGACATGACTTCATGGATTGCCACGCAGTGTTCTGGCTCCCGGCGGCATTGGCGATGGTCCACCGAAATTGCGTGCCGATTGATCGGCACGCGTTGAGTTGTACTGAGTACAGCCCATCCGGCAGATACCAGGACAGGTTTCCGTTGATCAGTCGCTCATTGGGCTGTGCGATGTGGTTGCCGGCACCGACGTACGTCCCGGATGGCTGGGCGCTCAATGCTCCATGTGTGGGCACTCCGCCATCGCCACTGATGGTGTTGCTGCCACTGGAGCGTGTCTGGGACACCATCGACCATGTGCCCACTGCCTTGATAGTGGGTGAGGCCGTCGCAGACGCCTGAGCCGTGAATGACGGGCAGGGCACCGCCAGCGCGAGAACAACGCTGGCGAATGCGGAGACGGCGAAGATGGCGCGAACGCGACTTCGGGTCATGGACGCACATTCACGTGATCGAATGGGCAGTGACGACAGGCATTCCCGCAGCAGGTTCCGCGATCGAGGAGGTACTGCCGAGTCATGACAAA
>CAIKZY010000178.1 GCA_903832025.1 uncultured Actinomycetes bacterium
CGAGTTGTTCAGCGCGGCGATGTCGCCGGCCGGCAATGGGCGGGGGCTATCCCGAGCAACGTCCAAGTGCACCTGCGGATCCATGTCCGTCAGGTTTGCTGTCGGCGGTACCAGTCGATCTCGCAGCGCCAAGACGCTGAAGATAGATTCGATGGCACCGGCACCGCCAAGGAGATGTCCGGTCATTGATTTCGTGCCGGTCACGACGATGGAATCCACGTGATTCCCCATAGCAGCACCAATGGCCACGGATTCGGCGATATCGCCCTGCGGAGTGGACGTGGCGTGGGCATTGATGTGCACGATGTCTGATACCTGCAGTCCGGCATCTTCAATGGCAAAGCGCATGGCGCGTGCCGCACCGAGTCCCTCGGGATCTGGTTGAGCGATGTGGTGTCCATCGGAGGTCAGTCCCGCACCGCCATAGATTCCCAGAATCTGAGCTCCGCGCGCTCGTGCGAACTCCTCGGACTCAAGCACCAACACTCCAGAGCCTTCCCCCATGACGAATCCATCGCGGGCTAGGTCGTAGGGCCGCGATGCAGCCCTGGGATCGTCGTTGCGCGTGGACAGTGCACGCATGGCGGAAAAGCCGGCCATGGTGATTGGGTGGATCACGGCCTCGGTACCTCCGCAGATCACCACGTCAGCCCGTCCGGTCTGAATCATGCGGGCTGCATAGGACACCGCCTCAGCGCCTGAGGCGCACGCGCTGACCAATCCGTGGACGCCGGCGCGAGCGCCCACTTCCAGGCCAACGATGGCTGCCGGTCCATTGGGCATGATCTGCGTGACCATGTGCGGGGAGACTCGGGATGGACCCTTGTCCAGGAGGGTGTCATACGCGGACATCAGCGATGTGAGCCCGCCCATGCCGCTTGAAATGACCGCACCGAGTCGCTCGGGATCAACCGCCGGTGCGCCGGCTTGTGCCCACGCCTCCCGAGCAGCCACCAGTGCCGCCTGCTGGGCTCGATCGAGCCGGCGTGCCTCGACTCGGTCCAGGACATCGGCCGGGTCAACAGCCATGATGCCCGCGATGCGTGCTGGCTGAATCTCCGCCCACGGCTCGTCGATCACGCGAATGCCGGGGTTGCCTGCCAGCACGTTCTGCCAGCTCGACTCCACGTCTCCGCCGACGGGGGTGGTCATGCCAAGGCCGGTGATGACGACCTGACCAGTCATGTGTGTCTCCTGTGTATGCGGTTGCGCTTGTTCGCCACTGCTGTGGCGAACAAACTGATGCGTGCAGTTGGTGCCGGTGCCAATCGGGGTCTGGGCATTTCGGGGTGCGTGGTGGGGTCACACCCCACCACGCACTCGCAAAAGTGCTACAGGTTTGCAGAGATGTAGTTCACTGCATCTCCGACAGTCTTCAGGTTCTTCACCTCGCTGTCGGGGATCTTCACACCCCACTTATCCTCAGCAGCCATGACGACCTCGACCATGGACAGTGAATCGATATCCAGGTCGTCGACAAATGACTTGTCGGCCTGAACGTCAGCAACCGGAACACCGGCGACCTCGTTCACGATGACTGCCAGGCCGCTCAAGATGTCCTCGCTCATGTTCTTCCTTTCCTTTGTGGTGGGTGTGTGTACAACATTCATCAAGTTCAGGGGAGTGTGACGACCTGCGATGCGAACACCAGTCCAGCTCCGAATCCGATGAGCAGTGCGGTGCCGCCGTGCGGTGCCTGCCCATCATCGAGCATGCGCTCCATGGCCAGCGGGATTGATGCAGCGGAGGTGTTCCCGGTGTAGGCAATGTCCCGGGCAACCGGGACGTGCGCTGGCAGTTTCAGAGCGCGAATCATCGCGTCGGTAATACGCATATTTGCCTGGTGCGGAATGAAGGCATCCAGGTCCTCAGCGGCCACGTGTGCTGCATCCAAGGCTGCTTGGGCAGTTTTCGCCATATCGCCAACAGCCCAGCGGAAGACCTGCTGTCCCTGCATGGTCAAGGTCGGGAAGTGCGGCCCGGGGTCTTGTCGGTACTCCACAAGAGATTGGGTCATGTTGATCGCTTCGCGCTGTTCACCATCTGATCCCCACACCACCGGCCCGATGGCTGATATCTCAGAAGGACCGATCACCACAGCACCGGCGCCGTCAGCGAAGATGAAGGCCGTACCGCGATCGGTGTGGTCAGTCCAGTCTGAGAGCTTCTCCACGCCGATCACCACTGCATAGGTGGTACCTCCGGAGCGCACCAGTGCGTCAGCGATGGCAATGCCGTAGCAAAAGCCTGCGCAGGCTGAGGAGATGTCTGTCGCCGCGGCACCGATCGCCCCGATACGAAAGGCCACTTCCGCCGCTGCCGAAGGAGTGGGATACGGATGAGTGACCGACGCAACCAGCACAAGTCCCACCTGCGCTGGATCGATACCGGCCTTGCGGATGGCGTTGGTGGCGGCGATGGTTGCCATGTCTGAAACGGACTCATCAGCGGCGGCGTAGCGACGCTCGATAATTCCTGAACGCTCTCGGATCCATTCGTCGGATGAATCGATCCGCTCACACACTTCTTCGTTCGTCACCACTCGGCTCGGACGGTATCCGGCAACGGACATGATGCGAGCGAACGGGGCTCCGGTAACCGACGAGATCGGGGAGCTCACGCCATAGCCTCTTGCGCTTCTGGGTGCAGGCGGACGATTGGCTGCCCAGGAGCCACAAGATCCCCGTCCTGCACCAGCCATTCGACGACAGTGCCGCCATGGGGAGCCAGCACTTCGTGACTATCCCGAAGGGTGTCCACGGTGCCAACGGATTCACCTGCCACGAGCGCATCTCCGGGGCCGGCCTGTGATACCAGGCGGAACGTGCCCTTTGCGGGAGCAATGAGCAAGCGCCACGTCGGGCTGGAATCCAAGGGTGACTTGGTGCCATGCTCGGCAATCAAGGCCCAGGCTGCATCAAGATCTTCCGGGCCCTTCACCGCAAGTGTCTGCACACCCGGCAGTGCCCGCTTGACCAATCCGGTCAACGTCCCTGCCGGCGGAATCTCAAGTACGGCGGTCACGCCGAGATCAGCCATGGTTTGCATGCACAGGTCCCAGCGGACCGGATTGGACACCTGCGTGACCAGGCGAGACAGCACTTGCCGTCCGTCGTGCACGATCTGCCCATCGGCGTTGGAAATCAGGCGCACCCGCGGATCATGCGTGGATATCGACTTGGCGTACCGAGCAAGTGTTGCCACGGCGGACTGCATGTGTTCGGTGTGGAATGCCCCGGCAACCTCAAGCGGCCGCACTCGTGTTCCTTCTGGCGCATCGTCTGCAAACGCGCTGAGTTGGTCCTTGGTGCCTGCCACAACGATCTGACCTGCGCCATTCATGTTGGCGCAGGTCAACTGGTGCCGGCTGGCTGCGGCAACGACCGCATCCGGCTCACCGCCTAGCACTGCTGCCATGCCCGTGGCGGTCACGGCGGACGCCTGGGCCATTCCCTTGCCGCGCTCGCGTACGAACACCATTGCTTGCTCGGCCGAAAGTACCCCTGCCCCGACAGCGGCCGTGATTTCCCCGACCGAATGACCGGCTCCGGCCCCAATCATGCTGAAGGCTGAGGATGGATGCGGGAACAAGGTCAGCATGGTGACCAGGCCTGCGCCCACGATCAGCGGCTGCGCCACCGCTGTATCCCTGATCGTGTCCGCATCAGAGGTCGTGCCGTGGGCGATCAGGTCTACGCCGGAGACTGCGCTGAGCCAGGCCAGGCGGTCCTCGACGCCGGGAACCGCCAACCAGGGGGACAGGAAACCGGGTGTTTGAGAGCCCTGACCGGGCGCGACGACTACGAGCACTTGCCCAGCATTCCGTAGGAATCCCTGAATTCCGGTGTGATTGACACCAATGTCACCTCTAAATATTTGTATGAATCCTACAAATTCTGTGCAGCTTGGAGTCTGCCGTACACCAGGGCCAGTCGCAGGCAAAAGGCCCCCTCTGGCTCGGTCGGGCTGTACCCGGTCACTTCGGCAATTCGGCGCAAGCGGTAGCGGACGGTGTTCGGATGGACGAACAACGACCTCGCCGTAGCCTCGATATGCGGCGAGCCCTCCAGATAGGCCTGCGTGGTTGCCAGCAAGGCCGGCTCCTGGGCGAGCGGCAGGTACACCTGATCCACCAGTGATCGTGCCGCTGACTGGTCTCCAGCCAGTGCCCGCTCGGCGAGCAAGTCCGTTGTGCTGATGGGTCGAGGTGCATTTGGCCGCGCGCTCACCGCAGCAAGTGCGCTGAGGGTCTCTTGGGTCTGCCTGGCCAGTGCATCCAGCCCTTGACAGACGCAGGAGTGCACGACCGCGCCAGGGCCGAAGTGCGGAACGAGCACGCGGGCGATCCGACCAGCATCCCCGTCACCGCCCACCAGTGCAATCAGCGCCTGTCCGTGCATTCCGGTCAACAGTTCAAGCTGGTGATGGGCTGCGGCACGACGCATCACCTCCAAGCTCACCTGGGCGTCGGCGGTTGGCGCACTGCCGGCAACGACCACGATCTGGGTTGCCGATGTCCAGCCCAATGCTTGCACGCGCGCCATGACCGCTGCATCGACCTCATTGCGCAACAGGGCATCGACCACCAGGGATTCCAGTCGTGCGTCCCAGGCCCCGCGAGCTTCGGCAGCCCTGGCGTAGACCTCCGCGGCCGAAAAGGCAATCTCTCGTCCGAACCGCAAGATGGACTCTCGCAGCCACGCCTCGTCCAAGGGCTCAGAAAGTTCATCAAGCGCGGACTCAACGACCTCGATAGTGGTGCGCACAAGTTCGACCGTCTGCTCCAGGGAGATCACGCGCGCAAGTTCGCGTGGTGCAGCACCGAACACGTCTGCGGTCATGGCCGGTCCTGGCACAGGGGAATCCTGCCATTGGATAAAGGCGGCGATACCGGCCTGGGCGATGGAGGACACCCATGACCGTTCCCTGGCACCAAGTTCGCGGTACCAGACCAGATCAGCCTCCATCTGCGCGGTGGCGGCGGTGGTCAGTGAACCGATAGCAGCGGTCAGTCGTCGCGTGCGCTGAGAGTCCGGGGTCACCGCTTACCCAAGATGAACACCGATCAGCCTTCCAATGGCAAAGGTGAACACCGCCG
>CAIKZY010000179.1 GCA_903832025.1 uncultured Actinomycetes bacterium
ACCATGGAACAGCCGCCAGTAGTCCACGTCTGCAGGCATCTTCAACGGCGCGAACCCGTAACAACTGATGCCCAGGCGATGAAACGCCTTGGCATCGGTGCCTCCCGAGATCATGTACGGGACAGTGCGTGCACCGGGGTCCTCCGCACGAAGTACCTGCGCCATCAGGTCAACGGTCACCGTCTCGAACGGAGCTTCAATGGCAATGTCGGACACGATTGTCTGGATCGTCACATTCTCCCCGACAAGCTCGGCGATCGTCGCATCGAACTCATCCTCAAAGCCCGGCACGAATCGGCCGTCGATCGCGGCGCTGGCCTGGGTAGGAATCACATTGTGCTTGTAGCCGGCCGTCAGCATCGTAGGGTTCGCAGTGTTTTGCAAGGTCGCGCCGACCAACAATCCGAGCGTGCCCAACTTGGCGACCAGTTCCTCAGTGTCCGCAGCGGTCAGGTCTACGCCGAAAGCCTCCGACAATCCGGACAGGAACCGCTCCACGGTTGCCGTGCGACGAATCGGCCACCGATACTCGCCAATGGCGGTCACCGCCTTGGCCAATTGCGTCACGGCATTGTCGGGGTGAATCATCGAGCCATGTCCTGCGCGACCGTCGGCATGCAAGGTCAGCCACCGCATGCCTTTTTCCGCAGTCTGGATCGGGTACAGCCGTAGATCGTCACGAACGGTGACCGAGAATCCACCTACTTCGCCAACTGCCTCGGTGACTCCCTCGAATAGCTCCGGCCGGTGGACGGTGAGCCAATGAGCGCCATGCCGTCCACCGGCTTCTTCGTCGGGAAGGAGCAAGACAACAATGTCTCGGCGAGGCCGAACCTGACGCCGGCCCCAGTCACGAAGCACGGCGATGATCATGGCGTCCATGTCCTTCATGTCTACCGCGCCGCGACCCATGATGAAGTCGTCAACCACCTCTGCCGACAGTGGCGGAACAGACCATTGCTCAGCCATCGCCGGCACCACGTCCAAATGCCCATGCAGGAGCAGGGCCGGCGCATCGGGTTGCGTACCGGGAATTCGCAGATGCACGCCCTTGCGTTTCGATCCAGAGGTCGAGAACACCTCAGGGCTCCAACCAGCCTCACGCAGCAGATCAGCACAACGCTCAGCAATTTCGGCTTCGCCAACGGTGGCCGGATCATCTCCGAAGTTGGTGGAGTCAATCTGAATGAGCTCACGGCAGATCTCCACAACCTCCTCCTCAGCTTGGGAGGCAATGAGCGCGAAGTCCATAGGCCCATCCTGCCCTGTTCAGGCCGCGTGATGGGGAAGGTATGCTTTGGGCGCTTCGTAACCAGTCCGGGTGGCGGAATAGGCAGACGCGCTAGCTTGAGGTGCTAGTGCCCGAAAGGGCATGGGGGTTCAAGTCCCCCCTCGGACACAAAGGGTCCTGGCTCGCCGCGTCCAGGCGCGAGTTGCCCTATGTCTTACCCGCAGCCCTGCTGTGCAAGCCGACATGAACGGACGACCTGGTGAAGCCATCGAGGAATGCAGCACGTCGGTTCACTCCGCTGGTTTCCATCGCCTTGGCCTCCGGCCTGTTTGGGACGTTGCTCGTCTCAACGTCTGCCCAGGCAGCCACGGCGCACGGCCTCATCTTTTATACCTTCAAGGAGGGTGGACTGGAGCACTGGAGTGCTCGAGCAGACCGCAACTCCAGCCCGGCCGACTACAGCCTCCTTGAAGAACCGAAATGCGCACATGTGGTTATGCACAGCAACGGCGACTTCACTTTCCAATTCGCATAAGTCGCCGGCCGAACGTCTGAGCATTGCACGCTCTGGTACCGACTGTGCCTGAGGGCAGAGTCTCAAAAATTGCGCTGCGTCCCAGGTAAGCGTCATCGAGGGGATCAAGATCTAGCGAACACGCCCTTCCCTCTACCGACCAAGCATGGGCGCCCGATCCCGATCAGTAACGGTCGGCAACCAACGCACTGCTTCGCCCTAAGGCTCAACGCGTGGCTACGACCCCGTCCACGGCGAGCCAACCGCGCCGCCGGAAATCCAGCCGCCGTCCGGACTGACGTACCACTGCCCGTTGTTCATATAGATGCCCCTGTTGCACACCCAGCCGCCGGTGAACGTGTCAGGGGCGTACCAGTGCGCGCGTTCGGTCGTGCAAGATGTGCAGGTGAGTAACCATGCCACAGAAGACTCAGCCGCCATTCGTCACGTCGTGCAGATCCGGCTCGAACCGGACCTCGATCCAGAGCGACGACATGCACTGGAGGCCGATTTGCAAGCGCTAGTCGCCGCCCGTCCGTACGCATCGCACGGGAGCCTGCATCGGGATCTTGGCCGCCGACCGAATTCCACGGTTTCTGCCACATGGATGGTCTGCCTGGACTTCCCGAGCATGGCCGCCTTCGAGGCGTATTTGCTCGATCCAATTCACGTGAGTTTCCTCAGCGAGCACCAGCCATCGATGGCATGGATCACCGCCATCCAGGTTCCGGCGGAGGATTCTGAAACTCTCCGCTAGAAATGCGTGACATTGTTGCGTTTCGCCCACGCCGAAACGAACGGGTAGAGCAGTCCCAAAACGGCGAATACGGCAGCGCCGGCAACAACGGTTGCAGCCAGCCGATACTCGGCGGTTCGCTCGACCGACGTGCTAGCGCCTTGGAGAAGAACGATTCCCACAGTCAGCCAGGTCACAAAATGCCAGTACTTCTTGCCACTGAGCATGGCGTACAGGGCCAGCATGAACGCGATTTCGGCAATCGCGTACAGCACGGGAACATTGGCCGTCAGCGCACCGATCACCATCGCGATGCCAAACCCCAGAATCGTTCCGACCGCGCGATTGAACCCCTTTGTCAACGTGTCCGATAGGTACGGCTGCATGACAATCACAATCGTCAAGATGATCCAGCCCCCAGCATGGCCCAACTGGAAGTGCACCACGCACCAGGCGGCCGCACCGGTCAGCAGGCCGAGGATCAACCCATAGAACACTGACAGCCGGAGCGGCTCAGGGGTGAATTTCGGCGCGGGCGCGTTCTTGGTGAACAATCGGGAGATTCCCGTACCCCAGAGCACGCCGAGAATCGCAACGACACCGGTTAGGGGCACTGAATGCGCAAGCGTTTGTACGTCCGGTGGTTGGGCGATCAGGAATCCCAGCGATAACGGCAGCATCGTCGAGGCCGAGCTCCAGCCTTTGACCGACAGCAGTCCACGGGTGCCCGCAAGCATGAAGAGCAAGACTGCCGCCACCCAGGCCTGATTTCCCCAATGCACGGCGACCATCACCGACACACCGAACGGAATGGCCAGACCAAGGGATAGACGCCAACCACCCGTGGCAGCACTGAGCAAGCCCGTCATGGCCGCAAGAGTGACGACCGGAATGACTGCCTTCCAACCAAGACAAGCAACGACCGCACAGGGTGCCAGAAGAACCAGAGTCGTCACGATGCTGACTGCGATGATGGTGATCTTCGCCTTGTGGTTCAACACGGTGTCCAATGCTCCATCCTGCCCATGCGGTCGCCCTGCGCAGCATGCGCCCAACATCCCTGCAGCAAGCGACTGGCTGCTGCTGGGCGAACTTAGCAGTGGCTGAGGCAAAAGCCGGTGCTGAACGAACGAACAGCATTGACTACGTCTTGCTGACTGAAGTGATCAGCCGAGCCGAAGGTGGGCAGGGCTGACGTCGTGCACGGATTCCACATCCAGCAGCACCAGGGTTCCGGTAATGCCCTTGTGGAACGCAGCGAAGATCTCCTCGACACCATGCTGGCCACCGGCAGCCAAGGCCCAGATGTACGGGCGGCCCATCATGATGGCGCGAGCGCCAAGGGCCAGAGCCTTGACAACATCAGGCCCTCGACGCACTCCCCCATCCATGAGTACCTCAACAGCATCACCACACGCTTCCACCACCGCCGGAAGTGCCTCAATGGTGGCCGGGGCACCGTCAAGGCCATTCCCACCGTGGTTTGACACCGAGATTGCATCCACGCCCAAACCGGCTGCGATACGAGCATCCTCAGGACTGACGATGCCCTTGACCATGAGCGGGCCATTCCAAAGCGCACGAATGTAGGAAATGTCATCCCAGGTCGGTGGATGCTCACGAAGGGCCGCACTGCCCTCAGCGATGGTCATCGCCTTGCCATCAGCCCCAGGCACGTTCGGAGCGCGCAGTTCAAGTCCACCCCGCAACAGCTGGGCTGTCCAACGCGGGTGGCGCATCCCTTGGGGGGCGAATCGCAGGGCCGCGCCTGCGCTGATTTTCGCAGGAGGCGGCACAGACTTGCCCTTATCATTTCCGCCGGTACCCGCCGCAAGATCAACTGTGACGATGAGCGCTGACGCTCCCGCAGCCTGAGCGCGCGCGATCACTTCAGCGGTCCCCGAGCGTCCCCCAATCATGTACACCTGGAACCACACGTGCTCATTGACTGCGCACACGTCCTCAATCGCTGCGGAGGACAAGATTGACAATCCCATCGGGAGACCGAACTTTTGCGCGGCGCGCGCAACCCCCAATTCACCGTCTGGGTGCACGATGCGAATGAAACCCGCAGGCGTGGGCACCACCGGCATCGCCAACGGAGTGCCCAGGGCATTGGTTGCCAACGCCCGAGGGGCCTGATTGCTTGCCACGCGGGGCATGAATCCGATGCGCGAGAAGGCAGACACGTTGTTTGCAACGGTGATCCCCGCCTCATTGCCGCCATCGATGAATCCGAACACGGATTTGGGCAACCTGGCCCGGGCGCGTTGTCGAGCCTGTTCGACCGTCGTCAACACAGATTTGGGCATGAGTGCATGGTGGCAGACGCCTGAGCTCCCGGTGCGCAAAGTGTGATCAGACATTGGTGATGTTTGCCCCATTGCCGACGGGGTCTGCGGCGTACGGTGACAGACAGGCCCCGAGGCGGTGTGTGCGATGTCAATCATCAGGTCCAAGCCCGAGGAAGTGCTTGAGTCCACGACGGATCTCCACGCTCAGGTGTGTGATGGTGCCGATCACGCTGATCGCCTGGCAATGATCATGGAAGCCGAGGCAATCCAGAGCGCGCTTGCGGGTCATGTTGGTGAAGGAGAGCTCGAAGGAAGTGCCTATCCACTTGACGATGTGCGTGAGCTCATAGCTCAGGAGGATGCTGACGACGCCAGTAACGATGCGCTGCATGCGGGCGGCATGGACCTTGATCCATGGCAAACTGCCGAGCAATCA
>CAIKZY010000180.1 GCA_903832025.1 uncultured Actinomycetes bacterium
ACCGAAACAATGCACCCCTGTGGCAAGTCGATAACAGTCCGAGCGGATTCGAGTGGATTGACGCAGACGACGCCAGTCGCAATGTGTTCAGTTGGATTCGCCGTGATGCGATTGGTAATCCCATTGCTGTCGTGGTCAACCTCTCCCCACACGTGCACGGGGACTACCGACTGGCACTGCCCTCAGCCGGGACGTGGACGGAGTTGATCACTACCGACGCGCTGGCCTATGGCGGCAGCGGCATCGGCATCGGGCAGGTGAATGCTGACAACGGACCCTGGTTTGGCCGTCCGGCCTCTGCCATCATCACCGTTCCACCGCTGGCCGCAAGTTACCTGCGACTCGACGGCCAGTAGCCGGATCTAGAACAGGGCGCTGGCCAGCGCGGTACGCGCAGCGGGCACTGCTGGGTCATCACCGGCCACGGTGAACAGTTCCAGGAGCCGAGCCCGCGCGACATCGCGCTCAGAACCGCTGGACCGACGAACCACCTCGAGCACGAGCTCAAACGCCTCCGACCAGCGGCCGGCTAGCCCCGCATGGTCGGCAGCCAGCAACAGGTCCTGGTCAGTGACTGCCGGTTCTACGACGTCACTGGCGGATGCGCGTCGGTACATCCCCACCAGCGCAAGGCCTGCCTGCGCTTCCTGATCGAGTGGATCGGTGTCCAGCACATGGCGATATGCGGCTTCGGCGCCCTCCCAATCGGCCGCCTCAATGGCATCAAATGCCGCCTCGAACCGAGGATCGGATTCCGGCTCAGCAATCGCAGCCGCAGCCTCGGCGCCTCCGGCGATCTGGCCGCTAACCCCCGCCTGCTGCGCGGCAGCGAGCAGTTCATCCAGATACTTGCGAAGTTGCGATTCAGGCAGAGCACCTTGAAACAAGGGAATCGGCTGGCCCTTAATCACTGCGAACACCGAGGGAATCGACTGTACCTGGAATGCCTGGGCAATTGCCTGCTCGGCGTCAACATCGACCTTGGCCAGCACCCAACGTCCGCCGTACTCCACGGCCAGCTTTTCCAAGAGTGGAGACAATGTCTTGCATGGACCGCACCAAGTAGCCCACAGGTCAAGCACGACCGGGACGGTCATGGATTGCTCGATGACATCACGTTCGAACGTGGCAGTGGTGACGTCGATGACCAAGCCCGCTGGAGCATTGGCCAGGGCCCGCTCGGCCTGCTGTTGATTGTGCTTTGCCGAGGCCAGAGCTGCCAGGTCAACTGCACCCTGGGTATTGACTCTGGCGATAGGTCCTTGGGTCATGGATTCATTCTTAGCACGTGCTCAGATGACCGTCGCCAGGAGGCGACGTCATTCGCGGACGACCGCCTAGCGAGTGAGCCCGCGGTTTCGCAGGGTGCGGGTCCGCAAGGGGGCAAACACCAGGCGGTCAACCAGCACACCGACCGCCATGATGACGATCACCGATCCGATGACCAATGCCATGTCCCCCAACTGGCGGCCCTGATCCAGCATTTGACCCAGACCCGGTCCAAGGGCCGGGGTGATCGCGATGAGTTCAGCAGCCATGAGCGAGCGCCAGGCGAAGGCCCAGCCCTGCTCCATGCCTGCCAGATATCCCGGCCACGCCGCCGGGAGCACGATATGGCGCACTTTGGTCCAACCATGCGCTCCCAAGACCTTGCCGGCTCGCAGGTACAACGGTGGGATCTGGTCCATGCCCGCAATCAGTCCGTTGGCGATCGATGGCACCGCACCCAGGAGGACAACCGTGAAGATCGTGGCGCTAGAAAGGCCAAACCAGATAATTGCCGCCGGAACCCACGCCACCGACGGAAGCTGCTGCAGGCCGGTGAGCAACGGCCCGAAGATTGCGCGGAGATACTTGTTCAGGCCAAGTGCCAAGCCAATCGGTGTTGCCACGGCCAGTGCGATGACGAAGCCCTCTGCCGCACGCTTGATGGAATTGAACGTCGCTTGGTACAGCACGCCCTGCGTGGCCTGCGCGCCTAGGGAGTTGAACACCTGGTGCGGGGAGGGAATCACCCAATCCGGCTTCCACTGCAGGTAGATGATGACCTGCCAGATGACCAGGACCGCAGCAATGGCGATCAGTGGTGACAGCATTTTCACGATCGAAGATTTCCACGAAGGTCGATTCCCTCGATACGTCTCAAGGTTGTCCAGACCAGCCTCAAGGGTGCTCAGGTCATCGGCGTGGGCAACGGCATTAGTGGGCATGACGTCGAATCTCCTGCCTGAGCTCATCGGTAATCTGACTCGCGATATCTGCCACCTGGGGCGAATCCAGTCGTCGCGGTTCGGCGATGTCGATGACCCACTCCTTCACGATGCGTCCCGGACGTGAGCTCATCAACAGCACCCGTTGGCCCAGGCGCACTGCCTCGCGGACGTTGTGGGTCACGAAGACCACGCTCAGGCCGGTGTCCTGCCATACCCGAGTGAGTTCTTCATGGATCAAGTCTCTGGTGATGGCGTCAAGTGCGGCGAACGGCTCGTCCATCAACAGGACGCGGCGGTCCTGGGCGATTGCCCGTGCGATCGCCACGCGCTGACGCATGCCGCCGGAAAGTTCATGCGGACGCTGGTTATAACTGCGTTCCAAATGCACCATGGTGAGCAACTCCATGGCCATGTCCTTGCGCTCCCTGCGCGGTACCCCACGAAGGAGCAGCGCCAGTTCCACGTTCTTGCCGGCAGTCAGCCATGGCATCAGCGCTGACTCCTGAAACATCAGGGTTGGCGCCCCATCGGTTGCGATCATGCCTGAACTTGGGGACTCCAGCCCGGCCAGCAGGTTCAGCAAGGTGGACTTGCCGCACCCCGAGGCGCCCACGAGCGACACGAATTCCCCTGGCCGGACGTGCAAGGACACGTCCTGTAGAACATCAGGTCCTTGTGGGGAAAACCGCTTGGTGACGTGCTCCATCTCCACGGCCAACCGCGAAGTGGTCACGGCATCGGCAACGTGGGCGCCTCGGGTCATCGACATATGGGACTAGGCCTTCTTCGCCAGGCCATCGCTGCCCAGCCCATTGGCCGAGACCGGCTTGTCCTTTGCGGCGATCAGGGTTGAGTTGAGCAGGCGTAGGTCATAGATGCCTTGGAGCTTGTTCGGGCCCAGTTGGAGCAGCCCGGCCGCGGCAGCATTGTCCGCAGATGTGGCCAACGTCTGGGCCAAGGGGTTCCAGGTGAATTGCAGGTCCGCCCATGAGCCATCGATCACCGACTGCGGCAGGGCCTGACCGGTCCACTTGGCAATCTGCTGCTGCACCAGAGCTTCAGAGGCCGTCACATTCTTGGCGATGTACTGAATCGCTGAGTTGTTCGCCTGCACGATGGTACGCACAGTGCCCGGGTACTGCTTGAGAAATGTCTGCGTGGCAACCAGGTCAGTGGTCGTGAACTGACCATTGGGCCACAAGGACTTTTCGTTCAAGAAGACCTTGGCGCCTGCTTGCAGTAGCCGGGTTGCCCATGGCTGCGGGAGCCAGGCACCATCGATCTGACCCTTCTTGAACAACGCCAAGGTCGTGGCGTTGTCGGTGGGGACAACAGTGACGTCGCCGCCGCCGGTTGGGGTCGTGGTGTATCCCTTGGACTTCAGATAGGCACGCAATGCCACATCCTGGGTGTTGCCTAGTTGCGGGGTGGCAAAGGTCTTGCCTTTCAGATCAGCGACCGTGTTGATGCTGGGCTTGGTCACGAATTCCGCGCCACCGCTGGTCACGCCGGAAACGATCCGCAGCAAGGTGCCGCCGGTTGTGGTGTACCCGGTGATGGCGGGGTTCGGCCCGATGTAGGCAACGTCAATCGCACCACCCTTGAGGGCCTCGACCTCGGCAGGACCGGCATTGAATACCGCGTACTGCACCTGGGTGCCTTGCTTGCCGAGCTGGTTTTCGAACAACCGCAATTGCTGGGCCACCAGTGCCGGGGCGTGGGTAACGTTGGCGAAAAATCCGATCCGCACCACCGGAGCAGTGGGGAGCTTGGGCAATCCTGCTGCCACCTTGGCGGTGGCCTTGGGTGACGGGCTGGAAGTTGCCGCTTGAGCCGAGGCAGCGCCCAGGCTCGCGATGACGGTGGCGGCTGTGATGGTGGCAATGATGCGCGTACGACTAAACATGAGCAATTTCTCCTTGAACGTCATTGGGTTGGCGGCAGGCAATCGGCGGACGGTCAGCGACAACATCGCTGACGTCTCGGCATTCGACACCGTCCGGCTGCTGAAATGCTCTAATTTCTACCAACATAGTAGGAAAGGTAGGCAATACATCGGCCATAGTCAAATCCGACACCGGCCCGCTTCGCGCGTGGGGCAACTCACGCAAGACACACCCTCGACGGCCGTCCTCAGGCGGGTCATTGCGACCGGACGCCACGTCAGACACGACAATGTGCCTATGCATGTTTCCGCCAAGGCTGACTACGGCATGCGAGCGCTGCTGGAACTAGCCGCCGCCTGGACACATGACCCTGCTGCCCTGACCAAAGGCGAGGCAATCGCCCGGTCGCAGGACATCCCGATCAAGTTCCTGGAAGGCATCTTGCGCCAGCTCCGCCAGGCATCCATCGTTGCCAGCCAGCGTGGCGCAGACGGCGGATACCGGTTGGACAAGGATCCAGCCAGCATCACGATCGCCGATGTCGTGCGGGCTCTTGACGGGCCACTTGCCGCGGTTCGTGGTCAACGGCCCGAAGACATTGCCTACCCCGGGCCTGCCGAGCACTTGAGCGAGGTGTGGATCGCCTTGCGCGCGTCAATCCGACACGTCGTAGAGCACATCACATTGGCAGACGTGGCATCCGGTTCACTGCCCAAGGACATCACGGCAATGCTGACTGAGCCGGGGGCTTGGCAACGGCGCTAGGTCGTGAGCTTGGCTGCCAACGCTGCGGCCTCTGCGTAAGGATCGCTCATGCCGTCCAACACGCGCTGAGCGGCGGCCAGCACCTCTGCTGGCATGGTCGCCAACTGCTTGCGAACACCGGTCAAGGTCAGCGCAATGATCTCGTCACCGATCCGACGCAGCCGCCGCGCCTGCCTCTCCCCGCTATCGTGCAGCCATTGCCGATGCGACTCGATGGCGTCTACGAGCTCGTCAATGCCAACGCCTGTTGAGGCGACCGTCTTGATCACTGGCGGAAGCCACTGTCCACGCACGCCCAATTCCAGCATGTGCCGAATCTCGCGTGCTGTGGAATCGGCGCCATCCCGATCGGCCTTATTCACAACGAAGACATCGCCGATCTCCAAGATTCCGGCCTTGGCGGCCTGGATTCCATCGCCCATTCCCGGGGCGAGCAGTACCAGTGAGGTATCAGCAGTTGCCGCAATCTCGATCTCTGATTGCCCCACACCCACGGTCTCGATGACAACGACATCGAAGCCGGCCGCATCCAACACGCGCAGCACCTGTGGTGTGGTGGCCGCGAGTCCGCCAAGATGCCCCCGTGAGGCCATCGATCGAATGAACACCTGATCGTCGGTGGCATGCTGCTGCATGCGAACGCGGTCGCCGAGTAATGCGCCCCCGCTGAACGGTGATGACGGATCTACCGCCAGGACGCCCACCTTGGCCCCTCGCGCTCGGTAGGCCCCTACGAGCGCGGCTGTGGTTGTCGATTTGCCAACACCAGGCGAACCAGTCACGCCGATGACGTGAGCACTGCCGGCAGTAGCCGATAACTGACCCATGATCTGCGGCAGGTCCGGTGCATCATTCTCGATCCGAGAGATCAATCTGGCGATAGCCCGTGGCTGTCCGGATCTTGCCTGCGCAATGAGCGATTGGGAATCCACTGGCCCTAACCCCTCGGCACACGAATCAGCAGCGCATCCCCTTGCCCGCCGCCGCCGCACAACGCAGCAGCCCCCAGACCGCCGCCTCTGCGACCTAACTCCAAGGCAAGATGGAGAACAAGCCGAGCGCCGGACATCCCGATCGGATGCCCCAGAGCGATGGCCCCACCATTGACGTTCACCAGTGCATCATCCACGTTCAGCGCGTGCGCTGACACGACGGAAACGGCTGCGAACGCTTCATTGATTTCCAGCAGATCAAGGTCCGCGACCGAAATTCCCTCCCGTTCACAGGCTCTGATGATGGCGTTGGCAGGCTGCTCGTGCAAGGAAGCATCCGGACCCGCCACGACTCCATGAGCCCCGATCTGGGCAAGGACCGAAAGTCCCAACTCAGCGGCCAGCGCCTTGCTCATGACCACCACGGCGCAGGCACCATCGGAAATCTGAGAGGAGTTTCCCGCAGTGATCGTTCCTTGCGGGTCAAAGGCCGGTCGCAACGCACCCAGCGTCTCGGCCGTGGTCTCACCACGGATTCCCTCATCGGCGGACAGCACCAGGTCTGCCGCGCGGGAACGAATCGTCACCGGGACGATCTCGGCGTCAAACAGCCCGGACGCAGCTGCGGCAGCCGCCCGCGCGTGTGATTTGAGAGCCACCGCATCCTGGGATTCGCGTGTCACGTGGGGATATCGCGCATTGAACTGCTCGGTACTCGTGCCCATCGCCTGTCGGTCAAAAGCGCAGGTCAGTCCGTCAAATGCTAACGAATCGGTCACTGTCCAGTCGCCATACTTGACCCCGGAGCGCGAACCGCCAAGTAGATGCGGAGCCTGCGACATGGACTCCATGCCGCCGGCGACGATG
This sequence comes from uncultured Actinomycetes bacterium, assembly GCA_903832025.1. GTDB lineage: Bacteria > Actinomycetota > Actinomycetes > S36-B12 > S36-B12 > CAIKZY01. The sequence continues at coordinate 6,664 of CAIKZY010000180.1, forward strand.
CACTCGAACTCACCGGCACGGATCAACTGATCTGCAAGGGCAATGGCGTCCAGTCCGGAAAGACACACTTTGTTAATCGTCAGCGCGGGTACCGCCATGGAGATTCCACCGTTGACTGCCGCCTGTCGAGCCGTGATTTGGCCCGTGCCCGCTTGCAGGACTTGTCCCATGATGACGTACTGCACTCGGTCGGTTTCCACGCCGCTGCGCTCAAGCGCACCGGCGATGGCGACCCCGCCCAGCTGGGCCGCGCTCATACCCGACAGGCCACCCATGAGTCGGCCCATCGGGGTGCGAGCACCGCCCACGATGACTGAACCTTCCGCAAAGGACATGCCCACTCCGATCTTCGGTCGATGGGTGACAACATATCCCCATGAGTTCACACGTCACGCGCATCGACCACGTGGGATTGGCCGTCCCCGACCTTGAGGCAGCGAAAGCTTTCTACTTAGCCGCATTCGGCCTGGAAGTCGTGCATGAGGAGGTTAACGAGGAGCAGGGCGTCCGCGAGGCGATGATCGCCGTGGGCGACTCCTTCATTCAGTTGCTTGCTCCCCTCAACGAGCAGTCCACGATCGCGAAATTCATCGGAAAGAGCGGTCCGGGAATCCAGCAGGTTGCTTTCGGCGTCGATGACGTTCAGGCCACCGCCCAGGCGCTGAGGGCAGCCGGAGTCCGAGTCCTGTACGACGAGCCAAAGCGCGGAACTGCAGGCTCATTGGTCAATTTCGCCCATCCGAAGGATTGCGGTGGAGTGTTGATCGAGCTGGTGCAGTCGGACCAGGAGCACTAGATACCGGTGACTGCCTTGTCATCCTGGTTCGGACAATTACCGCCCCAAGTCCGAAGCGCAGGAATCGCGGTGGTCTGCGGTGCGGCCACTGTGATGGTGCTCTCATTGTTCGCCCGAAGGATGCGTCGTTGGCTGTTCATGGCGATAATCATTGGTACCGCGCTGATTGCTTGGTGGTGGACTTCGGTACATGGAGTCGTCGACCAGGTTCATTCATTGATATCCGGCCGATAGTTCACAGAGCATTGGACCACCACCATGCAGCACATCATTGACGCGATTTGCCATCCCGGCTCAGAGCAGGACTTTGCCGCGCTCGAGCTTCCCGACTCCTACCGCGCTGTCACGGTGCACAAGGACGAGGTCGACCTATTCGAAGGATTACCGACACGGGACAAAGATCCCCGTCGGTCAATGCATCTGGACCAGGTACCCACCCCGCAATTGGCTGCAGGCGAGGCGCTGATCGCAGTCATGGCCTCCTCGATCAACTACAACACTGTCTGGACGTCCATCTTCGAGCCGATCCCGACGTTCGGATTCTTGGAGAAGTACGGGCGGCTGAACGATGCAGCCAAACGCCACGATCTTCCGTATCACGTCATCGGTTCCGATGCGGCAGGGGTCGTGCTTCGAGTCGGGCCGGGGGTCAGCGCGTGGAAACCCGGCGATCAGGTGGTCGCACATTGCCTCAGCGTGGAGCTGGAGTCTCCGTTGGGGCACAACGACACCATGCTGGATCCCGAGCAGCGCATCTGGGGTTTCGAGACAAATTTCGGCGGACTGGCTGAACTCGCCGTCGTGAAGTCCAATCAGCTGATGCCCAAGCCCGCCCATCTGACGTGGGAGGAAGCCGCGTCTCCGGGCTTGGTGAATTCCACGGCGTACCGACAACTGGTATCCAGGAATGGCGGCGACATGAAGCAAGGCGACGTCGTACTCATCTGGGGTGCTTCGGGTGGCCTGGGCTCATATGCAACCCAGTACGCCCTCAACGGCGGAGCAATCCCGGTTTGCGTGGTTTCCAGCGAAGCGAAGGCTGACCTGTGCCGATCGATGGGTGCCGAACTGATCATCGACCGAAGCGCAGAGGCGTACCGCTTCTGGAAGGACGAGCAGACTCAAGACCCCAAGGAATGGCAGCGCCTGGGAAAGCAGATCCGGTCACTGACGGGCGGCGATGACGTCGACATCGTGTTCGAGCATCCGGGAAGGGAAACCTTTGGTGCGAGCGTGTACGTCGCCAAGAAGGGCGGCACCATCGTGACATGCGCCTCGACCTCGGGCTACATGCATGAATACGACAATCGGTACCTGTGGATGAACCTCAAGCGCATCATCGGTTCGCACTTTGCCAACTATCGGGAGGCCTACGAGGCTAATCGACTCATCGCGAAGGGCATGATTCATCCGACATTGTCCAAGGCGTTCCCGCTGGAGCAGGCAGGACAAGCGGCCTTCGAAGTGCATCGCAATGCCCATCAGGGAAAGGTGGGCGTGCTCTGCCTGGCGCCCGCGGAAGGACTTGGAGTGACCAATCCGGAACTTCGGGCACTTCACCTACCAGCCATTAATCGTTTCCGCGACGCCTGATCGAGGGCGGTCGCCCACTTCGTACGATAAGGAAGTGACACCTACTTCCCCGACGTCGGCGGTTCCATGGACATTGGATCGCGGCCGCTCACGCGGGGAGATGGGCTACCTCCCAGGACTGGATGGCATCCGAGCGATTGCCATCGTGGCCGTGCTGCTGTTTCACGGTGCCATCGGTCCATTTCCTGGAGGATTCCTCGGCGTCGACGTCTTCTTCGTTCTCTCGGGCTTCTTAATCACGTCACTGATTCTTGAGGAACTCGACCGTTCGACCACGGTGAACTTCGGCCGCTTCTATCTTGGTCGAGCGCGCCGGTTGCTCCCGGCATTGCTGCTGATGCTCCTGGTGGTCGGCATCGCCGTTTGCTTGGTCTATCGCGACGCGGCCTATCAATACGCCCGCGATGCGCTGGCCTCGGCGTTCTACGTGAATAACTGGTGGTACATCAACCAGCACCTGTCCTACTTCCAGGCCATGGGGCGACCACCCCTACTGCAGCACCTGTGGTCGCTGGCAGTCGAAGAGCAGTTTTATTTGATATGGCCGGCAATTGCCTTTGTGGTCTGGCGGAAGTGGCGACGCGTCGGTGTGGGCATTGTTGCATTGGTACTGGCAACAGGCTCAACCATTTGGCTTGTCAGCTTGTCCGTCAGCCAAGGATTCCCGCTCCTCGCCGACCCCTCCCGGGCCTACTTCGGCACCGACTCGCATTCGATGGGCCTGCTCGTCGGAGCCGCACTGGCAAGCGTCTGGCGCCCGGGTCGACTGAGCGCCAAGGTCAGTACCGCCGGACGGATACTGATCACCACCGTGGGGTCCGTGGCGCTGGGGTGCATCTGCTTGACGTTCATCACCACCGATCAGTACTCCCCCTGGCTCTATCGCGGGGGGTTTGCCATCCTGGCGGTAGCAGTTGCCGTACTTATCGCCAGCGCAACACATCCTGCGGGCTACCTGGCACTTGCCTTGGGAGTGGCACCGTTGCGGTACCTGGGTCAGCGTTCATACGGGCTCTACCTGTGGCATTGGCCGATCTTCATGGTGATGCGGCCAGGGTTGGACACCCCGCTGAGCGGAGTCTGGAACACCCTGGCGCGCCTGATGGTGACCTTTGCCGTAGTGGAAGTCAGTTACCGCTATGTCGAGATACCGATTCGACGCGGTGGCCTGAAGCGACTCGTCGAACATCTTCGTTCGGAGCGGAGCTCGATCGCGGTTCGATCCCTCGCCGGCGCCGCAACGGCCGTGATCCTCCTTGCAGTCGGTGCGGTCGGGGTATCGCTGGCCTCAGCGGCACAGCCAACGGCCACATCCGGGCTGGCTCCCGACGTCGCCGCTGCGATGGGACTGGCCAATGGCGGACCGACCTCTGTGACCGTCACCGCCGCGCCGCATCAGCATGATGCTGCAGGATCGGTGACCGGCATAGGCGATTCAGTGATGCTTGGCGCCCGCACATCGCTGCAGGCAGCCATTCCCCACATGAACATTGACGCGGCCGTCTCACGGTTTCCCGGAGCATTCATCGGCCAAGTCCACCGCCTGCGCAAAGCCGGCCTCCTGGCGCCTGTTGTGGTCATCCATGCCGGAACCAATGGGGTGTTCCCCGAGCCCATGATGCGGCAACTCCTCAGCGCGCTCGCCGATCGACGCACGGTGGTGATGGTCAATGATGCGGTGCCGCGTGCGTGGAACGATCCCAACGACGCAACGATCGCCTCGGTCATCAAGGATTATCCGAACGCCGTGCTTGCCGACTGGTCATCAGTCAGCAACGGACACCCGGAGTACTTCGTCTCCGATGGAGTCCACCTGACCGGGATCGGCGGAAGGAGCTATGCGGCCATGATCAAGCACGCCATCGCCATCGGACAGCAGCACGTACGCACAGTCCACACCACGCCGACGGTGAGCCCGACGCCCACTGGCGCGTAGGACTGCTAGTACCAAGGTGCGCGACCGGGTCGCTTCAGGTTCGGTCCTCGATGAGTCCGCGCCTTCCAGCATGGCGTGTGCCAATGCCGTCGAGAGTCTGCCTGCACATCATCCACCGGCCACGCCACGACGTGGGCAGTCGCGGGCACGATCTCCTGATCGCACCCCGGACAGCGGTAGGCCTTGTCCGATGTGGAACCGCTCAGCCGACGCACATACCACTGCCCATCGGGGAAGGACTCGATGGATTGTGTACCGGTGCCGGAAAGTGGACGCCCCTGTCGCTCGCTGGGATCACGTCGATTCTTGCGTCCCACGATTACTGCCCGTGTGGGCGGAATCCGCGGCCGCTCTTGACCCCCGTGTATCCGGCAGTCACCAGATGCTCAAGGCGCGGGGCGGGAGCGAATCCGGGCTCTCGAAACTCCAGGTACAAGGTGCGTTGAATCTCGAGTGCGACATCAAGACCCACCACATCCAGCAGTTCGAAAGGACCCATCGGCAGTCCGCAACCGCGCTTCATCGCCAGGTCGATATCGTCAGCGGACGCGTAATTGGCTTCGACCATGCGAACCGCGTCATTGAGATATGGGAAAAGCAGCGCATTGACGATGAATCCGGCGCGATCCCCACAGACCACCGGGTGCTTGCCCAACGATTCCACCACGGCAACCGCCGTGGCCACGGTCTCCTGAGACGTGCTCACCGCTTGAACCACCTCGACCAATTTCATGGCCTTGACTGGGTTGAAGAAGTGCATGCCCACAACACGCTCGGGATTGGCCGCAGCCGAAGCAAGCTCCACGACCGCCAGGGACGAGGTGGTCGTGGCCAAGAGCGCATGCGGGCTGCAGACCGTTGCGAGTTCGGTGAAGATGGCCTGCTTCACCGATAGGTCCTCCACTACCGCCTCAATAACCAGCTCGCACGGTGCCATCGCAAACATGGAGTCAGCTGTGGTGATCCGCTGCAGCGCCTGCTGGGCCTGGTCCGCGGTGAGTTGTTCCTTGCTGACAGAACGACCCAAGGAGGCCTGGATTTGTGCAACCGTTGCTTGGGCTCGCTGCTCTGAGCGCGCGACCAGCACGACGCCATAGCCACCACGTGCGAAGGTTTCGGCTATGCCGGTCGCCATGGTCCCTGAGCCGATGACGCCAACGGTGCGAATGGCCTGTGCATCGACCTGCTGCGCTCGCCGAGCAGGTGGTGTCAGGGCATCGGGCACCACGACCGGAGAATTCGGCTCCTCGTAGGTGTAGAACCCACGACCGGACTTGCGACCTCGCATGCCCGCGGTCACCATTTGCTTGAGCATGGGAGCCGGTGCGTGCAATCGGTCGCGGCCTTGCTTGTACATGGTGTCCAAGATCTCGAACGCCGTATCCAGCCCGATCAAGTCGAGCAGCGCCAGCGGCCCCATGGGATAGCCACAGCCCAACTTCATCGCTGTGTCAATGTCCTCGCGGCTGGCGTTCTTCTGCTCGAACATCGATACGGCGTGATTGAGGTATCCGAACAGCAATGCATTGGCGATAAATCCGGCCTTGTCGCCGATGACCACCGGTTGCTTGCCGAGGGATTGCGCAAACCGTTGGACCTGTTCCACCGTCTGGTCTGAGGTGATGACGGTACGAACGACCTCTACGAAGGCCTGGACCGGTGCAGGATTGAAGAAGTGAAGACCGACCACCTGAGCCGGCCGAGTGGTTGCTACCGAGATGTCGGTCACCGACAGAGAACTCGTGTTCGTGGCCAAGATCGCCCCGGGTCCGGTGATCTGGTCGAGCTTGGCAAACAACTCTGCCTTGAGCTGCAGTCGCTCCGGGATCGCCTCGATGACCAGGTCCGCACCAGCAAGGTCTGCCAACTCGCAGGTAAAGGTAATGCGTCCCAGCAGGCTTTCCTGCTCATCATCAGTGAGCTTTCCGCGCTTGACCGCCCGGCTGGTTGAACCGACCACATTGGACCGTCCGTGCTCCAGGGATTCTGGATTCATCTCCACCGCAACGACGTTGAACCCGCTACGGGCGATCACCTCGGCAATGCCAGCACCCATGGTTCCCAGGCCGATCACCGCAACAGTACCAATGTTCAACATGTGCGAATCCTCCCACTGGCTCAAAATAGCCGCAGACTGGGATCGTCGGCTCCTTTGAGCGCCTGATAGTCCAGGACCAGGCATCGGATGCCCCGATCCTCGGCCAGAGTGCGCGCCTGTGGCTTGATCTCCTGAGCAGCGAGCACTCCCGCAACCGGTGCAAGTAGCGGGTCACGATTGAGCAGCTCAAGGTAACGAGTCAGTTGTTCCACTCCGTCGATCTCGCCCCTGCGCTTGATCTCCACAGCGACTGATGCACCAGTGCCATCCTTGCAGAGCAAGTCCACCGGTCCGATCGCCGTCGGGTACTCCCGACGCACCAGTGTCCACCCTTCACCAAGTGCACCAACATGCAAGGCCAGAAGCTCTTGCAAGTGCGCTTCAACCCCGTCCTTCACCAATCCCGGATCCACTCCCAGGTCATGAGCGAGTTCGCCGTGTACCTGGTGCACGGTGATCGTCAATACCTCCTTGGCCTTGTTCTCCACGATCCAGGTCTGCTCGTCTGGTTCGGTGTGCGTGACCGTCAACCAACACGGCGGACTCATCCAATTCAAGGGCTTGTACGAACCACCATCGGAGTGGATCAGTACCGAGCCGTCAGCCTTGACCATCAGGACTCGAACGGCCCGATCAAGTCTTGCGGTCAGGCGTCCCTGATAGGACACCGAGCAGTCAGCGACCACGATTCGCATCGCGGGGTCAAGCTGCCTTGGCTGCTTCGATGACCTCAAGCACGCTTGCCATGATGGCTGTGGCGTCGTAATCCTTCGGCGTGAACACTGCCGCGACGCCTTGCTCCTTCAGCCATGCGGCATCGGCATCGGGAATGATGCCGCCCACGACGACCGGGACATCATCCAGGCCTGCCTCACGCAGGCCTGCGATCACGGCCGGGACCAAGGATCGATGGGAGCCGGACAGGATGGACAGTCCCACCACGTCGACATCCTCGGCGATGGCAGCTGCCACGATCTGCTCCGGAGTGAGGCGAATTCCCTGGTAGATGACCTCAAAGCCGGCATCCCGTGCACGGACAGCAATCTGCTCGGCACCATTGGAGTGGCCATCGAGCCCCGGCTTTCCCACCAGGAAACGCAAGGGCGCGCCATGACGAAGACCGGCAGCTTGCACTTGAGCACGCACGTCCGCAAGCTCCTGGCTGGACACGGCTCCGGACGTTGATGCCCCGATGCCCGTCGGCGCCCGATATTCGCCGAATGCCTCGCGCAAAACCTGTGACCATTCGCCGGTGGTCACTCCCGCGCGGGCGCACTCCAGCGTAACCTCCATCAGGTTCGCTGACGTCGCTGCCTGCTCTGCCAATCTCGACAGGGCATCGTTCACCCGAGTGCTGTCGCGCTCGGATCGCCAATGGTCCAGCGCCGTGATCGCCTGCGCTTCCACCGCGGGGTCAACGGATTGCACCGCCGTATCCAAGTCACCCAGCAGCGGATTCTCCTCAGTGGCCTGGAATGCATTGACTCCGACGATGATGTCGTCACCGGATTCGATCCGGCCGCGT
>CAIKZY010000181.1 GCA_903832025.1 uncultured Actinomycetes bacterium
CGAGCAAATACAGCCCAAATGGCGACACCAGGATCAGTCCATTGGCGGCGACGGTGTCTTCGGTGATGGCGCTGATCCGGGCAAGGAGCCAGCCGCCGGCCACACCGACCGCAACACCGACGATGACCGACAGCGCAAGAATCCCGCTGACCTGGCCGATCGAGATGGTCCCGGCGGCAAAGGCGGCCATCGCCACGCTCAGCAAGGTCAGGCCAGTGCCGTCATTGACCAGACTTTCCCCTTCCAGGATCGACACGAGGCGGGGATCTAAGGATGCCCGGCGGGCCACGGAACTGACGGCCACGGCATCGGTTGGCGCCAGGATGGCTCCCAATGCCAGCGGCAATGCCAGCGGTGCTGCGATCAGGACCGCGATGGTTCCCCCGATGACCGCCGTGGTGACCAGCACCAGGCCAACGGCCAAGGCCAGCACCGGCTTGCTGACGCGTCGCAGGTCCAGATAGGACGAACCCAGCGCCTCGCCGAAGACCAATGGCGCCAAGATCGCCACCAGGACCACCTCGGGATTCGGTGGCGCATCTGGTCCAAACGGCAGCATGCCGAACAGTGCCCCCACGGCCAGGACCGGCAATGCCATGCCCCAACCGCGCTGCCTGGTGAAGGTGGCGATCGCCACCGAGATCACTGCCGAGACTGCGAACCATCCGTAGATATTCGACACGGGTTCACTGTAGGCCGATCACGTATCGACGGATTCGGGTGGCGCGATGCTCAGCGCTCTGCGACCGTGTGACCGTGAATTCCAGCGCTGATGCTCCCTCAAGGCCCCCTGTCACCAACGCTCCACGTCGCACCGGACGTCGGGTGATCTGGCTGGCGGTGGCGATCGCTATCGCCTGGCTGATCATTGGCTCATTCGCAGGTCCCCTGTCGGGCAAGCTGTCCGAAGTGCAAAAGAACGACAACGCCTCGTTCCTGCCGGCATCTGCGGAGTCAACTGTGGTTGCCAATGAGCAAAAGCGCTTCTCGGGCAACGATCAGATCCCGATTCTCGTCGTGGTGTCCCGTCCAGACGGTTCCCAGCTCACCCCAGGCGATCGTTCGTCCATTGGCGGGCTGCTGGCCAAGATTCCCGCCACTGTCGTGGGCACCTCCACCGTGGCGGCCATTGACGGGCACGCGCCACTGCTGCCAATCCCGTCTCAGGACGGCAAGGCGGTACTGATTTCCGTCCCGATTCCCAGCGCACTGGCCACGGCCAAACTTGCCAACGGTGATCTCACCCTGGGCGCGATCACCGAAAGTCTGCGACAACTCGGCACGCAGTTGCCGGGTCTGCAGGTCAACGTCACCGGACCCGGCGGGATTCTGTCGGACTTGTTCAAGGTCTTCGGCGGTATTGATACAACGCTGCTGGGAGTCACCGCGCTGGTGGTCGCGCTGATCTTGATCTTCGTGTACCGAAGTCCGTTCCTGTGGCTGATTCCGCTCCTGGCATCTGGGATGGCATTGTCGGCTGCCAGCGCCATCGTCTATGTCCTGGCAAAGAACAACATCCTGGTCCTCAATGGGCAAAGTCAGGGCATCTTGACCGTGCTGGTGTTCGGCGCAGGCACCGACTATGCACTGTTGCTCGTTGCGCGATACCGAGAAGAGCTCCATCACCATCAGCTCCATACCGACGCCATGAAGGCGGCATTGCGCGGGGTCGTGGAACCGATCACGGCAAGTGCCGCAACCGTGTGCATCGGGCTGCTGTGCCTGCTGCTGTCTGAGCTGAACTCCAACCGTTCGATCGGGCCGGTCAGCGCGGCCGGCATCCTTGGCGCACTGGTGGTCATGATGACGTTCTTGCCGGCATTGCTGGTCATCCCCAGCATCGTGCTGCCCATCCTGGCCTTCTTGGTCCCGGCAATCCTGGGACTCCTGCTGCACCTGGCATTCGGGATCTCTGCAGCACCGTTGCTGATCGTTGGCGCACTGGCCGCGTCGGTGACCGTTGTTGCCTGGATCGTCTTTGGCATCCTGCGCATCATCAAGCCGACCTGGGGCCCATTTTCCCGAGAGCACTTTCCCCCCGGCCGATGGGCCTTTTGGCCGCGCATGCCGCGGGAAGGCACCGCCGATACCCGCCTGACCGGGGTATGGGCCAAGCTCTCCGGCGGCATCGGTCGGCGGCCACGGCTGGTGTGGATGGCAACGGCAGCGATCATGATCGTCCTGGCGTGCTTTTCCCTCACGTTGAAGGCGAGCGGAATCTCCACCACCGCTGCATTCACCAACCGACCCGACTCAGTGATCGGGCAGCAGGTGCTCACCGATCACTTTCCCGGGGGAACCGGAACGCCGGCGGTCATCATCGCCAATGCCAGCGCAGTGGATGCGGTGACCAAGGCTGCGCAGGCCACGCCCGGCATCGCGGCGGTGGCTCCCGGACCGGCAGGGATCGTCGGTGGCAAGGTGCTGCTCAATGCCACGCTTGCGGTGGCTGCGGACAGTCCTGCCGCGGAGGACGCCATTGCTGCCCTTCGCGCCAATGTGCATCAAGTGGCCGGCGGCGATGCGCTTGTCGGCGGGCAGACCGCTTCCCAATACGACGTCGATCAGGCCACGCAGCACGATCTGCACGTGATTATTCCGGTGGTACTGGCCGTGATCTTCTTGATCTTGCTGCTCCTGCTGCGTGCAATCGTCGCACCGGTGATCCTCATCGCGTCGGTGGTGCTGTCCTATCTGGCGACCCTGGGCGTGTGCGCCCTGGCCTTTACGCACCTGTTCGGGTTCGCCGGCGCGGACACCTCGTTCCCACTCTTCGCGTTCGTCTTCCTGGTCGCACTGGGCGTGGACTACAACATCTTCTTGATGACCCGCGTGCGTGAGGAGTCCACCAAGCTCGGAACACGTCCGGGAATCCTGCGAGGCCTGACCGTGACCGGCGGGGTCATCACCTCGGCCGGTGTGGTCCTGGCGGCAACCTTCCTCGTCCTGGGAGTGCTGCCACTGGTGTTCTTGCGCGAGATTGGATTGGCCGTGGCGATCGGCGTCATCTTGGACACCTTCATCATCCGATCACTGCTGGTGCCGGCAGCTACCTACGACGCGGGCAAGGCCATCTGGTGGCCAAGCAAGCTCTCCAAGGCCCAGCAACCCTCGGCGACGGCGCCACTGGGGTCACCAGCGAGCACTGCTGGCAGGTAGTCCCCGATGCCTAGGCGGCCTGGGTTGGTGGCAGGCCATTGGCCGGCGCGCCACCGGTACCGCTTTGAGCCGGTGGCGCCACGGGATCGGTGAACAGGGTGTGGACCGTTGCGGTCATGCCGTACAGCGCGGGAACGGGCAACGCGGCCGGGAATGCCTTTTGCACCACCCGCCAGCTGGAATTAATGGCCGGTTGGTTCTTGGTGAACTCCAGCGGATTCAGAGCTGCGGCGGCGAGATAGTTCACCCACGCCTGGTTGTGCACCTCATACGCATGCTGAGCGTGCAGGAGTGCGGTGTTCCAGGGGGCGATAGCCACATCCGCGACCTGCTGGCCTGCTGCGCCGACCTGGCTGGCGCCATCGGTGGCGATATTGGACAACGAGGCATTGAGCCTGTCCTGATCGGCAGCGGTCGGCGACTTCAGGGCGCCATAGGCATGAAAGGCGGCGGTGACTTCATCCTGCACCTTGGTCATGTCTGTCTCGGACCCCTGCACTGCGGTCAGCAATGCGTGCATCTGGGCATTGGCGACTATCCAGTTGCCAGCCACCGCACCGCCTAGCGTCACGGTGAGCAGCAGGGCCAGGAGGCCGGCTACCGGACCGAGCCATGCGCCGTGGACCCAGCTTCGCCGGATGGGGGCCGCAGCGACAACGCGATCGACGGTTGCAGGAGCATCGATGGGAGCAGCCATGACTCCATCATCGCCCATGGACTAGCCTCGTGGGGTGTCGCAGGTCCCCAGCGCTGCTTGGCGCCCCTACTACCAGGGACTGCTCGAGCAGGTGACCGAGCAATATCAGGCGATCCCGGACGGTGCTCCAGTCCGATTAGCCAAGGCGACCTCCAACCTGTTTCGGCCACGCGCGCAGTCCACGACGGCCGGGTTGGACGTGAAAGCCTTCGACGGGGTGCTGGCCGTGGATCCGATCACCTGCACCGCAGAGGTGCTGGGCATGACCACCTATGAGCACCTGGTTGATGCCACGTTGGCCTACGGCCTGATGCCCATGTGCGTCCCCCAGTTGCGCACCATCACCTTGGGCGGTGCGGTGACTGGCCTGGGCATTGAAAGTGCCAGTTTCCGATTTGGCACCCCGCACGAATCCGTCCTGGAAATGGACATCCTGACCGGAGACGGCCACATCCTGACGGTCACTGGAGCCGAGGGTGACCCGCACCGTGACCTGTTCTATGGCTTTCCCAACTCCTATGGCTCACTGGGATACGCATTGCGCCTGAAGATCGAACTGGAGCCGGTCAAGAAGTATGTGCGCCTTCGCCATGTTCCCTTCGCAACCGCAACCGCGATGGCAGCTGCGATATCCCAGATCGTGGACTCCGGCAGTCAGGGGCAGTACTCATTCCAGGGCCAGCAGGTCGACTTTTGCGATGGGACGGTGTTCAGCCCCACCGAGCAATACCTGACCTTGGGATTGATGACCGATGAATTGCCCGACGGGCAGCGGCCATCGGACTACACCGGGATGGACATCTACTACCGCTCCGTTCAGTCCAAAACCGAGGATGTCCTGACGATCAAGGACTACCTGTGGCGCTGGGACACTGACTGGTTCTGGTGCTCGCGGGCCTTTGGCGCGCAGCGCACATTCATCCGTCGCCTGTGGCCCAAGGCCAAGCTGCGCAGTGACGTCTACTGGAAGCTGGTTGCCCTGGATCGCAAATGGGATCTGTCCGGCAAGCTCGCCAAGGCCCAGCACAAGCCCGCCCGCGAGCCTGTCGTGCAGGACATCGAGGTGCCAGTCGATCAACTGGCGGCGTTCTTGGACTTCTTTCATTCCCAGGTCCAGATCGAGCCGATCTGGGTCTGCCCGCTGAAGCAGCGCGACCCGCGCGCTCGCTGGCCCCTGTACGAGTTCGACCCGGCGCAGACCTATGTCAACGTCGGCTTCTGGTCCACCGTGGCCGTTCCCGACGGGGCAACCCCAGAGGATGGGGTCATCAACAGGCTGATCGAGGCCAAGGTCACCGAACTCGATGGCAGAAAGTCGCTGTACTCGACGGCCTTTTACGCGCGCGACGACTTCTACGCCATCTATGGTGGCGCTGAATACCAGGTCTTGAAGAGCACATACGATCCCACGGCACGCCTGTTGGGCCTTTACGAGAAAGTGGTGGAGCGTCGATGAAGTTGGCTGACGCCTTTTCCATGATTGTTCCCGCCGAGCGAGGCGTGGGCTTTCGCGCATTCGACGGTTCCTCAGCCGGACCGTCCGACGCAGACGTCACCTTGGATGTGCGCACTGCCCGTGCCGTGGAGTACCTGGCATCGGCGCCGAATCAACTGGGGCTGGCCCGCGCCTATGTGGCCGGTGACCTGGAGATCATCGGCGACGCCTACACGGCCATGAGTCGGCTCTACCCGATGCCGCTGGACCACCTCAGTGCCTCGGACAAGCTCAAGCTGGCAGCCTTCCTCGGTCCGAAAGCATTGAAGCGACCATCGCCGCCGCCGCAGGAGCGCGTGCTCAAAGGCGGACGTCATTCCAAGCGTCGAGATGCTGAGGCAATCCATCACCACTACGACGTGTCCAACTTGTTCTACTCGTGGGTTCTTGGTCCTTCCATGGCATACACCTGCGCGGTGTTTCCCGACGCGAACGCAACCTTGGAACAGGCACAGGTCAACAAGTTCGATCTGGTGTGCCGCAAGCTGGGCCTGGCGCCGGGCATGACGGTGCTGGACATCGGCTGCGGCTGGGGTGGCATGGTGATGCACGCCGCTGAGCACTACGGCGTCAAGGCCATCGGGGTGACCTTGTCCGCTCAGCAGGCACAGTGGGCCCAGGATGCCATCAACGCCCGCGGGCTCAGCGACCGTGCGCAGGTGCGTTTTAGCGATTATCGCGACGTTCCGGAGACTGATTTCGACGCGATCAGCTCGATCGGGTTGACTGAGCACATCGGACGAGAGAACTACCCGTCGTACTTCACCTTCGCATACAACAAGCTCAAGCCCACCGGGCGGATGCTCAATCACACCATCACTCGCGCAGATGATGTCGAGCAGTCCCACTACAACAATTCGTTCATCAACCGGTACGTCTTCCCCGATGGGGAACTATCAGGACCCGGTCACATCATGAGCGCGATGAATGCTGCGGGATTCGAGATCCGTCACGAGGAGAATCTGCGCGAGCATTACGCGCTGACCTTGAAGTACTGGTGCGACAACCTCGAAGCGCACTGGGACGAAGCCGTGGCCGAAGCCGGGCTGGGCACCGCGCGCGTGTGGCGCCTGTATATGGCAGCTTCCCGACTGGGCTTTGACATCAACAACATTCAACTGCACCAGACCCTGGGCGTGAAACTCGGCGCGAACGGATACAGCGGGTTTCCCTACCGCGGCGCTGAGATTCCTGCCGCATTCTGACGGAGCTCAACCCGTGGCGTGGCGTGCTCGGGCCAGTACGGCGAGCAGGTCAGCGTTGCAGTCCCGCCGTCGGCGGGTACAGAGAGTACGACGGGAAATTGCCGAACAAGCGATCCTCTGAGCCGTCCGCTGGCTCGGTGACTGCTTGAACGAGCAGGTCGCCGCCGACGAATGCCCCCTTCCAGGAGGCACCCTTGCCACCGAAGATCTCCTCGCGATCTCCGCGCGAGCGGGGGGCATTGATGCCGATCTTGAACGACTGGAGCTCATCGGCGACGCGATGAGCGAATTCAGCGTCGTCAGTGGCGATCGAACCGACGAGCGATCCGTTGCTGGCATTCATGGCAGCCAGGAACTCGGCTTCGGTGTCGACGATCACGATGGAGTCCAGTGGACCGAACGGCTCTCGGTGATGCAGGACCCATGATGACGGCGGCTGCAGCACGCAGGCCGGCGCAACGTACGCGCTGGTGTCCTGATGCGGCAGGAAGTGCCCATCGCGCAACGTCCGATGCACCAAGGGAATGCCACCGCCGCGAACGGCGTCGTCGAAGTTCTGCCGTAATTCGGTGGCCTTGGTCGCACTAATGACCGGTCCGAAGTCCAGTTCAGGGAATGGATCATCGGCGTGCTCCACTGCCAGCGGATTGCCAAAGCGCAGGCTTTGCACAACGGGCAGGTATGCCTGCAAGAAGTCAGCGAACATGGCGCGCTGAACAACAAAGCGTGGATAGGCCGTGCATCGCTGCTTGCCGTACTCGAAGCCCTTTTTCAGGTGTCCGGCCAGCAGGTCCCACTGGGAAAAGCCCCAGATACCCCACGTGTTGAGTCCTTCTTGCTCCAGGAAATGTCGGCGGCCGGTATCGGCAAGGGTCGTGGCCGCCTTTCGGCCATTGGCGCGCCCTCCGACGAACGCCAGTGCCCCGATGCCCTCGCCCCGAATCAGGATGTCTCCCAGGGATGACCCCATGCCCGAGACCAAGGTGACCGGCAGGCCTTCACGTCGCATCAGCGCATGCGCCAGCGTCAAGCAGTGAAAGCCCCCCTGACTGGGCGTCTTGGCGATAACCGCATTGCCGGCGAGCACCTGTACGAGTTCGGCATGCACCTGCACGCTCATCGGGTAGTTCCAGCTCGCGATGTTGCTCACCGGCCCGGGCAGCGGCTTTCGCCCGGCAAGTTGCCGATCGGCTTCCTGCAGGTACCAGTCGACTCCGTCCAGCGCTCGATCGACATCGGCACAGGCCAACCGCCACGGCTTACCGATCTCCCAGACCAGGAGCAGTGCGAGCAGGGCCCGATGCTCCCGCATCGCGGCCACCGCGCGAGCCACCTGCTCCTTGCGCTGCTCCAGGCCCACCTTGCTCCAGGCCACGTGCTCGCGAACCGCACCATCGACTGCCGCAACGGCTTCGTCATGATTGATCCGCGGCGGGCCCTCGATCTGTTCGCCGTCCACCGGGTTCTGATGCTCTCCCGGGACCCCGGCCCGCACCCATTGCCCGCCAATCAGATTCCGGATGCGATCGGCATCAAAGGCTTCCGGTGCAGCAAGCACGCACTGGGCATACGTCTGCGACCAGCTCGTACCGGCCTTCTGAACGTAGGTCATACCGCCTCCTAACGTGACCAGTGCTTGAGCGCCTTCCGCACTGAACGTGGGCAGCAGTAAACCACCGATTCGGATTCGGGGCGGGCTTTCCGAATCGACAGTGCCCCCAAAACACCTTGTTCCGGCAAAACACCTTGTTCCGGCTGAGGCGATCGGGATGGAACTCCGTCGGCCTCACGGGATCGACGCTGCCCTCGACCGCCTGAGCCGATCCCCGAGGTGATCTAGCCCCCAGGGCATGGTTCACACTAGGTGTGGAACGAGGAAATCGGACACGGTGTCTACCCCAGGAGATCTCATGCAGCAGCGAATGATTGGTGACCTTCAGGTTTCGGCCCAGGGACTGGGTTGCATGGGAATGAGCGACTTCTACGGTCCTCGCGATGACGAGCAATCCATTGCCGTGATTCATCGAGCGCTGGACCTCGGGGTGACATTCCTGGATACCGCCGACATGTACGGGCCGTTCACCAACGAGCAATTGGTCGGTCGCGCCATCGCCGGTCATCGTGACCAGTACACGATCGCGACGAAGTTCGGCAACGAGCGCGCCGCCGATGGATCATTCATCGGCATTAACGGCCGGCCGGAATACGTTCGCGCCTGCTGTGACGCCTCGCTCCAGCGCCTGGGCATCGACACCATTGACTTGTATTACCAGCATCGCGTGGACCGCACTGTTCCGGTGGAAGAGACCTGGGGGGCACTGTCTGAGCTCGTGACTTCAGGCAAGGTACGCCACCTGGGTATCTCCGAAGCGGCACCGGAAACGATCCGCCGAGCCCACGCCGTCCATCCGATTACGGCGCTGCAGACCGAGTGGTCCTTGTGGACTCGTGATGTGGAAACCAATGGCGTGCTGTCCACGGTGCGCGAGCTCGGCATCGGCTTCGTGGCCTACTCACCGCTCGGCCGCGGTTTCCTGTCCGGGACCATCGCCAGTCCCGAGGAATTGGCCAGTGACGATTTCCGCAGGAACAACCCGCGGTTCACCGGCGAGAACCTGCAGCACAACTTGAACTTGGTGGCCAAGGTCAAGGAGCTTGCCGATTCCATCGAGGTGACACCGAGCCAGTTGGCGCTGGCATGGGTGATGGCACAAGGTGAGGATGTGGTGCCGATTCCCGGAACTCGGCGCCTTGAGTACCTGGAGCAGAACATCGCCGCCGTGGACATCTCGCTGTCCTCCCAGCTGCTAGCGGCCCTGGATGCGGCGGCACCGATCGGTGCGGCGGCCGGGGACAGGTACCCGAATATGTCCACGATCAACGCCTAGCCGATGGGCAGGCCTTCTTCTACTGCCGTGCTGCCACGCAAGCGGTGACGTTCAGTCACCGGTGACCTGCGCCCGGGACGGTGCGTTAGTCCTTGTCCACGAATAGGTAATTTGCGATCTCGTCATTGAGCTCGGTGTATTCACCTGCGCTGCCGATCATGATCCCCTCGGCTGCCCGATGCGCCTTCACCGAGGCACCGGGCACCGCGCCGACACGGCGGAGGCGAGCCATCGTTGACGCGTCATCTTGCACAGGCTCAGCGATGTGGCGAACGATGACGCGCTGCACCTGGTCGGTGGCAATCTCCAGCAGGGGCCTGCCCCGGGTGCTGGTCGCCGACACCACGGCATCGGGCAGGAGTTCGGCAAGGCCGGGAATCGGATTGCCAAATGGTGAGGCTGCCGGGCGGCCCAGCACATCCAGGATGCGGATCTCCACAGCAGCGCTCATGACGTGCTCCCAGCGACATGCCTCAGCATGCACATCCTCCCAAGGAACGTGCAACAGGTCGACCAGCATGCACTCGGCAATTCGGTGCTTGCGCATCACGCGCGTGGCAATTTCCCGACCAATCTGCGTCAGTTCCAAGGACCGATCCGGCGCGACGATCACCAGGCCATCGCGCTCCATGCGGGCAATGGTCTGGGACACCGTTGGCCCGCTTTGACTCAGCCGCTGCGCAATGCGCGCCCGAAGAGGTGTCACGCCCTCTTCCTCCAGCTCAAAGATGGTCCGCAGATACATCTCCGAGGTATCGATGAGGTCTCTCACCCTCGACCTCCACAACGCCCGCGCACATCGGGAATCTATCGGAAGCGGCCACCTGCGAGGATGCACTGCCGGTGACGGTGGCCTAGCCTGTCGTCGTGGCGGTCATCTTCTGGTTCCGGCGTGACCTTCGGCTCAAGGACAATCCCGCCCTCCTGGCAGCGATTGACTCCGGAGAACCGGTCATTCCCGTTTTCATGATCGATCCGGCCTTGTGGGATCGGGCCGGGGCGCCACGCCAGGGGTACCTGGTTGATGCCCTGCAGCAACTGGACCGAAGCCTGCACTCCCACCTGGTGGTCTTGCATGGCGATCCGGCAGCTCACTTGCCCGAGTTCGCCGAACGCATGAATGCCAGCGCGATCTACGCATCGGCCGACTTCGGCAATTACGGACAGCGACGCGATGCTCGCGTCCGCGATGGGCTCATGGGCGCAGGGGTTCGGTGTGAATTGATCGGGTCGCCCTATGCCGTGGCCCCCGGACGGGTGGCCAAGGAGGACGGCACGGCCTATCGCGTGTTCACCCCCTTCTATCGGGCGTGGTGCCGGCACGGATGGCGTGCACCGGCCCTGCCGGCACCTGCCGACGGCGACTGGCTTGCTGATGCGACTTCGCACAGTGACGGATACCCCACCGTGGCCATTCCCGACGGCATGACGATCCCAACGGCCGGCGAAGAGCAGGCCTGGCAGCGCTGGGATGACTTTCGCCAACACCGCCTTGCGCGGTACCAGGAGCTGAGAAACCGTCCGGATGTGTCCGGCACCAGCGGATTGAGCGTGCATCTGAAGTGGGGCGAGATTCACCCGCGCAGCTTGCTGGCCGCATTGGGCAACGATGACGGCGCAGAGACGTTCCGCAAGGAGCTGTGCTGGCGTGAGTTCTACGCCGATGTCCTGCATCAGGCACCAGCCTCAATCGACGCCAGCCTGGACTCCCGATTCGACGCCATGCCGTGGTCGGATAACCAGGAGCACTTCGTTGCCTGGCAGCACGGTCGCACCGGCTATCCCTTCGTCGACGCCGGAATGCGGCAATTGCTCGCCGAGGGATGGATGCACAATCGCGTGCGCATGGTGGTGGCAAGTTTCCTGGTGAAGGACCTCCATCAGCGATGGCAGGACGGAGCCCGGCATTTCATGCGCCTGCTGGTGGATGGTGACAGTGCCAGTAATGCTCACGGCTGGCAGTGGACTGCTGGCTGCGGGACCGACGCCTCTCCCTTCTATCGGGTATTCAATCCGGTGCTGCAGGCGGAAAAGTTTGATCCGTCCGGAGACTACGTACGCAAGTACATCCCCGAACTGGCGCATCTGCCGGGCAAGGCCGCACATCAGCCCTGGGACCATGCGCAGGGATACGACCGTGGCTACCCGTCACGGATCGTGGACCACTCCGTGGAGCGTCAGGTGGCCCTGGACGATTACTCCGTGGTCAAGAACACCTAGGGCTCCTCCGGAACCACCAGGCATGATGGCCTGATGCAGATCACCGACGATTCCGGTCATCAGTGGACCATCAGCGGGCTGCTGTTCGACATGGACGGCACCCTCATCGACTCCGGCCACGTGGTGGATCGCTCGTGGCAGCGCTGGGCCGAATCGGTAGGGGTAGCCGATCGGCTGGAAATCCTGTACGGGCGACCCTCGCTGGCAACAGTGCAGCACTGCTTCCCCGATGCCGACCCGCAACACCTGCAGCATTTGCATCGGCAATTCGACGATATCGAGCGCGCGGATCTGGAGGGAATCGTCCCTCGTCCCGGCGCGGTGGAACTGTTGGCCTGGATCACCGAACGCCGCATTCCCTGGTCGATCGTCACCAGCGCTGATGCCGCGCTGGCGACAGCGCGTCTTGGCGCCAGCGGCATCGCGGCGCCGCATCTGGTCACCTGCGACGACGTGGCATTCGGCAAACCCCATCCCGAGCCCTTCCTGCTTGGCGCCCAACGCATCGCCACCCCGCCATCTGCGTGCCTGGGCGTGGAAGATCAGCCAGCGGGTATTTCCTCAGTTCGAGCCGCCGGCTGCTGCAGCGTCGGGGTGTGGGGAGTCGCTGGCGACATCACCGCACCGGACTTGGCCGGACTCTTGCGACTCCTGCAATCAGCCCAGTCATGACCATCGGCACCCTGGTGCGCGCTGTCCTGTGACAGCCAGCGGTGCCACGGCGCCTACGATGTGCCGGTGCTCACTGTCGCTGTCATATCCATGAAGGGCGGGGTCGGGAAGACCACCGTGACCCTGGGGCTTGCCAGCGCCGCAGCCAATGCCGGGGAGTCCGCACTCGTGGTGGACCTGGACCCGCAAGGCAACGCGTCCATGGGCTGTGCTGTCGAGCAGGCGCCGTTCACCAGCGGAGACGTGCTTGCTGATGCACGTCCGGGCGTGGCAGCCCAGGCGATCGTGCCGTCGGGCTGGGGGCCTGCTGTGGGCGTGATCGTCGCCGATCGGGCACTGGAGCACCGCAATCTGCGCGAGGGTGATCACTCCGAGCTTCGGCTACGCACGTCGCTGGCCACCTTGGATCGCCAGTGGTCGATCATCGTGATCGACTGCCCGCCTTCGCTCGGGGAGCTCACGCGCAATGCGCTGATGGCCGCCGATGCGGTCGTCGTGGTGACCGAACCGGGCTACTTTGCCTTGCGTGGTGCCCAGCAGGCAGTCGATGCCGTTTCGGTCATCCGCTCAGGTGGGAACCCGCTGCTTCGCGAACCGCTCATCGTGGTCAATCGTGCTCGCACGACCGTTGCCGATCATCGATCACGCATCAGCGAACTGCGTGCTGCATATCCGCACCTGGTGTGGGGAACGGAAATCCCCGAGCGCAATGCCGTGGCGCAGTCCGAGGGCGCCGGTATCCCGATCCATCAGTGGGACTCTCCTGCGGGTCGCGAGCTGGCAGGCATCTTCGATGCGCTGCTGACCGACCTTCGTTATCCGTTCGGCCAGGCTCATCGCCAGCGCCCGATCCCCCGCTTCACCTAGTACGTCGATCGGAGACACCATGGAGCCAATGAACCCCCCGCAGCGGCCGGCATTACGCAAGGCAGCCGATGCAACCGAGCATCCGGTCCGTCCGACGCCGGGGACCACGGTCACCGCTGCTCCCGCCGGTCTGGTCGGCGCCACTGGTGCGTCGGTAATCTCCGGCAAGCACAAGAAGGTCAAGAAGGACAAGCATCACGTGCAGGCCAGCCCCACAACGGCAATCGTGGTCAACGCGCATGTGCGAAAGGCACTGCAGGCTCAGGCTGAGCAGATGCACATGGACCTGGAGCACCTGGTCGATCGAATCCTTCGTGCCTGGCTGGACATGTAACTGCAGGTATCGCTCATGGCACAGGATGGTGCGCGTCGTACTTCATGAACGATGGCACTGCTCGCGCCAGGCCAATCGCCAGCGCGACACACGCAATGCCGCCGGAGACCACAGAGACGGTCTCGCCGGCCAGTGCTGCCACGGCTCCGGCTTCGACATCGCCCAATCGCGGACCGCCGGCAACCACGACGGTGAAGACTCCTTGGAGCCGACCTCGGAATTCATCCGGTGTCGCTGATTGCAAGATCGTGGACCGGAACACTGCCGAGACGTTGTCTGCCGCGCCGGCGATTGCCAGCATGAGCACTGCGACGGGAAGGAAGTGGAACAGGCCAAAGCAGGTAATGGCCGCTCCCCAAGTGACGATCGCGCCAACCACTGCCCGTCCCTGCCAACGCACCCGATGCAGCCAGCCGGAGAAAATGCCAGAAATCAGCGCCCCGACCGAGGGACCTGCGCTCAACACACCCAGCACGGTCGCGACCTCGCGGATCGAGCCGCCGTACCAATGCGTGGCAATTGCCGGGAACAGAGCGCGGGGCATGCCGAAGACCATGGCGATGATGTCCTCATAGAAGCTCATTTGGAGGTTCTTCTTGCCGCGAAGGAACGCAAAGCCTTCGCGGACCGCAGACCAGCCGGCACGCGGGATGGCATCGCCGGGGATCACGACCGGCGGGAGTGAGGGCAGGCGCCACATCGCCCAGATCATCGCCAGGTACGCCACCGTGTCGATCAGATAGGCCGAACTCACCGATCCGGTCACGGCGATCAGCGCACCGCCGAGCAACGGTCCCAGCGTGAACCCCAGGTTGAATGTCAGCATCCCCAACGCATTGGCTGAGGGAAGCAGGTCACCGGGAACGATCCGCGGAATGATCGCCTGACGTGCTGGATTCCCGATGGCAAAGCACGCTGACTGCAACGCAATGACCACATAGAGCAGCCAAACGGAGTTCACCGAAAGCACCGATTGGCTCAAGAACATCACGGAGGTGAACCACATGCCGATTGCTGTCAGCAGTCCGACGGTCCGACGATCAAAGGCATCAGACAAGGTTCCGCCGTACAGGCCAAAGCCCACAAGCGGTACCAGTTGGAACAGCCCAACAAGGCCCACGGCAAAGCTGGAATGCGTCAGATGCCAGACCTGAAATCCCACCGCGACCGAGGTCATCTGCTGGCCAACGCTGCTAATGCTCAGCGAGGCCCACAGGCGCCGATACGCCGGGCTGACCCGTAGGGGCGTCAGATCCGCGAGCAGGGCCACTGATCGAACCTAGTGGATGTGCTCACGGGCGCGATTGGCTCATGGAGCCAGTCGTTGCAGTTCCCAGTCACCTCGGTCATTGGTTCGCGCTTGAGCGCTGGTGGCAGTGAAGCGGAGGCGGTCATGCAGTCGAGACGGCCGTCCCTGCCAGAACTCAATGCTGTGCGGGGCGATCAGCCAGCCACCCCAGTGCGGTGGCACGGGAATCGTTCCATCGGCCTCCGTCAGCCCATACTGCTTCACCAGATCATCGAATCGGCCTTCGACCACCGCACGCGATGCGATCACCGATGACTGTTCACTGGCCCACGCCCCGAGCTGGGACGCGCGTGGCCGGGAGTGGAAGTACCCCTCGACGTCCGCTCGAGACAGGAGATGGACATCGCCAATGATGTTCACCTGGCGATGCATGAGATACCAGGGGAATGTGCAACTTGCCCGCGGGTTGGACACAAGTTGCTGCGACTTCAGCGAGTTCAGGTTAGTGAAGAACACAAAACCGTGCTCGTTTGCTTCCTTGAGCAGCACGGTGCGGCTGGACACCACGCCGGAGGCGTCAGCGGTGGCCAGCACCATCGCATTCGGTTCTTCCAGCCCAGCGTCGGTCAGCTCCTGAAACCACGAGTGGAAGCACGTCAGTGGGTCGTCGGTGAGGTCAGACTCAGCCAACGATGCTCGGTCATAGGTGATGCGTGCGTCATGAAGGTTGACCGAAGAAGTAGGGGTGCTCACGGCCCCATTGGACCATTACCGCCTAGGCAGGACAACCGCAGTGTGTCCGTGTGCCCCGGCGTGGTCTAGTCGTCGTCTCCGCGAAGTTCGTGCTCACTGAGTAACACCTGGCGGGCCTGGTCGATTGCCGCACCCAGGACGAAGCCGGACACGTCCTGATTTTGGATTGCCGCCGCTCGCCGGATGAGTTCGTGAGCATCCGGCGTCAGTCGCATATTCATTCGCACCGTGCGCGAGGCTTCCCTTGGCATGCAGTTCCCCCCGAAACCCGCAGTCTCATCATCGCGCGTCGTGCCCGACTTTCTGCACGGCAACTGTGACATGCGGGTGTGACAGTCTTGGCCGAAATATAGACGCATGACAGACAAATTGGGTCATGCCAACTGTCGGCTCGCCCAAAGACCGAAGGTTGTTGCACGCGAACGATCTAGCGTACAGACAATGTATGCACATTGTGCGTACATTGCTTCGGTGACGCTCCAGCACAGTCACCTGCAGTTGCAGTTGCCGCACATCAGCGTCCTTGGGGGATTCGCTCAACGTTCGGTGAGTACTGAACCCACGAATGGTGACCGCCCATGCGGTGATGTACTGATCGCAATCACTCCAGACCCCGCACGAGGGCATAGACGCGGGTACGCAAATGTGCGAACTGCGGGTCGTTTCGGGATGCAACTTGCGAGCGAGGGAAGGGGATATTGATGCTGACCACCTCACGGACTTCGGCCGGGCTTCCTCGCAGGACCACTATTTCGTCAGAGAGATACACGGCTTCATCGATGTCGTGAGTGACCATCAGGGTCGTGATGTCAAAGTCCGCACGCACTTTCAGGACCAGATCTTCCAGATCGAACCGGGTCTGGGCATCCACCGAGGCAAAGGGTTCATCCATCACCAGGATGCTTGGGCGTGAAGCAATGGCGCGAGCGATCGAGACACGTTGCTGCATTCCTCCGGACAACTGCCAGGGATAGGACCGACCGCTACCGGACAGTCCTACTTCTTCCAGGGACGACATGACTCGCTCTGCCACCTCGGACTTACTCAAGCCGGATCGCTTCAAAGGCAGTGCGATGTTCTTGGCGACTGTCAGCCACGGCATGAGCGAACGCGTGTAATCCTGCAAGACCACGGCCATGCCCTGGGGAGGCCCATGCAATTCCTGACCACGCACGGCAATCGATCCATTGGTCGGGGTGGCCAGTCCGGTCAGTAAGCGCAGCAACGTGGTCTTTCCAACCCCAGAAGGCCCAACAATAGAGACAAAGTGGCCCTCGCTCACCTGATAGCTCACATCATGGAGCACCCGCTTGGTCCCACCAGCGGTCTGGTATTCCATCGAAACCGAGTCAATGGTGATCGCGTTGTTCACTGACTTCTCCATTAGGCGAGCTTCTTTTGTCCGTAGTACCACCGCAAGCTGACTCGCTCCACGGCGTCGAAGACCAATGACAGCGCATAGCCCAGCACTCCCAGCAAGATCACTCCAGTCCATGCATCAACGATGAGAAAGGAATCAGTGGCATTCAGGGTGAATGCTCCGAGCCCAAATCCCGAACCCAAGTATTCACTCGCGATGGTGACCACAAACGCGATCTGGAGTCCAACCTGCAATCCTGCGAAAATGGTGGGCTTGGCATACGGAACACGTACTCGCCAGAGTATCTGCTGGTTCGTCAATCGAAATGTTTGCGCAGTCTCGAGCAGGACTGGATTTGTGTGTCGAACACCCTCGATCGTGGCAAGCAATATGGGAAACGTTGCAGAGAACGCAATTGACGCTATCCGCATCTTGGCATCCAGTCCAAGGAGGAGAATAAAGATCGGCACCAGTGCAACTGGCGGGATTGACCGAATGAAATCGATCAGTGGTTCGGTATACCTTGCACCGGTCCGTGATGCGCCGAGGAGTGTTCCTGCACCAATACCAAGCACGATAGCGATTGCGAATCCGACGAAGAGATTGATGAGGCTTGGTACGACGTGCACGGGTACGAGGGTAAAGATCCAATTTGCCTTGAATTCAGTCCAGATCTTCGACAAGGGCGGGAAGTAGGGATTCTTGGAATTGGCACTTGCATGCCACCACCAGGCGATGAAGAACACGGGAAGCCAGCCGGCTACGGCAATCGCGATGACCCAACGCCAGGCCCGTCTCATTTGCCGCTCCAGAACACCACGCGCCGTTGAGCCAACACGATCGCGCGCGACACCAGAAGTCCGATGATGCCGAGGAATAGCACCACTCCGTATGCCTGACTGGTCTTGCCGGCGTTCTCCAGAAGCCCGAGCAACTGTCCAAGGCCCGGTGCTCCACCGATCAGGCTGGCGACGACAGCAACGATCAGCGACGCGGAGGCGGCAAGTCGCAAGGCGACCGATATTTGCGATGCTGCTGCCGGCAGGCGTGCATACCGGATCTGCGACCACGTCCCCATCCGGTAGCACTTCATCGTCTCGAGGAGTACCGGGTCGGTGTCACGAACCCCGTACGCGGTTTGAATGGCTACGGAAAATATGTTCGCGAATACGACCAGGAAAATGCCCATTTCCAGCGTGGGACCTATCGCCAAAATCGCGATCGGGATAATGACGATCGGCGGGATGACTTTGAAGAAGTCAAAGGTGAATTTGGTCGATCGGTAGGCGAAGCGACTCAGGCCAATCACCACGCCCAGCGGCACTGCGATAAGCACCGAGATCCCGAAGCCGATCGCTGCTATTTCGACAGTTTGCGCTACGGCAGACCAAAAATCACTCTGTCGAGCCAGACTCGAAAGTC
This sequence comes from uncultured Actinomycetes bacterium, assembly GCA_903832025.1. Taxonomy (GTDB): domain Bacteria; phylum Actinomycetota; class Actinomycetes; order S36-B12; family S36-B12; genus CAIKZY01. The sequence continues at coordinate 18,322 of CAIKZY010000181.1, forward strand.
CGGTAATCGCCTGTGACGCAGAAGCGAAGGAGTCGCCATGAAGCGGACCGAAGGATCCGACGAGTTGCCACACCAACAGTGCGACAACCGTCGTCACCACCCCAGCCGGGATGCGGCTGACGGCAGACTTCACGGCGACTCCTTCGCTAACTACGAGGAATCGGTGCTATTTCCGATATTGCTTGAGCAACAGGCCGCTGACGTTCAGCGGTGACTTCAAATATCCCAAAGCCAACATCTTGTTGGCAGGAAGCTGCAGATCCTGCTTCACAATTGTTGGCGGGAAATAGGAGGGATTCGCCTGGCGAGCGGTAGCGAGATCCACCTGAGTGTAGGTGGGATTCGCTGACTCGAGCACCTTCTCCCAGCCGGCCTTGGTGTTGCCGAACGCCCCGACCTGAGCGATCGACTTTTGGAATGCCGCAACGACGCCGGGATTCGCGGCGGCATACGAACCTGTCGTGACCCACATGCCAATCGCAACTTCCTTGTCGAAGAATGCGATACCTGGGCTGCCCAGGTTCTTCAGGCCGTCTGCCGAGCACTGCGAGGTGAACGGTTCCACGGTGAAGGCTGCCTGCGTCTTGCCTGACTTCAGGGCATCCAGGGCGGTACCGAATGGCAGCGTCACCCAGTTGATTGAGGCAGGATTACCTCCTGCGTTCTTCACTGCCTGGGCGATGGTCACCTCGCCTTGCGCACCGCGAGCGGGCACTGAAACGGTCTTGCCGCTCAGGTCCTTCCAGGAATTGATTCCGGAATTCGGCTGAACGCAGGTACCGGTGTCGTCAAGTTTTGCCGCCAATGCGGGATTCTTCTTGGCAGCAGCCATCCGAGTTGCGGGGTAGCCATCTGCTGCTGCAACAACTTTCAGGTCCATCCCGCCATTTGCGTAGGCATTGAGGATCGGGATGGATGGGGCGTAGACAAAGTTGACAGCGCCAGCAGCCAGAGCCGCCAAGGACGGCGGTGGAGCTGGGAAGATCTTGATGTCCGTGACATTCAGCCCGTTCTTGGCGAAAATTCCCGAGGACTGCGCCCACGGAATCACACCCATGGCGTTGATGGCGACACTTCCCACGGTGATGTTGGTGGCAGCCATGGCCGGGGCCGCGGTGGCAAGGCTCACCGCAATTGTCGATGCAGCAAGACCTGCGGCCGCGGCGGCCTTGAATTTGGCGTTCTTCAATGTTCCTCCTTTGTACCTTGAGAACTACGAATCGGGCAATGCAGTTGATATGCGAATCTATCGGCTCAGGTCGGTGTCCTTGTCACATTCACCAAATTCATTCGAATTGAAACGATTTTGTTACACGGCCTTGTCAACCGAATTAGTACACAAATACGCGGTCGCCGTCGGGCATCGAATGTCTAGCCCGGCAGGACCGTGATGACGGCAAGCACTGCGATTACCACGCAGATGCACGACAGGAATGCCACTTCTGTCCGTAGCCTGGTCGACTTCCGCTGCCGGAGCTGACGATGGGCGCGCCGATGTCGCCCAGAGGTCACTTGCGCACTCAAGAGCAGCGTCAACACTCCCGCAATCGCGCACACGACACTCAGGGCTGCATCCCCATGATTGAGATAGGCATGCAGCCCAATCAGGCCGATCACACCTGCAAGTGCGGTCAGGGTTCGATTCCATGCCAGGGCGGTCCGCTCGACTTGTTGGCCCATGCGCAAGTCATTGATTAACTGACGGTGTGCATCATCTGGGTCCACTGTGCCTACATCCGCAGAGCAACAGCTACGACCGCAAGCACGGCGATCGCAGAGATGCCAATGGCAAGCAGCGGTGCCAATCGTGGTGCCGGGATGCCCTGTTGTGCACGCATTGATTGTTCGACGCGCAGCCAGCGTAGCCAGCTCATTCCGGATACCAGGCCTCCGAGCAACACCAGTGCGATGGCAATGAGCACACTCATGTAGTACGTGGCGTTCTTCCCATCGGTGGCACTGACGTGCGAACTCACGAACGTCGCTATCCCTATGCCGAGGGCAATCATTCCCAACGCTGTGCGAATCCACGCAAGGAAGGTTCGTTCGTTTGCGAGCGAGAAGCGGGCGTCTGGGTCAACGCCATCGCTGAGATGATCCTTGGCCCAGCGGGGGCTGTTCTCAGGCTGCGTCATACGGAATCCTGGAATCATCATCGATACGCATGAGTTCTGTCGCCAGGGCTCTATTGGCCTGGCTTTCAAGGGCTGCGGCTTCGTCGAGGCCAGCAAGATTCCGGAGTTCATCAGCATCACGGATGCGGTCAAAGAGTTCATCACATGGTTCGTTCAGAATTCGCGTGTACCGCAAGTCTGGGGTGAGCACTGTTCTGATGCGCACCGGAACGCTCAATCCCGGCATCGCAAATGGCTGATCTTCCTCAATAAGCAGCGCCTGCCTCCATGGGCGTTGTTCGTCAGTCCACAGGCAGGACAGCGAACGTCCTTGTGCGCCGGGCATCGCTGCATCCAGGCACAGGTCCGTTACCGTGGCTGCGATATCCGCACTGGATACCAGCTCGTGGTGGATCTCGCCCGGTACCTGCGGCACAGCCAGAAGCAATGGGACTCGAAGCACTCCCTCGTAGTGGGTGAAATGCTTGAGCATCAATCCGTGATCGCCGAAAACATCACCGTGGTCTGAGGTGAAGATCACCAGCGTGTCCTCACTCAGTCCCAACTGGTCGAGCTCTCGCAGAATCCCGCCAATGACATCATCCAGGAACTCAACTGAGCCCAGTTCTGCTGCCAGCGCATGGCGATACTGCTCATCGGTCGGTGCCCAGATCAACGTCCAGTCCTGACCTGGCTTGCCCCGATCGCCGGCAATCTGCTGAATATGCGCCGGGGCTGACTCAAGCGGATCGTGGAAAGTCCTCGGAAGCGGCATGTTCGTCGGGCTGTGCCGATGGAAGTACTCAGCGGGTGGGGCGAATGGGTGGTGTGGATCAGGGAAGGACACCTGCATGACAAATGACTGGCCAGCTTGGGCATACTGACGCAACCTGGCGATTGACTGTTCAGCGATGAACGTGTTGGGGTGAAGCGATGCCGGGACAGCCGAGGCGTAGATCTGATTCCATCCCGGGAATGTTTCCAAGGCGTTCGCCGCTCCCGACTGAGCAGCTGGGTCCCAGCCCCGCTCGCGCGCCCAGGAGACATAGGCGCCAGCCTGCTGATCGCCGTGCCCGACCGTCAATTCCACATCATCAAAACCGTAGTAGTCCGAGGGCATGCGCACATTTCCGTCCCGATGGAGGCGGAAGTCCTCCCAAGACTGAAATTCTTCGCCGTACGGACCCGCAACTGCCCTGTCCCACAGTTCCGGCATCGCCTTCTTGATCTCATCAAGTTGGAAATCCTCAAACGGGTATCCCATGGGCTGCAGGTGGATCTTTCCAATCGCTGAGGTCCGGTACCCAGCGTCCTTCAGCTCGCGGACAAACGTTGGCACGTGGGGATCAAGTGGCAGACCGTTGGTGCGTAACCCGTGAGCACTCGGCCAACGACCAGTCATGATGGAAGCACGATTGGGCATGCACACTGGATTAGTGACAAATGCCTGCGCGAAATTCTGACTCCGTGCGGCGAGCCGATCCAGGTTCGGCGTGCGCACTATGTCATTGCCACCGAATCCCAAATGATCCCGACGAAGTTGATCGGCAATGATCACTAGGACGTTCACTGGTGCACGCCTTGCATGGTGGTGTCATCGACCGTCGTCATTGCCGTGAGCGTAGCAATTGACGTCACGCCGCGTATACCTGATTCCCACCTACGATCGTGCGGGCAATCTTCGCCTCAGTGATCGACCAGGGCTCTTCCCAGCTCACTGCTCGATCCATCACTATCAGATCGGCAACCTGGCCGATTGCCAGTTGACCCCGCCAGGATTCACTGCGTGACTGCCAGGCACCGGCCATGGTCAGTGCGTGCACGGCGATCGTGGAGTCCACGACCTGACGATCGGTGTAGTGAGGGTCATCGCTGAGGTTCCTGGACATGGCCGCTGCGGAAATCAGCTGCCAATTTGGACTAGCGACCGGTGAGTCACTGGAGAACGCGAGGTTCACCCGCGCAGCAACGGCATCGGCCAGCGGTTGCCGCCCAGTATTTCGCTGCACTCCCAGGAGCGAGTCGACCCGATGCCCCACTTGCCACCGAATGGAAGGGTTGGTGTTCAGCCCCATGGACAGGCGGTGCATCCGATCGAGGTCACTGCGCTGCACGAGGTCACCGTGAATCACGTAGTGTCGTAACTCGGGAGTACCGGTGGCAGCCACGGCGTCGATGTAGCTGCTGATGGCCCGATCGCCGATGGAATGCGCTCCTGTCTGCCAGCCCCGAGAGGCTGCAGCCGCAACAATGTCATGAAGCTCTTGAACCTTGTCTGCGTCACTGAAACCACTGACTTGAAGGTGCCCGCAGGAACAATCGTCATACGGCTCGGACAGCCACGCGGTTCGCGATCGTGGTATTCCATCAGCGAATACCTTGACCTGATTGACTTGAACCCAGCATTCATGCTGCGAAACATCAGGTGGTCCCCACGTGTCCAGCCCAGATGCCACTGCCTCAGCCGTGGTTCCCCCCAGCCCCCCGAACAGCAGCATGATGGTGGTCCGTAACCGCAATTCATCGCCGTCGGCCAACGCTCGATACGCCGCCACCGCTCGAAGATCTCCGCTGCCATCCATCAACGTTGGCGCACCCGGCCCTAAGCCCGGATCGGTGATTGCGGTAACGCCATTTCGGTGCAGTTCCCGTTGAGCAGTCAGGATTGCCATTCGCTGCTCCGCTTCCGAAACGGCAGGGATGACCGCGTTCACATTCGCCACCGCGGCCTCAAGCAAGAGCCCGGTTGGTGCGCCAGATGCGTCCCGAACGATGACACCCCCCGTGGGGTCGGGGGTGTTGCGATCCACCGCTGCTGCCCGAAGTGCCGCGCTGTTGCACAGCGCCTGGTGCCCGGTTTGGTCGTAGCAAATCACCGGTCTTTCGGACCAGACCTGGTCAAGATCCGCCGCGCACAATTGCCCACCGGGTCCGGAGCCGCTGATCCGTGTTCCATCCCAGCCGCGAGCTCGGATCCAGCCGCTTGCTTCCGGAGAAGCACCCTGGAGCCGGACGCCAAGCTCCTGAACGCTCTGTGACCCAAGTAAGTCACACGCCAATAAGGACCGACCCAACAGGTATGCATGGCAGTGTGAATCATCGATGCCTGGGAACACTGATGCGCCATAGGCGTCGATCGTCTCTGCGTCAACGTCGACGAATGATCGTTCGGTCACTGCGGTGATTCGGCCGCCGTCGCCGTGAATCGTGGACAGTGCCGGACTCAGCGGATTCAAGCGTGCATTCACTACTTGCCAACGACCCATAACATCATTGTGACAGATCGTTGCACCGGATTCGGCGAACTCAGTGAAGACAGACGTTAAGCATTCATCCCGGCAATCAGGTTGATCGACACCGACAGGATCAAGGCGCCGAACAGGAACGACAGCAATGCGTGCCGCAAGATGATCTTGCGAAATCCACCCGTGCGAATATCAGTGTCAGCGACCTGGAATGCCATCCCGATGCCGAATGCCACATAGGCAAAGTCCGAGTACGCCGGCGGGAGGTCATTGTGGAAGGTGATTCCCCCTTCGGGCTCGCTGTAGTAGGTGCGGGCGTATTTCAGGGTGTACACCGTATGAACCACCGCCCATGACAGCACCAGGGACAGCACTCCCAATGCGGTCTTGGCCAGCTTGGAACCCAGCGTCGCGTCACTTTGATGCGTCAACAGCAAGGCGACGGTCACGATGCTGACCAGCGCGGCGCAGATCACCGCGACGTCATCGGCCACAGGATATGCATCCTCCGGGACTGCGGCCTCTCGAGTGCGCGCGCCATCCATGGGCCAGATCTCAGTCCAGGTAAGCAATAGGAACACGCCGGCCATGACATCCCAGCCCAGGGACGGTGCGTATCGCAGGGGAACGATCAGTGGCAGCAGCAATCCGGCGACAACCCCGACCGCCAGCGCAATCACGATCGTGCGCCCGCGATGGAACCTCACTGTGCCTCCCGAACCTGTCCTGGATGCAGTGATCGTAATGGCTTGGGGACCGCCTGCTGATTCCGCAGCAGTCAGCCAGATACCGTGCGCGCAGGAGGTGTCATGAGCAGCCAGCTCGCGCAGTGGACGATCAGCCCTGCAATCCTGGCGCTGACCGTTGCCCTGGGGGTTGGCTACACATGGGCCTTGACGCGACTCCGAGCCAGCGGACAGCGGTGGCCCGCCTGGCGATCGCTGATCATGTACGGCCTGGTGCTACCGGGGCTGGTGATCACGATCTGCTGGTGGCCGGCGGCCATGGCGCATCGGTCGTTGGCTGCATACATGACACAGCTGGTGCTGCTGAGCCTGATCATCCCGGTACTGATCACGCTCACCGCACCGGTACTCCTTGTCCGTCGGGCATCAGGAGAGCAGGGGCGAGTTGGCGGACTGATCTCGGCGGTGTTCGACTCGCGTCCAATTCGCCTGGCATCCCATCCACTGATCACCGCGCTGATTTTGCTGGCTCTGCCGGTGCTGGTGGTCTTCACCGGACTGCTCAGGCTCACCCTGACCAACGCCGTGGCATCTGGCGCGATGCAGGTGATCGTGCTGCTGGTCGGGACGCTTGCCGTACTGAGCATTGTGGACGGCCAGGTTCCCGCGCACTCGATCGCTTACCCGGTTCTGCTGTTCTTCGCGTTCTTCGAACTGATCGTGGACGCCATTCCCGGCGCCATCTTGTTCTTCACCACGACGCTGGTGGGCGGTGGCTGGTATGCCCTGCATGGCGACCCCGGTGGACTGCAATGGGCGCATGACGACCAGCACACCGCCGGGGCGATCTTGTGGGCAGTCGGCGAGGGGATGGACGTGCCGTTCCTGCTGCTCATCTTGATCCTGTGGATGCGCGCCGATGCTGCAGAGGCCAAGCGCATCGATGCCGTGCTCGACGCACAAGACGCCCTACGGCTGCTTGGGGATTAGCCCGTGTCGGCAGACAGCCTCGTCGTCACTGGCGTGGTGTCGGCTTGGTCACCCCGCTGATCGGCCGAGGATGTACTGCCGGTAGCCGGCGACCCAGTTCTGCTCGAAGACACGCTGCGCGGTGGCCAGCGGAAGTTGCCCTGAGCACACCAAACGGTGCAATGCATTCTCGAGGGCATCCTTCTGGCGGGCACCAAGTGGTCCTGCCCATGGCTGCGGCCACAGGTTCTTCGGTGAGGTGGGGCTGCCCCCAAGCTCCAAGGGCACCAGGTGGTCTTCCTCGTAGTCGGCGGTGGCCGTCGATCCGCCAACGGTGTAACCCGAAGCCAGTTGGGCCACCTTGAGCGCATGGGTATACGACTGCGGGGGTCGCACGGACGTGGTGTAGCCGGCAACGCAAATCGTCTGCCCGATGGTGGCCTGGGTAACCGATGCGCTTAGCGCTCCCGGCGTTCGGGCTGAGTTTGGCAATCCGTTGAAATCCGCATACGCCGGTGATGAGAGCAGGCAGGCCACCGACACCACGCCAGTGAAAATCAACGCCGACCTGCCGTTGCGAAGTCTCATGGCACCCCCCCCTCCGCTGCAATTGACTCACCCGAACCTAGCCGATCACTGTGACACCTGCGGTCCGAGAGGGGAATGCGTTGCAAAAACACCCCCCGCGCAATGGCCCCAAGACCATGGTTGTCGTGGCAGCATGGAGATAGTTCGATTGGCGACGACCACTTGGGTCGACGTTTCACGTGGGAAAGCAGGAGACATGAATCTTGGCAAGCGCACCGTCGTGGCATCAGCCGCACTCCTGGCAACTGCCGGCTTACTGGCAGCGTGTGGCGGCAGCTCATCATCTGGCTCGGCGACACCAAGCGTGCTGCCGTCGAGCTCACCATCCACCGCTGCAGTCGGCACCACTCCGGGGACCTGGGCGCCAATCTCGGTGACCACCGCCAGCAACGGCAAGCGGGTTCACATCGTCGTCGGCCAGGCGGTGGTCTTCGCTGGACTGCCGGCCAATGACAAGACCAACAAGATCGTGCTGGTGGCCGCAAAGCACGGCGTGGTGAAATTGCATCAACAATCCAGCGCCGGCGGCGTGGTGACCAAGCCAGGACTGACCGGACTGGCGCCCGGCAAGACGCGCATCACCGTGTACGACGGTAACCCGAAGTCCAAGTCGGCCACGGTCGTGATGTACATCCACGTCAACGTCACCGCCGCATCGTCAGCTTCGGCGGCGGCTTCCCCGGCGATGA
>CAIKZY010000182.1 GCA_903832025.1 uncultured Actinomycetes bacterium
ATCTGGTGTGCCTCAGCCTGAAGCACCCCAACGGCCAGACCTACCGCCTCAACCTGATCGACACCCCCGGGCACGTGGACTTCACCTACGAGGTGTCTCGCTCGCTGGCTGCCTGCGAGGGAGCTGTCCTGCTGGTGGACGCAGCACAGGGCATCGAGGCCCAGACGTTGGCCAATTTGTACCTCGCGCTGGAAAACGACCTGATGATCGTGCCGGTGCTCAACAAGATCGACCTGCCGGCTGCCCAACCGGAGAAGTACGCGGCTGAACTGGCTCGGATTATCGGCTGCGATCCCGCCGATGTGCTGCTGACTTCGGCCAAGACCGGTCTAGGCGTGCGCGAAGTGCTCCAGCGAGTTGTGGAACAGGTGCCGGCTCCGATGGGTGATGCCCAGGCGCCGGCCAGGGCGATGATCTTCGACTCTGCCTACGACACCTATCGCGGCGTGGTCACGTACGTGCGTGTCATTGATGGGCGGATCGGCACCCGGGACAAGGTCGCCATGATGTCGACCGGTGCTGTGCATGAGTTGCTCGAAGTGGGCATCATCAGCCCAGAGCCCATTCCATGTCAGGGTCTTGGCGTCGGCGAGGTCGGATACCTGATCACCGGCGTGAAGGATGTACGTCAGTCTCGAGTTGGTGACACGGTGACCACGGCGACCAAGGGAGCCACGCAGGCACTTGGCGGATATCGAGATCCAAAGCCCATGGTCTACTCCGGCCTGTATCCGATAGATGGCTCAGATTATCCGGAATTGCGCGATGCCCTCGACAAGCTCAAGCTCAACGACGCTGCATTGGTGTACGAGCCTGAGACATCACTGGCGCTGGGCTTTGGCTTCCGCTGCGGATTCCTGGGACTGCTGCACATGGAAATCGTGCGTGAGCGTCTGGAGCGTGAGGCCAATCTGGACCTGATCTCCACGGCACCCAACGTGATCTACCGACTCGTCCAAGACGACGGCACGGAAATCACCGTGACGAACCCCAGCGAGTTTCCCAACGGCAAGGTCTCGCAAATCTTCGAGCCCATTGTCCGCGCTACGGTGATCTTGCCCACCGAGTTCGTGGGCACGGTCATGGAACTGTGCCAGCAGCGTCGCGGACTGATGCTTGGCATGGACTATCTGTCTGAGGATCGCGTTGAACTGCGGTACACCCTGCCCCTAGCGGAGATCGTGTTCGATTTCTTCGACCAGCTGAAATCAAAGACGCGCGGCTATGCGTCGTTGGACTACGAACTGTCCGGCGAGCAGCAAGCCGACCTGGTCAAGGTCGACATCCTGCTGCACGGCGAGCCGGTAGATGCATTCAGCGCCATCGTGCATCGAGACAAGGCGATGAGCTACGGCACGATGATGACGGTCAAGCTCAAGGAGCTCATTCCTCGCCAGCAGTTCGAAGTGCCGATTCAGGCAGCAATCGGATCGCGAGTCATCACCCGCGAGACCATCCGCGCGATTCGCAAGGATGTCCTTGCCAAGTGCTACGGCGGTGATATCAGCCGGAAGCGCAAGCTGCTGGAAAAGCAGAAGGAAGGCAAGAAGCGCATGAAGATGGTGGGTCGCGTCGAAGTTCCGCAAGAGGCATTCATCGCGGCGCTTTCCACATCGGAGACCTCCAGCGCCAAGAAGTCCTAGTGCCGTTCGGGGTGTATGTCCACATACCGTTTTGCGCCAGCCGCTGCGGATACTGCGACTTTAATACCTACACCGCGACCGAACTGGGTGCTTCCGTCGTCCGCGAGACCTTTCACCGGCACTTGATCACCGAGGTCGCCATGGCAGGACAGCGGCTCGGGCCGGTGCCAGCGGACACCGTGTTCTTCGGAGGAGGAACGCCGTCATTGCTCGGAGCTGCACCGTTGATCGAGATCCTGCGGGCCATTGACGATCACCTTGGTCTGGCTGACGATGTCGAGGTGACCTGCGAGGTCAATCCTGATTCGGTGGATCAGGAATTCTTCGACCAACTGCGTCAAGGTGGCTTCACCAGAATCTCCATCGGCATGCAATCGGCCTCGAACTCAGTCCTTCGAATCCTTGAGCGCACCCACACCCCCGGTGCAGCGGCTCGGGCAGCCCAGATGGCCAGATCCGCCGGGTTTGCGCACGTGAGCATGGACTTGATCTACGGGACGCCGTCGGAGACCGACGACGACGTGCGAACCTCCGTTGCCCTTGCCGTTGCAGCGGAAGTGGATCACATCTCGGCCTACGCACTGATCGTGGAGGACGGCACGCCGCTGGCCAGGCGCGTGCAGTCCGGGCAGATTGCCCAGCCCGATGATGATGTTGCTGCTGATCGCTACGAATTGATCGACCAGCTCCTCACGGACGCCGGATTTACCTGGTACGAGGTGTCCAACTGGTCGCGTGCCGGCGGCCAGTGCCGCCACAACCTCGGCTATTGGCGCAATGACCAGTGGTGGGGAATCGGGCCAGGGGCTCACAGTTTCATCGGCGGGCACCGTTGGTGGAATCACAAGCACCCCCAGAGGTATGTCCAGGGGTTGCTGGACGGGGACCCGCGAGCGGGAATCGAGCAGCCCGATGAACGGCAGCGGCAGATGGAAACGGTCATGCTCGGTGTCCGGCTGCGCGAAGGCCTGGCGATCGCCGATGTTCCTGATCCCAAGGCGCTTGCAGACCTGGTGGGCAAAGGTCAGGTCCAGGTGTCGGGGGATCGTGTCCAGCTCACCGCATCCGGGCGGTTGTTGGCCGATGCGGTCGTGAGGGACTTGCTGGGGGACTGAGCGTCGGGGGTGCCGGTACGGCAGTTCTGACTACAATTGGCACTCACGGCCTCGGAGTGCCAACTTCGAGAGTAGCGCGGGCCTGCGAGGAGGTGCCATGGTCGACGATCGCCGACTGGCGGTGCTTCGGGCCATCGTGGACGACTATGTCGCCACCCACGAGCCGGTTGGTTCCAAGGCGCTGGTCGAACGGCACAACCTTGGTGTATCACCGGCGACGATTCGCAATGACATGGCTGCCTTGGAAGACGAGGGCTTCATCACCCAGCCACACACCAGCGCCGGCCGGGTGCCCACCGATCTTGGGTATCGACTGTTCGTCGATCGCTTGACGCAGGTCAAGCCACTGTCCAGCGCCGAGCGGCGAGCCATCCAGGTGTTCATGGAATCGGCGGTGGATCTGGACGACATCATGGTGCGCACGGTCAAACTTCTGGCACAGTTGACCCAGCAGGTTGCGATGGTGCAGTACCCGTCGTTGGCACGCAGCAGTGTGCGTCATATCGAGCTCATCTCGCTCAGCAGCACTCGATTGATGATGGTGCTGATCGTGGATACCGGCCGAGTAGAGCAGCGGGTGATCGAGTGCGCGGCGCCAATCAGCGATCAGTTGCTTGCCGATCTGCGCGCACGATTGATCTCAACGGTGAGCGGCAAGCCCTTTTCCTCAGTGCCGGAGGTCCTTGCGCGATTCGCGGAGTCCTTTGCCCCTGAGGACCAGGGATTGGTCGGGACCGTGGTGGCCACGCTGCTGGAGGCGGTGACCGAGCGTATCGACGAACGAGTGGTCCTGGGCGGAACCGCGCACCTGGCTCGGTACGGCGAGGCGTTCCCGCTGTCGATTCAGCCGGTGCTGGAAGCCTTGGACGAGCAGGTGGTGCTCATGCGACTCCTGGGGGAGGTCAGCAGCGCAGGCGGGGTCACCGTGCGCATTGGGCACGAGAACGATGTCGAAGCCTTGGAGGCCACGTCGGTGGTCACCGGCCGATATAGCCGTGGTGACCAAACCGTTGCCTCCCTCGGCGTGGTCGGACCGACACACATGGACTACGCAGGTGCGATTTCCGCAGTACAAGCCGTGGCGCAGTACGTCACCCGAATCCTGGATGAGCAGTAACTATGGCCGTGGACTACTACCAGTTGCTCAATGTCTCCCGCGATGCCGGAGCCGATGAAATCAAGAAGGCATACCGCAGGTTGGCCCGAGAGCTGCACCCAGACGTGAATCCCGATCCGGACGCCCAGGAACGGTTCAAGATCGTCACTGCCGCCTATGAGGTGTTGTCCGATCCGGAAAAGCGACAGATGTACGACATGGGCGGCGACCCATTGAGTGCATCCGGTGGGTTCAGCGGATTCAATGCCGGCTTCGACTTCGGTGACATCATGAACGCCTTCTTCGGCGGCAATGGCGCAGGCCAGCGGGGACCTCGCACGCGCAGTCGGCGAGGACAGGATGCGCTGATCCGGATCCAGGTTGACTTGAACACTGCGGTCTTTGGTGACACCCGTGAATTGGCCATCGATACGGCGACTGCGTGCAACACCTGTCTTGGAAAGGGAACGGCAGCCAACTCCGAGCCCGAGACGTGCGTGATGTGTAAGGGCCGTGGTGAGATTCAGCAAGTGCAGCGTTCATTCCTGGGACAGGTCATGACCTCCCGGCCTTGCCCAACCTGTCAAGGATTTGGCACGACCATCGCTCATCCGTGCCACGAATGCGCCGGGGATGGCCGAGTGCGCACCCGCCGGAATCTCACAATCGCCATCCCGCCCGGAGTGGACACCGGCACGCGCATTCAATTGGCCGGTGAAGGTGAGGTCGGACCCAATGCCGGCCCGGCCGGAGATCTGTACGTGGAGATCGTCGTGGCGGCTGACCCGGTGTTTGAGCGTCATGGCGAGGATTTGCATTGCACCGTCTCGGTGCCGATGACCACTGCCGCACTGGGATCCACGGTGTCCTTGACGACCTTCGATGGCCCGACGAATATTGACGTGCGCCCCGGCACGCAGCCAGGCGAAGTGCTCATCTTGAAGGGCAAGGGTGCTGGCAGGCTGCGCGGCGGTGGCCGCGGAGACCTGCATGTCCACCTGTCCGTGACCATTCCCACCAAGCTTGATGCCGCGCAGGAGCAACTGCTTCGTTCGCTCGCCGATCTTCGCGACGAGCATGCCGAACAGGTAGGCGCGCATGATTCCGAAAGTGGCGGACTGTTCTCCCGCTTGAAGGATGCGTTCAACTCCAAGTGAGCGCATCGGTGTTCTTCACAGATCCCGGCTCGACTCCCGACGTCGGCGAGCTGGTGGTGCTGTCGGGGCCCGAGGCTCATCACGCCATCGCTGTCGTCCGGGTGCGGGTCGGCGAGCTGATCGAACTCGTCGACGGTGATGGCATTCGCGTACGCGGAACCGTGGAGTGCATTGAGCCAAAACACCTGCACGTCCGTGCAGAGCAGGTCATCATCGAGCCCGCGCCCGCGCTGGCTTTCACCGTCATCCAGGCAATCCCGAAATCCGATCACGGGGAACTGGCCGTCGACCTGATGACGCAAGCGGGCGTGGATACCGTGGTTCCGTATGCAGCCAGTCGATCGGTGAGCATATGGCGTGCAGACAAGGCGGAGAAGTCACGGGCCAAGTGGCAGCAGGCAGCTGCAGCGGCAAGCAAGCAGTCCAGGCGAGCTCGCATCCCGCGTGTGCACGCGGTGGCCTCGTTAGTGCAGGTGTGCGAGCTGATCGCAGACGCAGATTGTGCAGTGGTTCTCCACGAGCAGGCGCGCATCGCTGTCGCCGACCATGCCCCTGCCCGTACCGGCTCGATGGTGATCGTGGTCGGCCCTGAGGGCGGGCTGGATGATGCCGAGGTGGCGCAGATGTGCAGTGCCGGTGCCACGGCGATCAGTCTTGGTCCACGCATCGTCCGCTCCTCCGCGGCAGGTGCCTTTGCCGTGACCTACCTGTCGGCGCAAACAGCCGCCATTTCGGCCATGGGATGATGATCCAGTGACCAATTGCCTGTTCTGCGGCGTCGCTGCCGGAACCATTCCTGCCGACGTGGTGCTGCGCACCGACCAAGTCGTGGCTTTCCGGGACATCAACCCCCAGGCACCGGTGCATCTGCTGGTCATTCCTGTGGCGCATTACCGCGACGCCGGTGCGTTGGCCGCAGCGGATCCACTGCTGGCCGGACAGGTGATCCAGGCGGCTCAATCCGCTGCTGAGCTGCAGGGCCTGACCGACTATCGATTGGTATTCAATACCGGCGAACACGCAGGGCAGTCCGTGTTCCATGCGCATGCGCATGTTCTAGGCGGCAGGTCATTGACCTGGCCACCGGGATAGGGCGCGATGACCATGTCCGCATCAGGTGTCCCCGCGCTGGCCCATAGTGAAATCACCGTGCCCGCGTCGCAGGCGATGGTGGCACTGCTCGGTGTTGAGGATCAGTTCCTGCGACTGATCGAATCGGTGTATCACGATGCTGACATCCTGGTGCGCGGGAACAAGATCACGATCTCAGGAAGTGCCGAAGTTGTTGGGCAACTGGACATATTGTTCGCCGAGATGCTGGCAGTACTTCGTACCGGGCAGGGCCTGACTGCCGATTCGGTTGAGCGATCGATTTCCCTCCTGCGCAGCGGTGCCCGCCCCACGGAGGTGCTGACCGCGAACATTCTCAGCAATCGGGGCAGAACCATTCGCCCCAAGACCTTGAACCAGAAGCGGTATGTCGACGCAATCGACGAGAACACCATCGTGTTTGGCATCGGCCCGGCCGGAACTGGAAAGACATACCTGGCAGTTGCCAAGGCGGTACAGGCATTGCAGGCCAAGCGGATCAATCGCATCGTGCTGACCCGACCAGCAGTGGAGGCAGGTGAACGACTGGGGTTCTTGCCTGGCACTCTCTCGGAGAAGATCGATCCCTACCTCCGGCCCCTGTACGACGCCTTGCACGACATGATCGATCCGGACTCCATTCCGCGGCTGATCACCAGCGGCACGATTGAGGTGGCGCCGCTTGCCTACATGCGTGGACGCACGCTCAACGACGCATTCATCATCCTGGACGAGGCGCAGAACACCACCGCGGAGCAGATGAAGATGTTCCTGACGCGGCTGGGCTTCGGCTCCACGATGGTGGTCACCGGCGACGTGACCCAGGTGGACCTCCCCGGGGGTG
>CAIKZY010000183.1 GCA_903832025.1 uncultured Actinomycetes bacterium
CCTGGCCAGGCCGCTGGGTTCATCCCACCAGCCTATGTCGTGCCTCATGGGAGGCGACTACTCTCACGACATGAAGCGATGGGAATACGCCACAGTGCCGCTGCTCGTTCACGCCACCAAGCAGATCTTGGATACCTGGGGCCAGGATGGATGGGAGCTCGTGCAGGTGGTGCCCGGGCCGAACCCGGAGAACATGGTCGCCTACCTCAAGCGCGAACTGCCGTGAGTTCTGCGGTCGAAACGCGACTGCAGGGCCTTGGCCGCTCGCTGCCGAAGGTGGCCGCACCGGTGGCCTCGTATGTCCCGGCGGTCCGCAGTGGCGACCTGGTCTTCACCTCAGGACAGTTGCCGATCGTGGACGGCCAGTTGGTCGCTACGGGCAAGGTCGGGGCAGAAGTCAGCAGTGCGCTCGCCCATAACCTAGCCGCGGTGTGCGCGCTGAACGCCATGGCGGCGGTCAAGGACCTGATCGGCGACCTGGACTTGGTCGTCCAGGTGGTCAAGGTCGTGGGCTTCGTTGCCAGTGACGCGGACTTCGACGGTCAGCCGGCAGTGATCAATGGAGCATCTGACCTGCTCAGTGCGGCATTTGGTGATGCCGGCCAGCACGCTCGGTCGGCGGTTGGCGTGGCAGTACTGCCACGCAATGCACCGGTGGAAGTCGAGGTCATCGTGCAGGTGCGCTCAGCGTGAACCCATCCCTGGCCACGGAGCGTGCCCGCAAGCTGGCATACGGACTGCAGGATTGGGACATCGTCGAGCCACGGCCGGCAACGACGGTGATGCTGCTTCGCGATGATGAGGCCGGACTGCACACGTTCTTGATGCGTCGGCCGCTGAGCATGAAGTTCGCTCCCGGCATGCATGTCTTTCCCGGGGGCGCGATCGATCCCGAAGATCAATTGGCACCGCACATCCTGGATCCGCGATACCCGTTGGATGCCGTGGCCGCGCGGGCATCGACCACCGCACCGGTGCTGTCGGCCGGTATCGCGGCAGCAATCCGCGAAGTGCATGAAGAAGCCGGAGTGAATCTGGCGGCTGCACCTCTCACCGAATCGTCATTTGCCCTGATCGATCACTGGGTGACGCCGGCGTTTGAGACTCGTCGGTTCGACGTCTCCTTCTTCGTGGCCTTGATGCCCGAAGGCCAGCAGGCCCATGCTGCCTCCGCTGAATCGGAGTTCACGTGCTGGATCACTCCGGCTGAGGCCTTGCAGCGCCACCAGGCCGGTGACATGCCGATGCTGCAACCGACCCTGGCATCACTGGGCATGCTCAACCAGTATCCGACCGTGGCAGCGGTGATGGACTACGCACGCACGTGCGCGGTGACACCGCGCACGCCAATGCCGGTGCCCGACGGTCGCGGCGGTGTTCGCTGGCAACTGGTCCACGCCTACACCGGCGAAGTGCTCGCCGACGACACCGGCGCACCTGGTGACCTGGAAACCGAGGGGGTTCGGCAGTGAACGGCGCCCGCTCGTGATCGGCGACAATCAGCGGCCCTGGCATGGCGGTGACATCGCACCCGGTGTGCACTGCATCCTGGCGCCCAATCCATCTGCGTGGACGTTGGATGGCACCAACACCTGGATCCTGTCCGGTCCAGATAGCCGCGGAGTGATCGTGATTGATCCGGGCCCCGGTGATCGTGTCCATCGACAAGCCATCATCGACTATGCCGACCTGCGCGGCGGAGTCCGGCAGATCGTGTTGACCCATGGTCATGCAGATCACTCCCAGGGGGCGCGTGAACTGTGCGAGGTGACCGGTGCCCCCGTGCGTGCCCTTGATCCGTTGATGTGCTCCGGCCAGGAAGGCCTGGTCGCAGGAGACGTGGTGCATGCTGCAGGTGTTGAGGTCCGTGTCGTAGCCACCCCCGGTCACTCAACGGACAGCTTGTGCTTTGCCCTACCAGCGCAACGCATGCTGGTCACCGGGGACACGGTGTTGGGGCGCGGCACGTCCGTGATCGCCTGGCCCGATGGAAACCTGCAGGCATACCTGGAGTCATTGCATGTCCTGGCTGAGGTGATCACTGCGCTGGATGTCGATGCCCTACTGCCCGGACATGGGCCAACCCTTGATGATCCGGGCGGGGTCATTGATGCCTACGTCAGGCATCGGCAGGACCGATTGCGACAGGTGCGTGCGCTGTGGGATCAGGGCGTGCGCGATGTTGATGGGGTACTGGCCGTTGTCTACGCCAATGTTGCGCCGGGAGTGCTCAACGCAGCGCGCATGACCGTCCAGGCACAACTGGAATACCTGCAGCACCACTGAGTGCTCGGTGCCCAGGACTGCGGTGGTTATCGGGCGCGACGACCCAGTCGCTCCACGTCCAAAATCGTCACCTGCCGTGATTCAAGCCTGATCCAACCGCGCTGGGCGAAGTCGGCAAGTGCCTTGTTCACGGTCTCGCGCGAGGCCCCGACCAGCTGCGCGAGTTCTTCTTGCGTCATGTCATGCGTCACAATCAGGCCTTCCCCGGTGACCTGACCAAACTTCTCACCCAGATCCATCAGTGCCTTGGCGACCCGACCGGGCACATCGGAGAACACCAGGTCGGCCATGGCCTCATTCGTTCGCCGCAAGCGCCGCGCCAATGCCTGCAGGAGCGCCGCAGCAACTTCGGGACGACCGGCCAGCCACGGCCGCAACTGCTCATTGCTCAGACCGAGCACCACGGCGTCGGTCAGTGCCGTGGCCGTTGAGGTGCGAAGCCCGGGATCGAACAGGCTCAGTTCACCGAAGATCTCTCCGGGACCCATGACCGCCAGCAAGGACTCGCGACCATCGGCGGACGACTGTCCGAGCTTGACCTTGCCGTCCAAGATCATGAACATCTTGTCGCCGGGCTCGCCCTCGCGGAACAGCGTGTCACCCTTGGCGACCAGCGACTCAGTCAAGCTCGCCCGCAATGCGGCGGCGGCTTCAGCATCCAACGCAGAGAACAGGGGGGACTGCATCAGCACATCGTCCACGGTCACCTCCCAGATAGTTGGACGCCCACATTGTTGCGCATGACGCCTTCGCTGAACAGGGCAGGTCGCAACGGGCTTACCCTTGCAGGCATGCCCGCGGATCCTCAACCACCCAAATCGGGCATGGAGGATCGCTGGCTGCGCCACGGTCGGGCATTGCACCCAATATCGGACACCGTGCCCACCTGGTTGGCCGACATGAGTCGGGCAGCTACGCAGATGTCAGCCCAATCCCTGGACGTGCAGGTACCGCCGCCCGATGGCGGACGAGCCGCTGCCGTGCTGATCGCCGGGGGCCAAGACGCCCACGGGGTAGGCCGCCTGCTGCTGATTCAGCGAGCCGCCGATATGCGCGCCCACCCGGGGCAGCCCGCCTTTCCCGGCGGCGCGGTCGATCCGCAGGATGCTGATGTCGTGGCCGCGGCCTTGCGCGAGGCACGGGAGGAGGTCGGCCTGTCCGCCGACCACGTAACCCCGCTCGCACAACTTCCTGATCTGTGGCTTTCGGTCAGTGACTTTGGTGTCAGCCCGGTCCTGGCGTGGTGGCACACCATGGTGGACCTTCACCCCGTGGACCGGCGGGAAGTGGCCACGGTCAGCGCAGTGCCGATCACCGCGCTCATTGATCCGGACAATCGGTACCAGGTCGTTCACCCATCGGGGTACACCGGACCGGCGTTCACCGTGTCCGACATGCTCGTGTGGGGCTTCACCGCCGGATTGCTGGATCTGCTCCTTGCGGCCGCCGGCCTTGCCAAGCCGTGGGATCGATCGCGACGCATCGAACTGCCGAGTCGAGGCTGAGATGAACGTCGTTGACTGGGCGCTGATCGGGGCCACGGTGGTCTTCGCGTGGGCGGGCTGGCGACGGGGTTTTGTTGCGGGCGTGCTGTCCTTCGTGGGCTTCCTCGGCGGGGGAATCCTCGGGGCGCTGCTCCTGCCAAATCTGGTTGGCACCATGTCGACCAGCAGCAGTATCCGGGCAGTCCTGGTGATCGGTGGAGTGATCATTGCTGCGCTGCTGGGACAGTACCTGGCATCGCTGATCGGTCGCAGGCTCAAGGCCGCGCTGACGTGGTCTCCGGTGCGTTTCGTCGACAGCCTGGCCGGCACCGGACTGGCGATTGCATCACTAGCGGTCATTGCCTGGTTGCTGGCAAGCGCAATTGCCTGGCTGCCGCAGGTGCCGTTCGCGCAGCCAGTGGCGCAGTCGACCATCCTGCAGTCGCTGGACAAGATCGTCCCCGACCAGGCGCGCAACGCCTTTGGCGGCCTGCGATCGCTGGTCTCCCGTGCCGATGGCCCGCATGTGCTGTCAGTTCTGGGCACGTTGGTACCGCAATCAGTCCCCGTGCCCAGCGCGTCGCTGCTGCTGTCACCGTTGATCACCCCCGACCAGTCATCGGTCGTCCAAGTGGGTGCGTCATCGCAGCAATGCAATCTGGCGGCTTCGGGCACTGGCTTTGCGATCGCACCGAACCTGATCATGACGAATGCGCACGTGGTCGCAGGCGCGACGTCGATCACCGTCCAGCCGCACGGCCAGATGCACCTTCTGCAGGCATCGGTGGTGCTGTTTCGCCCGCGTGATGACATTGCGGTGCTCCGCGTGGACAACCTCGGCGTCTCGCCGCTGAGGTGGGCTGTGGGGCCTGCATCGGTTGGGACGTCGGCGGTGATTCAGGGATTCCCCAACGGCTCGTGGCAGCAGACACCGGCCCGCGTTGCTGGCTCGGTGTTTGCCATTGGCGATGACATCTATGGACAAGCCGGTGTCCGCCGGCACGTGTACACACTGCGAGCCGCAGTGCGGCCAGGGGATTCCGGTGCACCATTGCTTGGTGGTGATGGCACGGTACTGGGGATGGTGTTCGCCGCTGGGCCCAACGACACCGGCTTTGCTCTGACCTCCCAGCAGTTGCAGTCGGTTGGCGACGGAGTGCGTCCGGGCATGGCTCCGGTGACCACGGGGGCATGTCGGTCCTTGTGACCGGTCTAGTGCAGCTGCGCAAGCCAGTGCAGCAAAGCCGCCGTGCATTCCTCCGGTGCCTCCTCGTGCGGAAAGTGACCCGCGTGCACTTCGACGGTCTGCATGGTCCCGCTCACCCACTGCGTGGATGCGCGGCAGCACTGCGTGGACACCATGGGGTCATGCGTTCCGCAGATCATCAACACGTCCTGCGTGACCGGCGTCCGCATCAAGGACATGAACCGGCGACCGTCCGAGCGCAGGACACTGCGAAGTGCCCAGCGGTGAAACTCGATGGACGTGTGGGCTGTCGGCCAGCGCATGAACGCTGATCGATACATGGAGGCAGTATGCCCATCGGGCCAGTTGGGGGTTGCCGACCACGTGCGCAGCAAGTGCTCCACGCGCACAGCATCATTCTTGGTCAGTGAATGCTCGGGCCAGAACGGTAGTTGGAAACCCAATGCGTATCCCAATGACACCTCCGCGGTCCACGGTCGAGCGGCCGCGGCGCGCAGCGCCTTGGGATGCGGACCGGCAACGGCAACAACGGCCTTGACGGTGTGCGGCTCCTGGACTGCAGCGGTCCAGGCGATCAATGCTCCCCAGCCGTGACCCACCAGCACCGCAGACTGCTCACCGAGTGAGCGAATCACGCTGGTGACGTCAGCGGCCAGCGTGAACGGGTCATAGCCGTGCGGGGTGTGGTCAGAGCCGGCGTAGCCGCGCAGGTCCATGGCGATTGCCCGGTACCCGGCCTGCGCCAGGGCCTGCAACTGATGACGCCAGGACCACCAATACCCAGGAAATCCATGCAGCAGGACCACGGCCGGACCCTGGCCCATCTCCACGATATGGAACCGCGCCCCATGGGCAGCAACGTCGCGATGCGTCCACGGACCGGCAAGGCCGATCGCCGCGTCCGGGGAGACCAGGCGCACGTTTAGGCGTGGGTGTCGGGTTGCTCGGACAGCATCTGCGCCGTCTTGCTCCACTGCTCGACACTGAGCTTGGGCCCGGTGATCTTGGCCGAGCTGGCCTTGGCAACCAGGGCCAGCACGGCGGTGAGCACCAGCAGCACCCCGGTCACGATGGCGAAGCCGGCCCACACGGGCAGGCCAACGGCGACCAGGACATAGGCCACGGTGATCAACGCAAAGACAATGAACAGCAGTGCGGTTCCCACTGCCAGCAGCGCGATCGCTCCGGTGGTGGCAGTGGCCGCACCGGTTTGCTTGAGTTCGCTGGAGGCCAGCGCGGCCTGCGCGTTCAGCAGCCGCTTGGCATCAGCGACGGTCTGTGAGACCAACGAGCCAATGCTGCCGCTGCGTGCCATGACATCCAGGGTACTGGCTGGTTGGACCACGGTGTCCACCTGCCCGCATTCGGCTCAGGCCGCGGACACCGGGTGCGCCGACCGCGCGCGCCAGGTGAGCAGCAGCGCACTGGCCACCGCGGCGATCACCGCCGCGCACAGCACGGCCACCTTGGCGGTGGCCGCCAGGTCCGCATGATCGGCCCACCGCAGCTGGATCAGCAGCAGCGGCACGGTGAGTCCGATGCCGCACAGCATCGCAATCGGCAACAGATCGGTGACCGGGGCGACCTGGTGACCGGTGAGGCGATGCATCACCCAGGCAGCGCACAGCACGCCAAGCGGCTGGCCGATGACGAAGCCGAGCATGATGCCCAGGGCCAGCGGCTGGGACAGGAGCGAGCCCAGGGATGTTCCGCGAACGTCGATACCCACGGCAGTGAAGGCAAACAGCGGTACCACGATGCCCGCACTCCAGGGATGGAGTCGATCGGACAGTCGATCAACCGGCGACTGTCGTTCACCGGGGTCTGGGCGCACCCGCGTGCACAGGCCAAGTGCGACGCCGATGATCGTCGGACTGATCCCCGAGCGCCAGCAGCAGTACCAGGCAACGAGCACCAGCGGCACGAACCACCACCAGGCACGGATGCGTCGTCGTTGGCTCAGCGCGTACACCCCAACACACACCACTGCCAGAACGAGCCACGATAGATGGACATTGCCGGCATACAGCACCGCGATGATGATGATCGCGGCCAGGTCATTGACCACGGCAATGGTGAGCAGCACCGCACGCAGGTGCATTGGCATCGTGCGGCCGAACACGGCCAGGACTGCCAAGGAGAATGCAACATCCGATGACAAGGGCAACGTCCAGCCGCCAAGCTCACCGTGCATGCTGGTCGCGTTGATCGCCACGAAGATGAGCGCTGCGCCCACCATGCCGCCAACGGCGGCGGCGATCGGCGCAATCGCGGTGGCGCGAGTGGACAGTGCTCCCAGGGTGAGTTCATGCCGCAGTTCCAGGCCAACGACGAAGAAGAACACGCTCAGCAGTCCATCGGCGCACCATGCCGTCACCGACATGTGGCACCAGGTCGGTCCGAGCTCGGCGTGCGTGAACTGCAGATACCACCCAGACCATCGGCTGTTGGCGGCAACGAGCGCCACCAGCACCGCGAGCAGGAGCAATCCGCCGCCGGTGGTCTCACTGGCCAGTTGCCGACGCAGCCAGTTCGTAGGTGGCCTGCCGTCGGTGTCGGTCATCAGTCCTCAGGTGTGGCGTGCGCAAGTCCGGATGCGATCAGGTTCATCACGGTGGGATCGGCCAAGGTGGTGGCATCACCCATCGCCCGGTTCTCTGCTACATCACGCAGGAGCCGTCGCATGATCTTGCCCGATCGCGTCTTGGGAAGTTCAGGGACCACCAGGATCTGCCGCGGCTTGGCGATCGGCCCGATCTCATGCGCCACATGCGCACGCAGGGCCTGTGCCAGGCCATCACCGTCCTCGGCGCCGGCGCGCAAGATTACGAACGCCACGATTGCCTGGCCGGTGGTGTCGTCATTGGCACCGACCACTGCTGCCTCGGCAATCATCGGATGAGCGACCAGCGCCGACTCCACCTCCGTTGTGGAGATGCGATGACCGGAGATATTCATGACGTCATCCACCCGTCCCATCAACCAGATGGCACCGTCGTCGTCGAGCTTTGCGCCATCGCCGGCGAAGTACAGGTGCGACCAGCGAGACCAGTAGGTGTCGACATAGCGCTGTGGATCACCCCAGATACCCCGCAGCATGGATGGCCACGGCTGGGTGAGCACCAGGTAGCCCCCATGCCCGTTGCCCAACTGTGTGCCGTGGTCATCGACCACTGCTGCGCCGATACCCGGCAGGGCGCCCATCGCCGATCCGGGCTTGCAGGCGGTGACGCCCGGCAGCGGAGCGATCATGATCGCGCCGGTCTCGGTCTGCCACCAGGTGTCCACGATCGGGCAGGTGCCGCCGCCGATCACGTCGCGGTACCACATCCATGCCTCGGGGTTGATCGGCTCACCGACCGAGCCCAGCAGTCGAAGACTGGTCAAGTCCTTGCCGGCCGGGAGGTGATCACCCCACTTCATGAACGTGCGAATCGCGGTGGGTGCGGTGTACAAGATGGTGACCTTGTGACGCTCGATGATGTCCCACCAGCGATCCTGCGTTGGGGTGTCCGGGGTGCCTTCGTAGATGACCTGCGTGACGCGATTGGCCAGTGGGCCGTAGACGATGTAGGAGTGTCCGGTGATCCAGCCGATGTCGGCGGTACACCAGTACACATCGGTGTCGGGCTTGAGATCGAACACCACGTTGTGGGTGTACGAGGTCTGCGTGAGGTAGCCGCCGCAGGTATGCAAGATGCCCTTTGGGTTGCCCGTGGTTCCAGAGGTGTAGAGGATGAACAGGGGATGCTCGGCATCAAAGGATTCAGGGGTGTGGATGTCAGGCTGACGCGTAACGATGTCGTCCCACCACACGTCTCGCTCCGCATCGAAGGCAACGTCATTCCCGGCGCGGCGGACCACGAGCACTGACTTCACGCTCGGACACTTGGCTACGGCTTCATCCACCGCCGGCTTCAGGGGCATGACCGAGCCTCGTCGATGCTGCCCGTCTGCGGTGATGACCACAGATGCCTGCGCATCGTTGATGCGACTTTCCAGGGCATGGGCAGCGAAGCCGGCGAAGACCACCGAGTGCGGGGCTCCGATGCGAGCGCACGCCAGCATGGCGACCACGGCTTCAGGGATCATCGGCATGTAGATCGCCACGCGATCACCGGCGACCACGCCGAGCTCGGTGAGCGCGTTGGCAGCCTGGGACACCTCGCGCTGCAATTGCGCATAGGTGATGTCCCGGCGATCGCCCGGCTCGCCTTCGAAGATCAGGGCAACCTGATCGCCGTGACCTGATTCCACGTGTCGGTCCACGCAGTTGTACGCAACATTCAGACGTCCACCGACGAACCACTTCGCGAACGGCGCGTCAGTCCAGTCCACAATCTCGGTGAACGGCGTCTGCCAGTCCAGGCGGGCTGCCTGATCGGACCAGAACCGCTTCGGATCGGCCTGGGCATCCTCATAGAGCTGGCCGGTGGCATTGGCCTGTGCTGCAAATGCCGCGCTCGGGGGGAAACTGCGGTCTTCGCGCATCAGGTTCGAGATCTCCGCGCCACGGTCGCTCATGTTCGTACTTTCCCTCGGTGAGCAGGTCACGTCGACCTGCCTGCTGACAGCCAGGTTAGATGAGCAGGTGCCCGCCCGTCCGCGTAATGCCGATCCCCTCCTGGGAATGTCGCAGCTTGCCGCGGATGAATTGCAGGCAGCCAGGGATGCCATTGATGAGGTCCTGTGGCGTCGTGACGTCCGAGCGGCAGCCACACAGGTCGCGGCGGACTCCCTAGCCCGAGGAGCGCGGGACTCCGCGGCAATTGACGGCGCGGACGTGCCTGCCGCCGATGATTCGCCCATGGGGCACGTGCTTGCCAATACGCAGGCGCTGACGCTGGCGGCTGCGCAGTGCGCAGATGTCTTTGCCGTCGCTCCGCTGCAGGCGCTGGCCAATTTGCACGCCGTGGCCGCTCAGGGGTTTGTCGATCCGGCCCAGCGTGGCCGACCGCGCACCGACGACACCCCTGACGATCCGCTGCTGATCGGCTCGATACCGCCAGCGGGGGTGGTGCCGGCGCGCTTGACCCAGCTGGCCTCGGTCGTGGCGACCACCCAGGCCCCTGCCCTGTTGCAGGCAGCGATCGTGCACGGGGAACTGATGACCCTGCGTCCATTCGCCTGGGGATCTGGACTGGTGGCTCGCGCGCTCGTGCGCACGGTGCTGGTCGCCAAGGGAGTCGACCCCTCGTGCTTCACCATTCCCGAGTTGGGCATGTTCGCGCAAGGACGGGGGGCATATGTTGCCGCGATCCGGTCGTTTGCCCTCGGTGATCCGCAGTCGATGGAGGCCTATCTGCAGTGGTTTGCCCTGAGCTGTGTCATGGGAGCCCAAGCAGTTCAGGTGCCGTGAGCTGCCACGGCCTGCACGGTCGCGGGGCCGACAGCGACATAGACCGTAAGCGACACAGACCGAAAGCGACACAGACCGAAAGCGACAGAGAGCGAAAGCGACTCAGGCCCAACAGCGGCTCAGGCCCAACAGCGGCTCAGGCCCAACAGCGACATGGGTGGGGCGTGAGGTGATGCCGGCGGAGTCATCGCGTGTGCCCAGAGCCGGCACATTCCTGCGGTGCTAGCTCACTCGAGTAGCGCGCCGTCGGGCATACCAGGTGATGCCCAGGGCGACCGCGCCGATCGCCACACCGGTGCCGACGGCAATCATCTGTCGGGTGTCCACCTTCGGCTCCATCGCCACGGGCTTGGCGAAGTCCCGGGTCGGCCAGCCTCGATCAGCTGCGACCTTGCGCAGTTCGGCGTCAGGGTTGACCGCGACCGGATAGCCAACCGACTCCAGCATTGGCACATCGGTGAAGGAATCGGTGTAGGCGTAGCTGGCCTGCAGGTCATAGCCGCGCTCCTGGGCCAGCGCCGACATCGCCTCGGCCTTGGCCGGGCCGTAGGCATAGAACAAGATCTCCCCGGTGTACCGGCCGTCGGCAATGACCATCTGCGTTCCCAGCGCCAGGTCCGCACCAAGGCGCACGCCGATCGGTTCGACAATGTCGGTGCCGGACGCGGAGATGATGATCACGTCATGGCCGGCGGCCTTATGAGCGGCGATGAGTTCTAGCGCTTCCTGGTACACCATCGGGTCCACGATCTCGTCCAGGGTTTCGGCCACGATCTGCTGGACCTTGTCCACGTCCCAGCCGGCGACCAACTGCGACAGGTAGTTGCGCATGGACTGCATCTGGTCATGGTCGGCACCGGAGGTGAGGTAGACGAACTGCGCATAGGCGCTGCGCAGCACATCGCTTCGACCGATCAATCCCTGTTTGTAGAACGGCTTGGCGAATGCGAATGAGGACGATTTGGCCAAGATGGTCTTGTCCAAGTCGAAGAATGCCGCTACCTCGGTGCCCACATGGCAACGGTACTGGCTGAAGGCGCTGTCTATATTGCACTGATGGCCGACACCTCAAAGATCCCGCCGCTGGATCCCCTGACCGAACGCGCATTGGCCAGTGAGCTGTTCAATCTCACATGGCAGTACCTGGACATGCCCACCCGTGATGGCAGCCAGGATGCCGCGATGCTGCATGCCGTGCACTCCAGCTGCTGGCACTGGCGGGCAGTGGGTGGCCCTGAGCAGCATGCGATCGGGGAGTGGCTGTGCTCGCGGGTGTACGCGGTTCTCGGAGACGGCGCTCTTGCGTTGCTGCACGCGCAGCAAAGCCTTGCGATCTGCGAGCAATTCCAGTTGCAGAACTTCGTGCCGGCGTCGGCGCACGAGGCATTGGCGCGCGCGTACTGCCTACTGGACAGCCACGAACGCGCCATCAGCCATCGCAACCTGGCGTATCACCTGGCGATCGACCTACCCGATGATGACGACCGCGCGGTGATCGAGCACGACCTGTCAACCCTGCCGCTCCCGGCGCAGTAGGCACGGCACCGTCTGGTGCCAGACGTCGAACCCGGTCAATGCCGATGCCTGGTGAGGGGCGTGGATCCTCCTGGGCCGAGCTGGACCGCAGAGTGTCAGTCCAGGAGCAGGCTCAGGAGCTGCACCGCTCCGCTCTTGTTCAACGGGTTGTTGCCGTTGCCGCACTTGGGTGACTGAATGCAGGCCGGACAGCCGTGTGCGCATGGGCATTGCGCGATCAGCGTGGCCGTGGCACCAAGCCATGTCCGGGCATGGTCAAAGCCGTACTCGGCAAAGCCTGCGCCGCCGGCCAATCCGTCGTACACGAATACGGTGAGCGCTCCGGTGTCGGCGTGCCAGTTCGTGGACACCCCACCAATGTCCCATCGGTCGCACGTGGCAAACAGTGGAAGCAGTCCGATGGATGCGTGCTCGGCGGCGTGGGCTGCTCCGCCCAATTCCTCGACATCACAGTCCAGTGCATCCACCAGATCAGCGGGAAGGGTCCACCAGACTGCGGTGGTCTGCAGGTGTTGCGCCGGGAGAGCCAGTGCTTGCTCGCCGAGAAATTCCCCGGTCATCCGTCGCCGCTTGGCGAAGGAGACCACCTGTGAACTGACCTGTACCGAGCCGGTCGCCAGGTGTCCACGGCCCATGGGGACCTGGTGCGCAATGTCGGTGATCGCAATCGATGATTGCTGTCGCGCCTGGGTGTAGTAGTCCACCGTGCAGCTGTCGCAGATCGCAACGTCGTGAGCAACGTCAAGCTCGCTGACGATGAACGTACTTCCTTGATGGGAGTAGATCGCACCGTCATGAACCTGCGCATGTGCGGATCCGCCATCGACGGTGCCCAGGAGTCGTCCGGTTCCCGATTCGACCAACTGCACGGTCGAGCCGCTGCCGCGCAGGTCTGCCAACTCACTGGCCGGACGGGCCTGCACCCAGTACCAGCCGGTGGGACGCGCGCGTAGCAGGCCCTGTTCGGCAAGATGTGCGGCGATGTCCGGTGCCGACACGCAAAACCAGCGCGCGGCATCTGTTGCGGTCAGCGGCAATTCGCTGGCCGCGGCGCACAGGTGCGGTGCCAGCACGTTGGGGTTCTCCGGGTTGAACACCTGCGCCTCGACGGGGGTATCGAGCACGGTTTCTGGATGCTCGACCACATAGCGATCCAGCGGTTCATCACGGGCGATAAAGATGTCCAGTGCCGGCGCATCGGCTCGGCCGGCTCGCCCGAACTGCTGCCACAGTGAGGCCCTGGTGCCGGGCCAGCCGGTGCACACAACGGCATCAAGGGTGCTGATGTCGATTCCCAGTTCCAATGCGCTGGTGGTTGCCACCGACCGCAAGGTGCCGGACCGCAACTGCTCCTCCAGCGCACGACGCTCCTCGGGCAGGAAGCCCCCGCGATATGCCGCAATGGTCTGGGCCGCATCCGGGTCGACCTCGGCGACGATGTCCTTGGCCATCTGCGCGACGGACTCGGCGGCGCCGCGGGATCGAACGAATGCCAGCGTCCTGGCACCGGCCAACGTGAGGTCGGCCAGCAGCTCGCCGCATTCTGCGGTGGCACTGCGACGAATTGGTGCGTCGAGCTCGCTGATCGCATCGGTCAGCTCTGGTTCCCAGAACGCGATCGTGCGTTGGGGACTGGGGGAGTCATCGGCAGTGACTGCCTGTGCTGGAGCACCGATGAGTCGCTGCAGGGATTCCTGCGGATTGGCCACCGATGCTGAGCAGGCAAACACGCTCGGGTGCGCGCCGTAGTGATCGCAGATGCGCAGCAGGCGGCGCATTACCAGGGCAACGTGTGCGCCGAAGACACCTCGGTATGCGTGGGATTCATCGATGACGATCAGCGACAAGCGGCGCAGGAAGCCTGCCCACCACTGGTGCCGCGCCAGCATGGAGTGGTGCAGGAAGTCCGGATTGGACAGCAGGTATGTGCCATGTGCCCTGGCCCATGATCGGGCCGGCCCATCGGCGTCCCCATCCACTGCTGCCGGTCGAAGTGCGGTGAGCGGCAGGTGCTCGAGCCAGTTGAGTTGGTCGTGGGCCAATGCCTTGGTCGGCGATAGGTACAGCACCGTGCCACCTCCAGCCACCACATCGGCTGCGGCCATCGCGTACGCCAATGACTTGCCCGAGGCGGTGCCTGTTGCCAACACCACGTGCTCGCCCTGGTAGGCCCAATTCGCGGCGGCGACCTGGTGGCCCCATGGGGCATCAATCCCGGACGCGGTGCACCAGGCGATGAGCTCGGCGCTGACCCATGGCGGCCAGGGCAGGTGGCGCCCGTCGCGTGCCGGGATGACCCGTGCATGGACCAGGCGCTGCTGCCGTCCTTGGGATAATTCATCCAGCAACGCCACACGGGCAACCTATGCCCGCGGTCCGACTCGAGCCCGGTGAAGACGCTTACACGCGTGTTTTGCGGCGGAATGCCCCATTTGGTGGCGTTGTGGTGTTCTCGGGCAAGTGTGTGGAAATTCCGTGAATACAGGGGTTCTGCTGCGTAGACTCAGCCTGCTGCACCCGAGTCCACCCGTATTGAAGGGGTCCAATGATCAACTTGTCCGGAAACGACCTCACGCTGGTCGTCGTCGTCGCTGCCATTGCCGTGGCTGCGCTGCTGGTGGCCGCGGTGCTGGTCCGCGAAGTGCTCAGTGCCAGTGAAGGCACAGAGCGCATGAAGGAAATCGCGGCGGCGGTTCAAGAAGGCGCATCGGCGTACTTGAGTCGACAGTTCCGAACACTGGCGGTCTTTGCAGTCATCGTGTTCTTCGTCTTGTTCCTCCTGCCGGCCGATACCACCGGTGAGCGAGTTGGACGCAGCATCTTCTTCCTGGTCGGCGCAGTGTTCTCGGCGGTGACCGGCTACATGGGCATGTGGCTGGCGGTCCGCGGCAACGTGCGCGTGGCCGCTGCAGCCAACGAGTCCGGTGAGCAGCGCGCCATGAAGATCGCCTTCCGCACCGGCGGTGTTGCCGGCATGTTCACCGTCGGCCTGGGATTGCTCGGCGCGGCCCTGGTCGTGCTGATCTTCCGTGACCAGGCACCCAAGGTCCTGGAAGGATTCGGATTCGGCGCGGCACTGCTGGCCATGTTCATGCGCGTTGGCGGCGGTATCTTCACCAAGGCCGCCGATGTCGGTGCAGACCTGGTGGGCAAGGTCGAGCAGGGCATCCCCGAGGATGATCCGCGCAACGCGGCAACCATCGCCGACAACGTCGGCGACAACGTCGGCGACTGCGCCGGCATGGCCGCGGACTTGTTCGAGTCCTATGCAGTGACCCTGGTGGCAGCATTGATCCTGGGCAAGGCCGCCTTCGGCAGCCTGGGACTGGTGCTGCCACTGATCATCCCGGCCATTGGCGTGATCACGGCCGTCATCGGCATCTTCGCGGTCTCCCCGCGTTCCTCCGATCGCTCGGGCATGAGCTCGATCAATCGCGGGTTCTTCCTGTCCGCGGTGATCTCGGCGATCTTGGTGATCGCGGCAGTGTTCACCTGGGTGCCGGCCACGTGGAATGGCATCGTGTCCTTGGGGGCAGTGGCCGCTGACGTTTCGGGCAACTCGTTGTCGCCGCGCTGGTTTGTCATCCTGGCCGTGCTGATCGGCATCGTGCTTGCTGCCTTGATCCAGCAGCTGACGGCGTACTTCACCGAGACCAATCGTCGTCCGGTCGATGACGTGTCCAAGACATCCCTCACCGGTCCGGCAACGGTGATCTTGTCCGGTGTCTCCTTGGGCCTTGAGTCCGCGGTGTACTCGGCGCTGCTGATCGGCGCGGCGGTATACGGGGCGTACCTGGTCGGCGGCGGGTCGATCCTGCTGTCGCTGTTCGCCATCGCGCTGGCCGGTACGGGCCTGCTGACCACCGTTGGCGTGATCGTGTCCATGGATACCTTCGGTCCGGTGTCGGACAATGCGCAGGGCATCGCCGAGATGTCCGGTGATGTCCATGGCGAGGGCGCCAAGGTGCTGACTCGCCTGGACGCGGTGGGCAACTCCACCAAGGCCATCACCAAGGGCATCGCCATCGCCACGGCGGTGTTGGCGGCCACAGCATTGTTCGGCTCATTCCACGACGCCATCGTGGGTGCGACGGCATCCCTGGGCCTGAACTCAGCACTGGACACCGTGACCAACCCCGAGCAGTACGCGGGCATTCTCAACGTCGCCAACCCCGCCAACCTGGTCGGATTAATCATTGGCGCCGCAGTGGTGTTCCTGTTCTCCGGACTGGCCATCAATGCGGTGTCCCGTGCGGCCGGAGCGGTGATCTTCGAGGTACGACGTCAGTTCCGCGAGCACCCGGGCATCATGGAGGGCACCGAGAAGCCCGAGTACGGCAAGGTCGTGGACATCGTCACCCGCGATTCCCTGCGCGAGCTGGTCACCCCGGGCATCCTGGCGGTGTTCACTCCGATTGCCGTTGGCTTCGGACTGGGAGTAGGCGCCCTGGGCTCCTACCTGGCCGGAACGATTGCCACCGGGGTCTTGATGGCCGTGTTCTTGTCCAACTCCGGCGGCGCGTGGGATAACGCCAAGAAGTTCGTTGAGGACGGCAACTACGGCGGCAAGGGATCTGAAGCCCATGCCGCGACGGTCATCGGCGACACCGTGGGTGATCCGTTCAAGGACACCGCCGGACCTGCGATCAACCCGCTGATCAAGGTTATGAACCTGGTGGCCTTGCTGATCGCACCGGCCGTGGTGACCTTGAGCATCGGGTCAGGGGCCAACGCGGGAGTTCGATGGGCGATTTCCATCGGCGCGATCGCGATCATCGTCATCTCCGTGGTGATTTCCAAGCGTCGCCCGATCGCTGTGGGCGCCGAAGCCTAGGGACTGGTTGACGTGTGGGCCCGCCGAGCTCTCGGCGGGCCCACACGTGTGTCCAGGCCGCCAAGATGGTCACACGGAGGGTCATTGCGAAGAAATAGGAAATATCAGGGCAAATAGGGTGAGGATTTGACAGGCGGGGCGGCTGTGGGGTCACACTCCGCTACCAGGAGCCAGAAAGGATGAACGTGGCAGACAAGACCCTGGTGATCGTCGAGTCCCCGGCCAAGGCGAAGAAGATCGCCGGCTACCTGGGACCGGACTTCACCGTGCTGGCATCGGTCGGCCATATTCGTGACCTGGCATCGAAGAGCTCGCAGTTGCCCGAAGCAGATCGCAAGCAGCCCTGGGCCAAGCTCGCGGTGAACGTCGATGATCGGTTCCAGCCCTTCTACATCGTCCATGAGACGAAGAAGGCCACGATCGCGGAGTTGAAGAAGGCATTGAAGGACTCCGATCGGTTGCTGCTGGCAACGGACGAGGACCGCGAAGGCGAGGCCATCAGCTGGCACCTGATGGAAGTGCTGCGGCCCAAGGTTCCCGTTCAGCGCATGGTGTTCAACGAGATCACCCCCGAAGCGATCGCCGCGGCCGTGAACAACCCACGTGACCTGGACATGCAGTTGGTCGATGCCCAGGAGACCCGACGTATCGTGGATCGGCTGTATGGCTACCCGGTGTCTGAGGTGCTGTGGAAGAAGATCGGCCGCGAGGCCCGTAGCGCCGGACGCGTGCAGTCGGTCGCCGTGCGTCTTGTCGTCGAACGCGAGCGCAAGCGCATCGCCTTCACGGCCGCCGGCTACTGGGACATCGTGGCGACATTCGCACCCGGGGGCTTTGACGCCAAGCTCGCCAGCGTCGACGGCATCAAGCTGGCCATCGGCAAGGACTTCGAAGAGGACGGCACGCTCAAGCATTCGTCGGTGCTGGTCCTGGACCAGGAGCAGGCTGCTGCGCTGACCGCCGAACTCAACGGTGCGATGTTCACCGTCACCGGTATCACCGAAAAACCCGGAACCAAGAAGCCATCGGCACCGTTCATGACCTCCACGCTGCAGCAGGAGGCATCGCGTCGACTTCGCTGGGGCGCGCAGCGCACGATGCGCGTGGCCCAGGGGCTCTACGAAAACGGCTACATCACCTATATGCGCACCGACTCCACGAACCTGTCCGCGCAGGCGCTGCATGCAGCTCGCAGCCAGGCAGCATCGCTGTACGGGGAGCATTACGTCGCACCGACCCCGCGGGTGTACCCCAGCAAGGTCAAGAATGCGCAGGAGGCCCACGAGGCAATTCGCCCATCGGGGGATGTATTCCGCACCCCTGGCGAGGTATCCGGCGAACTGCATGGCGATGAGTTCGCGCTGTACGACCTGATCTGGAAGCGAACGGTCGCCTCACAGATGGTCGATGCCAAGATCGCCACGACCACGGTCAAGGTTGGTGCGGCCACCCCAGCCGGGCGCCAGGTGGAATTCAGTGCATCGGGTACCGTCACCGTCTTCCCCGGATTCCTGGCAGCCTTGAAGGACATCACCGAGGAATCGCTGGATGACGATGAGCGCGAGCGCGAATTACCGCAGCTCAGTCAGGGGCAGCAGCTGTCGGCAACGGACCTGGTACCGACCGGGCATGTCACCTCCCCGCCGGCGCGGTACACCGAGGCGTCCTTGGTGGCAAAGCTAGAAGAGCTGGGAATCGGGCGTCCGTCGACGTATGCATCCATCATGTCCACGATCGTTGATCGAGGATACGTATGGAAGAAGGGCTCGGCACTGGTGCCCAGCTTCACCGCGTTCTCGGTCGTGCGCTTGCTGGAAGAGCACTTTGGTTCCCTGGTCGACTACCAGTTCACCGCGAACATGGAGCAGGTCCTGGACGAGATTGCCGCCGGTCAAACCGATCGGGTCGCCCAGCTGGAGGCCTTCTGGCGAGGCGGACATTCGGTGTCCGGAGACTTCCCCGGCGTCAAGCCGCTGACAGAGGACCTTGGTGCCATCGATGCCCGCGATATCGCAACCACGCCCATTCGGGGCAGCGATGCGATGCTGCGCGTTGGACGGTACGGCGCATACGTGGAGCGCGGGGAAGAGCGTGCCAACATTCCGGTCGACCTGGCACCGGATGAGCTCACCGCGGCAAAAGCCGAGGAGCTGCTGGCCGAGCCCAGCGGTGATCGCGAATTGGGTCGACACCCGGAGACCGATCTGGTCATCGTGGCCAAGTCCGGCCGCTACGGTCCCTACGTCACCGAGACCTTGCCCGAGGGCGCTCCCAAGAGTGCCAAGCCGCGCACCGCATCACTGTTCTCGGACATGAAGCTGTCCGAACTCACGCTGGACGATGCCGTGAAGTTACTGTCCCTGCCACGCGTGGTGGGCAATGACCCCAGCGATGGTGAGCAGATCACCGCGCAGAACGGGCGATACGGCCCGTATTTGATGAAGGGGACTGACTCCCGTTCGCTGGCCACGGAGGCGGAGATCTTCACTGTCCACCTGCCGGCAGCACTTGCCTTGTTCGCTCAACCCAAGGCCCGTCGCGGACGTGGTCAGGCCAAGCCTCCCCTGCGGGAGATCGGCGCTGATCCCACATCGGGCAAGCCCATCGTGGTGAAGGAAGGTCGATTCGGTCCGTACGTCACCGATGGCGAGACCAACGCATCCCTGCGCGTGGCCGATGACCCCATGACAGTCAGCGTGGAGCGTGCCAGCGACCTGCTCAGCGAGCGCCGCGCAAAGGACGCGGCCGAGGGCAAGGCCCCCAAGCCCACCACGCGACGGGTGGTCAAGGCGACCAGCAGGACTGCGGCGAAGAAGACCGCAGCCAAGCGGACCCCGGCCAAGAAGACCGCCGCGACGAAGACTGCGGCGAAGAAGACCACCGCAGGCGCACGGTGACCGCAGCGTTCATCGCCTTCGAGGGCTGTGAAGGTGCCGGGAAGAGCACGCAGGAGCAGCTGCTGGCGCAGTACCTGATGTCAGCCGGTCATGAGGTGCTGCGCACCCGTGAGCCCGGCGGCACCCCGGCGGCAGAGGCCATTCGCGCCGTGGTCCTGGATCCCCGGTTCATCGGGCTGGATCCCAAGTGCGAGGCCTTACTGTTCGCCGCAGCGCGCGCCGAGCATGTGTCCAAAGTGATCGCCCCGGCCCTGGGAAGATCGCAGATCGTCATCTGCGATCGCTACATCGACTCCTCGGTGGCCTATCAGGGATACGCCCGCGAGTTGGGGCCGGCCCAGATCGCCGACATCAGTTCCTGGGCAACCGCCGGCCTGTGGCCGGACCTGACGTTCGTTCTCGACATCGATCCACGTGTTGGCCTGGGGCGCATCGAGCATCCCGATCGCATGGAAGCAGAGCCGCTGGACTTCCATCATCGCGTGCGGGCGGGGTTCTTGGACATGGCACGCACCGCCGGTGAGCGAGCGGTGGTGATCGACGCGTCAGCTTCGGTGCAGGACATCGCTGCACAAGTGCGCGGCCATGTGGATTCACTGCTGGATGCTCGATGACCATCTGGTCTGCGCTGGTTGGCCAGGATGCGGTCGCCACCCAGTTGCAGCACGCCGCGCGCGATGCCCAGCGCATCCGTGCCGGTGAGCACGGACCGGCCATGACCCATGCCTGGCTGCTCACCGGACCACCGGGATCAGGCCGTTCCACGGCGGCCACCTGCTTCGCCGCGGCACTGGTGTGCTCGGCCGGTGGGTGTGGTGACTGCGCGGTGTGCCAGGCGGTGCCGATCGGGGGACACCCGGACGTGGAAGTGGTGGCCACCAGCGAGTTGTCCTATGGGGTGGATGATGCGCGCGCACTGGTCGTGGCGGCATCGATGTCACCGGTCAGCTCGCCGTGGCACGTCATCGTCGTCGAAGATGCCGACCGCATGACCGATCAAGCGGTCAACGTCTTGCTCAAGGCCATCGAGGAACCTGCGCCGCATACCGTCTGGCTGCTGTGCGCGCCGTCGGTTGAGGATGTGCTCCCCACGATCGTGTCCCGGACCAGGCACGTGCACCTGGCAACACCGGGCATCACTGACATCGCCGAGCTCCTGGTCAGCGCGTATGGGGTTGATCTGGCGATCGCGGGCTTCGCCGCACGCGCATCCCAGGGGCACATCGGACGCGCGCGTGCCCTTGCTACCGATGAGCATGCCCGGGCACGTCGCAACGACGTGCTGCGGATCCCGTTTCACCTGCAGGACATCCCGGCGTGCTTTGCCGCGGCAGCCGACCTGCTGGCCGCTGCGACCGAGGATGCGCACGCCATCTGCGATCCCCTGGATGCCGGTGATATGGCTCGGCTGGAGCAGAGCTTCGGCGCCGGCAGCCAAGGGGTCACCAAGGCTCGCCTGGACAAGCTGATGTCGGCCCCGGCAAAGGCTCTGGTCAAGGCGCACAAGTCCCGACTGACGCGCACCATCCGCGATCAAGTGGACCGAGCACTGGTTGACCTGCTTGGGCTGTTTCGCGATGTGCTGGTCTCGCAGTTCGATGCACCGGTGACCCTGGTCAACCAGGAGATGCATCCGCAGATCGCGCAGCTGGCGGCCTCGTCAACAGCTGCTGATACCGGTCGCCGCCTGGATGCCATTGCCCACGCCAGGGCGCAACTTCGGGCCGACGTCACCCCGTTGGTCAGTCTTGAGTCGCTCATGGTGGAGCTGAAGGATCCGTGGATTCGCGCAGCGAGCGCTTGACCTATCACGGCGAACTGACTCATAGTCTTTTCCTATGAGCTCCACGTCGCCGACCGTGGCCCAACTGCGGGCATTTGTCGCCGTTGCGCGAACCCGGCACTTCGGCGAGGCCGCCAGCCTGCTGGGCATCTCCCAGCCGACGTTGAGCCAGTCCCTGGCGGCACTGGAAGCCAACTTGGGTGTGCAACTGCTCGAGCGCAATCCCCGTCAGGTACTGGTCACCGCGGCCGGTACCGCGCTGCTGCCATTGGCCCGTCGTGCGGTCGAGGCGATCGACGCGGTTACGCAGGCAGCAATACCGGCACAGTGGCTGTCGGGACCGCTGCGGCTGGGGATCATTCCCACCATCGGCCCGTACCTGTTGCCGGTGCTGTTGCGCACGTTGCGCGACGAGGCGCCCGATCTGCAGCCGATGGTCCATGAGGATCAAACGGCGCGACTGATCGAGGCGCTTCGTCACGGCGACATCGACGTCGCCGTCCTCGCCCTGCCCGTGGAGGACACGAACCTGCAGCAGCTGCCGGTATATGAAGAGGACTTCGTGCTGGCCGTCGCAGCCGACGATCCGCTGGCCGATGCGCGCGACGTCGATCCGGGCTCCCTGGCCCAGATGCGCCTGCTCCTGCTCGATGAGGGCCATTGCCTGCGCGATCAGGCATTAGCGGTGTGCATGCAGGCCGGTGTCACCGATGCCGGTGCTGATCCGGCCCGCGCCGCGTCATTGCCGACCATCGTTCAGTTGGTGTCAGCCGGCTTGGGTGTCACGTTGCTGCCGGAGACAGCGGTGCAGGTGGAAGCACGTGGGGCCACACTGGGCATCGCCCACTTTGCCGCGCCGGCACCGGGTCGAACGATCGGACTGGTCTTTCGCAGCACCAGTGCGCGATTGAACGAATTCCAGGATCTGGCCGAGATCCTGCGCCGAGCCATCACTGGCGCCAAGCTTCCCGCGCGAACGGTCGGCGGGCTGTGAAGTCGGCGCTGGTGCCGGTCTTGGTTGCAGCACTGTGCCTGGTCGGCTGTGCCAACGTGTCCGTCACACCGATTCCCGCTTCATCCACCATACCGCTAATTCCCGCCGCATTGACCACCTTCTACAACCAGCCGGCGCGGTGGCACAACTGCGGGATAGCCGACTGCGCGACGGTGACCGTGCCGGTGGACTACCTGCATCCTGGTGGGCCAACCACGTCGCTGGATGTCACCAAGGTCAAGGCCACCGGCACATCCATCGGCGCGTTGTTCGTCAACCCCGGCGGCCCCGGAGGCAGTGCATTCGACTACGCCAAGGCCGCCGACAACATGCTCAATGCCAGCGTGCTGGCCCACTTCGACATCATCGGTGTAGATCCTCGAGGAGTTGGTCACTCCAGCCCGATCCACTGCATGTCCGATGCGCAGATCGATCGCATGTCCAGTGCCAACACCTCCACGCACGATGCCGGTCAGATCCAAGCGGCATTGAACGCCGCTCGGATCCCCGAGCAGGCGTGCGCAGCATCATCGGACCCACTCATTGCGCACATGGGGACCGCAGACGCCGCGCGTGATCTGGACATCGTGCGCCAGGTCGTCGGGGACGCCTCATTCAACTATCTGGGCAAGAGCTACGGAAGCGAGCTCGGCCAGGTGTATGCGGCATTGTTCCCCGAACGTGTTCGCCGCATGGTGCTCGATGGAGTGCTGCCGGCCTCAATCGACACCGTCATGATGACCAAGGACCAGGCGGTGTCATTCGAGGCCGCGATCCGCAACTTCGCGGCGTACTGCGGGCAGAAGCCGGCGTGCCCTCTGCATGGCAGCGTCGATCAGCAGGTCCGACAGGTGCGCTCCTGGATGGACTCATTGACCTCGTCGCCGCTGGCCGGCAGTAATGGACGAACGCTGACCGAAGGCCTGGCCAACGCCGCCGTGCTGAACTGGCTGTACTTCCCGCCATCGGACTACGACCAGCTAATTCCCGCACTCAGTGCGGCGATGCAATCGGGCAATCCCAAACCACTGCTGCAGTTGCTGGATCAGCGCGATGGACGAAACGCCGCAGGCCACTACACCGATAACTCCACCGACGCCTATTACGCCGTGGACTGCACCGATCATCCCTACAGCGGTACCGTCACTCAGACGCAGGCAACCGCGCAGCAATGGCGGGCACAGGCACCGACCTTCGGCGCCGATTTGGCCTGGGGGATGCTCGCATGCAGCCACTGGCCGCACGCCGCGGCCCTTCCCACGAATCTGTCCGCGGTGACTGCCACGGTGATGGTGGTCAGCACTCGGCACGACCCGGCCACCCCGCATTCCTGGGGCGTGCAGGTGGCGGCGCGGTTCCCGCACTCGGCGCTGGTCACCTGGAATAGCTGGCAGCACACCGCGTACGGCCAGGGATCTGCATGCGTGGACGACGCGGTGGATACCTACCTGCTTGCAGGATCTGCCGCACCGTCCACGCTCTGCTAGGGTGAGCCAACTTAACGACGTTCACATTCGGGAGATCATTCGTGGCCACAACACATGACGCAGTCGCACCGGATCCCGGACTGGCCACGCCCGATCCACGACGGTGGCTCGCGCTGGTCGTGATCGCCATCGCCCAGCTCATGGTGGTCTTGGATGCCTCGATCGTGAACATCGCGCTGCCGTCGATGCAGGCGTCGCTGGGGATCTCCGACGCCAATCGCCAGTGGGTCATCACCGCGTACACGCTGGCATTCGGCGGCCTGCTGCTACTCGGCGGACGCATTGCCGACTACTCCGGTCGCAAGAAGACCCTCATCATTGCCCTGGCCGGTTTTGCGGCCATGAGCTTGCTTGGCGGACTCAGTGTCAATGCCGGCATGCTGTTTGCCGCC
Organism: uncultured Actinomycetes bacterium; assembly: GCA_903832025.1. GTDB lineage: Bacteria > Actinomycetota > Actinomycetes > S36-B12 > S36-B12 > CAIKZY01. The sequence goes on from CAIKZY010000183.1 coordinate 24,260, forward strand.
CGCGGACTGCAAGGGATGTTCGCCGCACTCATGGCTCCGGCGGCCCTGAGCCTGATCACCGTGACCTTCACGGACTCCAAGGAACGCGCCAAGGCTTTTGGCGTCTACGGCGCCCTATCCGGTGGCGGAGCAGCCATCGGACTGGTCATGGGCGGATTGCTGACCCAATACGCATCCTGGCACTGGACCTTGCTGGTCAACATCCCCATTGCGATCATCGCGATCTGCCTGGCCATTCCATTCGTGCGTGAATCCCGCGCGACCGGGAACACCAAGTACGACATCCCCGGCGCCATTACGTCAACGCTGGGACTGGTTGCCATCGTGTACGGACTTACCAAGGCCGAGTCTGACGGTTGGAATGGGACGCAGACCCTGACGTACCTGTTTGCCGGCGTGGCACTGCTCATCGTGTTCTTGATCATCGAGTCGCGCACCTCGCATCCCCTGCTGCCGCTGAAGATCTTGGCCAACAGGAATCGCGGTGGGGCATACCTGGCCTCATTCTTTGTCGGCGTGGGGCTGTTCGCCATGTTCTTGTTCCTGACCTACTTCTTCCAGGGAGTCCTGGGATACACCCCGCTGCAGTCAGGACTGCTGTACCTGCCATTCTCCGCAGGCATCATCGTGTCCGCAGGCATCGCCTCGCAGTTGCTGCCCCGATTCGGACCGCGCTGGGTCACCTTTACCGGCTTTGTGATGGCCGTGATTGGCATGTGGTTGCTCACGCACATGACCGCTAGCAGTACGTACGTGGCAGATATCCTGCCGGCACTGATCATCATGAGCCTTGGCATGGGCCTGGTGTTCGTGCCGCTGTCAGCGGTGTCGCTGTTCGCTGTCGGCAATCATGATGCTGGCGTGGCATCGGCAGTGTTGAACACCAGCCAGCAAATTGGTGGCTCGATCGGAACCGCTTTCTTGAACACCATCGTTGCCTCGGCCACGACAGCCTTCATCGTGTCGAATCACCTGACCCATGTCACCCCCGATGCGCTAGTCAGCGGCTTCGTGCGTGGCTTTGCGTGGGCGGTTGGCATCCTCGCCTTCGCCGGCCTGCTCTGGGTGCTCCTGGTCAACATGAACAAGAAGGACATGGCTGCCAACGACTCCCCGATGGCGCACATCGGATAGGACGGCGGCAGGTCGCCGGTGCAACCGGAGGCCGAGGTGAGATGCCGCTGGGGTAACATTGGAGGGCTTGTTCTGGGAGAGCCACTTCCCTCAGCTGCACGCCGCCTTAGCTCAGGGGTAGAGCAACGCACTCGTAATGCGTAGGTCCGGGGTTCAAATCCCCGAGGCGGCTCCAGACAAAACGGATATTCTGAAGGGCAAATGCCCCGGATATGCCCCGGAATCGCAGGCAGAATCTGCTCCGAGGAGCAGTCGCCGGATGATCCCGCGCAGGTCGAGGGCGGACTTCTGTCAATCGGCCGAAGAGCCGCTTTGCTACACCCGGGTCGGGGTCGCCGTGCAGACGCGAAGCGGGCGTCAGCAGAGGTCAAACGTCGGACCAACAGTCTGCTGAGCTTGCGCGCGATCCGGTTCTGCGGAAGTACGAGCAGCGGGGCCGTTAAGTTAAGGCGTCGTCGAATCGATCCTTTGCGAAGAAGGCGCGGACTGTTGGGCGTCGAGCTGCTGTTTGAGCCACGCGAAGATTGCTCGCTGATCGCCCGGACTTGCACGCCTGATCTCGGACTTGAGGGCGATGAAGGACGACGCTTCCCGCGGAAGATTCTTAGCTCCCTGGTTGCAGGTCGAGCAGAGGGTGCGAAAACTCGACAGCTCGTCATCTTCGCCAAGCGCGGCGTCAACGACGCGACCGATATGGAGCCTCGACTTGCGCCCGGTCTCGGGGTCGACCTCGCCAGCCGCTAGACCGCACATCTGACATGTGGATCCGTCGCGGTCAAGAACCTGTGCCCGCAGGCGTTGCGACATTCCGCTTCGCTGGAAGAACGAATCCCATTCCTCTGGAGGTTGCTCCACCATCATGTATTCACCGGGCTTAAGCACCGCGCTGTCGTTGTTCGTGATGATCGGCCAGCCCTCCACGTCTCGTAGCTCGCGGACGCGGCGTGCCCATTCGCTGACCGGCCGCGCAACATCCTGCAACTGCGCAGCGGTGACGACTTGCCCGACATTTGCACGGAAAAATGCCTTTAGACGGTCCTTCGCGCTTTCCTGCTTAGGCACGATTTCTACGCTACGTCTTGTGCACTCCGAGCACTGCGCAAGTGCTCGATTACCTGCCTACCGAGATACTCGGTGTAAACGGGAGGTATCGCTTCGTTGAGTTCGTTCTTGGTCATCCACTCGATGCCCATGGCGTCCTTAGCGTTGGCGATCGTGCAGTTTCCGCCTCCGGTGACCTGAACGAACGACACGTTCTGATCGAGCTTGCCGTAGTGCGCCTTTCGCTTGTCGTGAGTGAAGACAAGCGGGTGGCGCCCGTGATCCGGAACCTCAAGCTGAATGTTTGACTCGAAAAGCCTGTGCCGGCTATTACCTGCGCTCAAAAGCATGGATGGCGAGGCGCCGTCACCGCTCCTAAGCACGGTCAACTTCTACGCGAGCCGAGACGGCGGGGGCGCGATCGACGAGCACGGGCTGGTCGCTGCCCTGAGCACGGGCGACGTCAACGATCCCGCTCGGATTCGGTTCCAGTTGTTGATTAGTCGTTGGGACAGTGCGGTCGGAGAAGGCTGGGTGGGCTCAACCGCAGTGAATAGTGTGGAGCGCAGAGCCCTAGTCTATGAAAAGCTCTGCATCTTCGATGACGTTCGTTCCCAGCTGGATGCAGCATTCCCGCGTGACCCAGGTGCGGTGATCATCGAGGGCGGCGATAGTGCCTGGAGACCGTGGTACGACGCCGAACGACAACTCGCTCGAAACTTCTATTGGAAGGCGTACGCCAGCGTACTGGAGTTGGACCCGGGTTGGAATCCCGCTGCGATCGCGCGTCTGGACACGGCCACGACCGCGGTTGTACGCCGTTTAGCTGATCCCTCGTGGTCCGATCGCTACCAGTCAAAGGGCCTTGTGGTCGGCTACGTACAGAGCGGGAAGACGGCGAATTTCACTGGCGTCATTGCGAAGGCGGTGGATGCGGGATACCGGCTGATCATCATCTTGACCGGCACAGTCGAGATCCTTAGGCGGCAGACGCAGCGCCGGTTGGACATGGAACTCGTCGGTGTCGAGAACATACTTGGCGGAATCGATGAGAGCGACGTCGCGAAGGTCTCCACTAGCGACTACCACGCCGACCAAGACTGGATTGATGGAAAGTTTCTCCGCCACGGAATACCAATTCACAACCTCGATGACGTGCCAACCGTCCGGCGTCTGAGCACGTTCGAAGGCGACTATAAGCGCCTCCGCCAAGGACTCGCCACCCTCGACTTCCGCGCTGGCCATGAGCTTGTCGACAAGTACAAGGCGCTTTACGACCCTGTGAATCTGTTTCGTAGCGACGTCCGAATCGCGGTCGTGAAAAAGAACAGCACGGTTCTTAAGCGGCTGGTGGATGACCTCGGGGAGATCCACGCCGATCTTGCGGAGATACCGACGCTCATCATTGACGACGAGGCGGACCAGGCGAGCGTAAACACCAAGAAGCAAAAACTTCCAAGTGCAGAGGAGAAGGAGCGAACAGCCGTCAATCAACGGATAGCGGATCTAATGAAGCTGCTGACTCGCGCGCAGTACGTCGGATACACCGCGACCCCATTCGCCAATGTCTTCGTTGACCCCGATGACTCCGCGGACATCTTCCCCAAGGACTTCATCGTTAGCCTCGACCGCCCAGCTGGCTACATGGGTGCAAGCGATTTCCACGACTTAGATGTCGATTTCAGTGGCGGTCCGAAGACAATCGAAAACTCCAACGAGCGTGCGTTGGGACTGCCCCCGCTTTAGTTACCTCGCGGGGTTGAGGTTTTAGGCCGCGAGTGCGACCTGTTTGTAGATGGTCTCAAACTCGATTGGGGTGAGTTTGCCGAGGCCCCTTTGTCGCCG
>CAIKZY010000184.1 GCA_903832025.1 uncultured Actinomycetes bacterium
GCCAAGGCCAAGGCGGCGCTTCGTCATCAGCTAGTGCCTATCGTGTGCGTCGGCGAGGGCCTGGAGGTTCGCCAGGCGGGCGATCATGTCCCATACGTGCTCAGCCAGGTTGAGGGCTCGTTGTCCGGTCTCAGCGATGCGCAGGTGGCGGACCTGGTGATTGCCTATGAACCCGTTTGGGCCATAGGCACTGGGGAGGTGGCTACGCCCACTGACGCCCAAGAGGTGTGTGCCGCCATTCGCGGCAAGATCGCCCAGGTATGGGGCAAGGGCGCTTCTGATGCCGTCCGTGTGCTGTACGGCGGCTCGGTGAAGTCCAATAACGTAGCCGCAATCATGGCTCAACCCGATGTAGACGGGGCTCTGGTGGGCGGCGCGAGCCTGGATCCTGACGAATTTGTCGGCATCGTGCGCTATCGGCTGCATCCGGCGGAACTGACCGCCTAGCCCAGGGTTTATCCTAGAGACCGCAACCAAGAGGAGAACACCGTGCTGACCGCCCTGACGATCGCCCTAGCTGTGCTGCTGGTGATCACCAGCGTCCTGCTTATCGTCCTGATTTTGTTGCATCGTGGATCCGGCGGCGGCCTGTCCAACCTTTTTGGCGGCGGGGTGAGTTCGTCTATCGGAGGCTCCTCAGTTGCTGAGCGCAACTTGGATCGACTCACGGTCGGCCTGGGATTGATTTGGGCGGCATGCATTGTTGCCGTCGGCCTGCTTGTCCCGCGTATTTCGTAGCATCTGAAAAGGAGATCGTCTCATGGCTCGTGGAAGCGCAATTCGTGGAAGTCGTGTTGGCTCGGGTCCAATGGGCGAGGCCGAACGGGGCGACGCTGCACCCCGCATTTGGATCTCATTCTGGTGCTCACGCGGACACGAGTCCAAGCCCAGCTTCGCCAGCGATGCAGCAATTCCCGAGGAGTGGGACTGCCCGCGATGCGGACTGCCCGCTGGGCCGGATCAGGAGAACCCACCCGCGCCGCCAAAGATTGAGCCGTACAAGACGCACTTGGCCTATGTCAAAGAGCGTCGAAGTGACGTTGATGGCGCGGCCATCCTGGATGAGGCACTAGCCCGCTTGCGACCGTAAGTACTCGATTGAGGGTACGGGCGTGACTTCCTAGACGCCAGGCCGAGCAAGCCCTTCGGGAATTTCCCGCGCGGCTTCTGCATCGCACAGCAACAGTGTGGAAGTTACGCCGCGAACGCCGGCTGCCGGAATCTGCAGGTAGCCCGCCCGCGACAGCAGCATCCGCACCGCGGCCGCCTTTTCACGACCTGAGGCCAACAGCCACACCTGCTGACCGCGACTGAGCGTCGGGAAGCTCATCGTCACGCGCGTCGGTGGCGGTTTGGGGGAGTTGTGCACGGCAAGTGCGATTGCCGTATCGCTGAGTGCGGGGTGCTCTGGAAATAGCGAGGCCACGTGGCCATCGGGGCCAACCGACAACATCACGACGTCAAACCATGGCTGACCATCCACGCCCTGCTCTGCCAGTGTAGCCAGCAGGTCCGCGCTGTAGCGTTCCGCTGCGATCTCAGCGCTCTCGCACTGTTCCGCCCCAGCTACTCGGTGCACATGCGCATCTGGAATCGAAACGCGAGCCAGCAGTTCTCGATCAGCGACAACGTCATTGCGCTGAGTATCGCCGGATGCAACGTATCGTTCATCCCCCCACCACAGATGAATGCGCGTCCAGTCGATATCCGCCGCACTTGCCGATACCTGCGTCAAGATCTGCTCTGCGATTCGACCGCCCGTGAGCACGATACGTGCGATCCCACCATCAGCCTGGACGCTCACGATCGTCGCAACTAGCCGAGCCGCAACATCAGCGGCCAATTCTGGTGCCGACGACACGGTGACAATATCAAGGGTCATCAGGAGCCCAGGTTGGCTAATGTCCGCGCGTACACCACATCCGGGTCCAATCGACGCAGTTCCTCCGCCAGCAGTGACGCATAGTCACGACGTGGCAAGGACACATGAGCGTCAGGCACTCCGGGTCGGCTCAAGATCCCGATCATGCCGTCTGGGCGCGTGACCGAGATGTCTCCCTCATGCGTATGGAGATGAACCTGGTTAATGCCAGGACCCGCATTGAAATCCAAGTGAACATCCACCTCAAGGCAATCAGCGATCCATTGGCGCAGCAGGTAGGGACTTGCCTTGCCCGGCTGTGCGACAACCGATGCACTGGTGATCTTGGCGTGCTCTTGATCCAGCGCGGATGCCAGAACTGATCGCCAGCTGGTGATGCGGCTCCAGGATAGGTCGGTGTCGCCGGGACGATAGCCATCCCTCCGCCGAATGAGTTCAGTCCACGAATCCTCAGCAGAGTTGGAATCGGTGATACGACGCTGCGCATGTCGACCGATCAGATCATCGGCCGGAACGTCTGGGGCATTGCTGGGCCAGAATGCCACCACCGGCGTATCCGGGAGGAGTAACGGCACTGCCACTGAGTTGGGGAAACTGGCCAGTTCTCCACGTAGTCGAAGCTCGGCGACTTCACCAGGACCCATGTCCCCACCGACGGAGACCTGGGCGTCCAGCCGTGGCTCGAACTTTCCGGGCTTAGGTATCAGCGTCAAGATGCGCATCGGGTGCATGCGCGCGGCACCGACTGCGGCTTCCGTCGCATCGGAGGCGCTCTCCTCATCGCTGAGAATCAGCAGTGTCAGCACCATTCCCGTCGCCGGTGATCCAAGACGACGGCGCTCGTCGGCGATAGCAGCGGCGACAGCCGAGCCGGAGGTGTGCTCCAGGCGAATCATGGTCTCCTCCAAGTGCGCCCGTCGTGGCTGATCATGTCGTATGCGCCATGAGGACCCCAGCCACCGGAGACGTACTGCTCCGGTTGCCCCTGGCTGTCCCAATAGTCAAGAACAGGATCGAGGATCTGCCAACCGAGTTCGACTTCTTCGTGGCGCGGGAACAGTGGGGGATCACCAAGAAGCACGTCGAGGATCAATCGCTCATAAGCCTCAGGCGATGAGTCGACGAACGAGTCCCCGTACTGGAAGTCCATCGTGACGTCACGAACCTGCATTGATGAGGTGTTTGGCACCTTGGAGCCAAATTTGACCGTGATGCCCTCATCGGGCTGAATGCGAAATACAAAAGCATTGTTACCCAGGTCCTCCACCGCACTTGTGTCAAACGGCTGATGTGGCGCCCGCTTGAACACCACAGCAACCTCGGTGACGCGTCGCCCCAAGCGCTTGCCGGTACGCAAGTAGAACGGCACACCCGCCCACCGACGATTGTTGATATCGAGGCGTACTGCGGCATATGTCTCAGTGTGGGAATCTGGGTTGATGCCGGCTTCCTGCAGGTACCCGACTACCTCAATACCGCCCTGCCATCCATGGGCATATTGGCCGCGTGCGGTGTGGCGAGCGAGATCGGCAGGAAGCTGAACCGCCCGCAAGACCTTTTCCTTCTCGGCGCGCACATCATCCGGAGAAAATGAAAGTGGCTCCTCCATCGCGGTTAATGCCAACAGCTGCAGGAGGTGATTCTGCATGACATCACGAGCTGCGCCAATGCCGTCGTAGTAGCCAGCACGACCGCCAATACCGATGTCCTCAGCCATGGTGATCTGCACGTTGTCCACGAAATTGGCGTTCCAGAGCGGCTCAAACATCGAATTGGCGAATCGGACCGCCAGGATGTTTTGAACAGTCTCCTTGCCGAGGTAGTGATCGATACGAAAGACCGAACCAGGATCGAAGACCGAGCCCACAACCGTGTTGAGCTCCCGAGCCGACTCCAGATTATGGCCAAACGGTTTCTCAATGACCACTCGACGCCACGTGCCTGGTGTCCGATCCGCCAGACCCGATGACTTCAGGTGCTTGAGCACCACTGGGAACAGTCCCGGTGGGATCGAGAGATAGAACGCATGATTTCCACTCGTTCCCATGCGCGAGTCAAGATCATGGACAACCGACTTCAATTTGACGTAATCATCCTCGTTCGTCAGGTCACCATCGACGAACCGAATGCCTTCCGCCAGTTGGCGCCACACCTCCTCGCGAAATGCCGTGCGGCAATGCTGAGCCACCGAATCGTGCACGATCTGCGCGAAATCCTCGTCTTCCCAGTCCCGTCGTGCGAATCCGACCAGGGCAAACCCAGGAGGCAGCAGACCTCTGTTGGCAAGATCGTAGATGGCTGGCATCACCTTCTTCCGGGACAGATCACCGGTCACACCGAACAAGACCATGCCACACGGGCCCGCTACGCGTGGCAGGCGTTGATCGGCTGGATCTCGAAGGGGATTGTGGCGTGGTCCGGTCATCGCGGATCCTCTCGAAGTCTGATGACGCTACTTGACCTGCTGCATGGCCTGCGAAACAGTGCCGCGCAACGATTCCCACGAGTCGATGAACTTTTGCACACCTTCGGTTTCCAGAAGGTCGCACACTTCACCTGCTGAGATACCGACCGACTCCAGTTCGCTCCACACATACAAGGACGTCGCTTCAGTGTCCGTGCAGGTATCACCGAGAAATTCGCCGTGATCAGCGACCGCGTGAAGCGTCGATGCAGGCATCGTATTGACGCAGCCGCGCACCGCCAGCTGCGTGACATACATGGTGTCCGGATAGGCAGGGTCCTTGACCCCAGTGGATGCCCATAACGGACGTTGAGCGTTGGCGCCGGCTTCAGTGAGCACTGCCCAGCTATCGGTGGCCAGCGATCGAATGTGCGCAGCCCATGCGAGCCGAGCATTGGAGAGCCCTGCCTTGCCGCGAAGCCGCTCATAGGTCGCGTCATCGAGATCTGCCAGACGCTTGTCGACCTCGCTGTCCACGCGCGAGACAAAGAAGCTGGCAACAGAGTGAATGCTGGAAAGGTCCAGACCCTGCGCAAGCGCCAATTCCAGACCCGCCATGTACGCGTCCACCACCTGCAAATACCGCTCCACCGAGAAAATCAACGTCACGTTGACGGAAATCCCAGCTCCGATCACTGCCGTGATAGCCGGAAGGCCAGCCAATGTCGCAGGAATCTTGATCAGGACGTTGGCAGCACCAACCTCCTGGGCAAGCTCGGTCGCTTGCCTGATCGTGGCTTCGGTGTCATGGGCCAAGCGTGGATCCACCTCAATTGATACACGTCCGTCCACACCGCCGCTTTGCTGATACAGGTCAGAGAACAGGAGGCACGCGTTGCGAACGTCGTCTGTGGTCATGGCACGAATGACCTGGTCGACATCGTTGCCCTCGGCGGTCAACTTGGCGAGTTGATCGGCGTAAGCGGCAGCACCGGTCGAGATAGCGGATTGAAAGATGGCTGGGTTCGTGGTGACGCCCCGTACCCAAGATGTCCGAATCAGTTCGGAGAGGTTTCCGGACGTCAGACGATCGCGTGACAAATCGTCGAGCCATACTGAGGTACCCAGTTGGGTCAGTTCCTGCAGGCATGGAGTAGTCATGATGCGCGATTCACGTCCTCGATTGAGTCTTTCGCCGCGGCAACGACTGCCTGGGCGGTGATGCCGTATTCGGTGAACAGTGTTGCCGCGTCCGCACTTGCTCCGAAATGGTCAATACCGATGGCGCGACCATGCGTGCCGAGGTATTTCCACCAACCATCAGTTGCCCCGGCCTCTACCGAAACCCGCGCAGCAACCGAAGGCGGCAGGACCGAGTCACGGTAGGCGCGGTCCTGTGCGTCGAACCACTCCAGGCATGGCATTGACACTACCCGAGCATCAATTGACTGTTCGGCCAGCAACGCGGCAGCAGCGACTGCTACGTGGACTTCGGAGCCCGTGGCCAGCAGCAGCACCTGGGGCGCCGCATGATCAATCAGCACGTACGCACCTTTGGCAATGCTGCTGCGAGCAGTCTGGGACGGCACCAAGGTGGCAACGTTCTGGCGCGTGAGCACCAATCCCACTGCGTGTCGCTGCGAGAGGATCGCCTCCCATGCAGCCGCGGTCTCGTTGGCATCTGCCGGCCGCACGACAGCGAACTGCGGGATCAGGCGCAAACTCCACAGATGCTCAATGGGTTGGTGAGTGGGTCCGTCTTCGCCAACACCAACAGAGTCATGTGTCCACACGTATGTCGCAGGAATGTCCATCAATGCGCTCAGGCGCACTGCACCTCGCATGTAGTCGCTGAACATGAGGAACGTTCCTCCGAACGAACGCGTCAGCCCACCCAGAGCAATGCCGTTCAGGATGGAACCCATCGCATGCTCACGAATTCCGAAATGAAGAATGCGGCCGTAGGGATTGGCATCGGGCGCAGGGTTGTTTGCCGGTAGGAAAGACCCCCCACCAAGAATGGTCGTGTCATTGGACTCTGCCAGGTCGGCAGACCCACCCCACAGTTCTGGCATACAGGCAGCGATCGCGTTGATGACTGACCCCGAAGCCTTCCGCGTAGCAACAGATCCACCCACTTCAAACGCTGGGATCGCCCCAGCGAATCCCTCTGGCAATCGATGCTCCAGCAACCGTGCCAGTTCGGATGCAAGCTCCGGTCGGGCGTGTTGCCAAGCGGTGAAGCTCGCATTCCACTGACTTCGTGCGCTGGACACGCGCAGGCTGAGGCGCTCTCGAACTGTGGCCAACGTCTGGTCGTCGAACTGGAACGACTTGTCCGGATCCAGACCCAACGCAATCTTGGTCGCTGCTACCTCGTCTGGACCCAAGGCTGAGCCGTGCGCCTTGGCGGTATTGCGTGCATTGGGCGCTGGCCAAGCGATTGTGCTGCGAACGCGGATGAAGCTCGGCTTGGCGGAAAGCGCTGCCGCCTGAAGCGCGGAGTAAACCCCTGCAACGTCAATGGAACCGTCTGGATTCATATCAACGTGATGGGTATCCCAGTGGTAGGCGTCGTACCGCGATACGACATCTTCGGTGAACGCAATGTCAGTATTGCCTTCAATCGAGATGTGATTGTCATCCCACAGAACGATCAGATTTCCCAGCTCTTGCGTCCCCGCAAGCGAGCTCGCTTCGCTGGTGACCCCCTCTTCCAGATCGCCATCTGAGCAGATGA
>CAIKZY010000185.1 GCA_903832025.1 uncultured Actinomycetes bacterium
CTGCACCTGCTGCAGCAGATCTCCGTTGATGCCGACCACGCATCGAACCAGGTGCGAGATCTGACTAAGGAACTGCAGCACCTGCAGGTTGCCCAGACCTGGATAGCTGCCGCCACCCGCGTCCAGAACCGCTTGGGCAATCACGGCCCAAAGGCCGTGCACGAACAGTTATCCCAGGCGCACGAACAGGTCATGTGGCACATTCGCGCTGGTCTTTGGGATGGCCAGTTGACCAGCACTGTGCTGCTTCTCGAGCACGCAGTCAAGCAGGCGGAGACTCACGCCGCTCACGTAGCCAGTTGAGGACGCCCATTCGAGCCGTTCCGCTGATCGGTGCGCTCACGCTCATTGCCGGTTATGCGGTGGCTGCCGGAACCGGCCTTCGCTGGCTCGGGGGAATCGTGCTGGTGCTCGGTGCTGCCTGGTGCGCGGGCGTGTGGTGGAAGCCGGTTGGCCCGCCCCGCACGGTGGCGACCCTTGCGATATTCGCACTGGGATTTGCCGTTTCGCATCCGCTGGGACATCTGGTCAGCGCATGGCCCTCGGTGCTCCTAGTCGCAGCGGTCTGCTGGGTAGCAAGCTGGCTGCTGGGACGATCGCGCACGAGGTAATCATTCGGATCCGAATGTCTTGCAGGCTCGGGTAGGCTTCGGATCACTCGTGGAAAGGCTGACCATGTCCCCGCAGAAGAACTGGCAGGCAATCGCCGAAGGTGTCGACACCCCGAAAGAGCTGCTGATCGACGGCGCTTGGGTCCTGCCGGTTGCCGGCGAACGCATGGACGTCATCAGTCCGATTGACGGTCATGTGATCGCATCGGTCTCACTCGGCGCTGAGGAGGATGTCGACCGAGCGGTATCCAGTGGCCGGGCGGCGTTTGAGGATGGGCGTTGGTCGCGACTTGCGCCGTCCCAGCGCAAGGCCACGCTGATTGGATGGGCTGATCTCATTGAGTCCCACCGCGATGAGCTGGCTGTTCTCCAAACCCTGGAGATGGGAAAGCCCGCAGATGAGTCATGGGCAGTGGACCTGCGATCAGTGGGGAACACGATTCGCTGGTACGGGGAAGCCATCGACAAGATCGTGGACGAGATCCCACACACCGAACCGAACTCCTTGGCCCTGGTCACCCGTGAGCCGTCCGGCGTCGTCGGGGCAATCGTTCCATGGAATTTCCCCCTCACCATGGCTGCATGGAAACTTGGCCCGGCGCTGGCCGCTGGGTGCTCGGTAGTGCTGAAGCCTGCTGAGCAATCGCCGCTGTCAGCACTGCTGCTTGCACAACTTGCCCTTGAAGCGGGCATCCCAGACGGAGTCTTCAACGTCGTGAATGGCATGGGCGCGCGAGTCGGCTCGGCCTTGGCCGGCCATCCAGACGTCGATGTTCTGGCATTCACTGGCTCCACCGCGGTCGGCAGGTCAATCATGGAAGCCTCGGCCAGGTCCAACCTCAAGCGGGTGTGGTTGGAGTTGGGTGGCAAGAGCGCCAACATCATCTTTGAAGACGCCGACGTTGACACAGCTGCCAAGACCGCTGCATGGTCCATTTTCTACAACCAAGGCGAGATGTGTACGGCCGGATCGCGGCTGCTGGTGCACCGTTCGATACACGATCGAGTTCGAGATCGCGTCCTGGAGATCGCCTCGCAGATGCAGCCGCAGAACCCGCTCACTCCAGGAGCACCAGCCGGCGCACTGGTCAGTGCCACGCACCTGTCACGCGTGCACTCGATGGTGGAGCACGCACGTGGGCAGGGTGAAGCGCTGCTGACCGGTGGTGCTCCGGTCCTGGGCGACACCGGAGGCAGCTACTACCCACCGACCGTGTTTGACAATGTCAGCCCGGATGCATTCATCGCGCAACATGAGGTCTTCGGCCCAGTCCTATCCATCACGGCATTCGATACCGAGGAACAGGCCATCCAGATCGCCAATTCCACGGCATACGGACTTGCCTCAGCGGTATGGACCACGGACCTCTCCCGCGCACATCGAGTCAGTCGGGAGCTGAAAGTCGGGGTCGTCTGGGTGAATTGCTACGAAGAGGGGGACATGACCTTGCCGTTTGGCGGCGTGAAGTTATCCGGGTTCGGCCGAGACAAGTCATTGCACGCCCTGGACAAGTTCATGGACATGAAGTCGACATGGATTCAGCTGTAGTTCACAGCGAGCCGGCAGGCAGCCGGCGCTCAATGACTGCTCCGCCGACTCGTTCGACGAAGTAGGCAGCCGGTCCGGTCTGCGGGTCAACGGGGCTATCGGTGACCACTTCGGTGGCCTCGTCACCCTCGTACAGGATGCCTACGTGGTCATCGGTGGCGTACGCGGCGGGCAATACCAGGGATTCCACCAATTCGTGCAGTTTCGGCCGTCGCTGGGCCTCGGAGTCGTAGTGGACCCCATTGCCGTACGGCACCAGCGCCAGGGCGTTGGTGACCGGCTGCAGGTCCGCGCCGAAGGAATCAGTGGTGCCGCCGGCATGCCAGCAGATGGACCCGGCGCTCACTCCGCCAAGGATCGTGCCATCAGCCCAGGCCTGGCGCATGTGGTGGTCAATGCCATGGACTTTCCAGACTGCAAGCAGGTTGGCAACACTGCCACCACCGACCCAGATGAGGTCAGACTGACCGATTGCGGTGCCGGGATCCTGGTTTGGCTGGGTGAACAGGGAAAGGTGCGAGACCTGGCAGTGGGCCTCAGCCAACGCGGCATACATTGTCGCAAGGTAGGACGCGTTGTCGCCACTTGCGGTGAGCACGAGGAGCACGCGTGGCCGTTCAGCCCCAGTCAGCTCCAACGCGCGGGTGAATATCCGACCTGGGCGCATGACGCCCCACAGCCCGGGCACAGGAACAAAGCCACCGCTGGACGCCATGATGCGAGGGGGAGTCATATCCCCAGGGTAGAGCCGAGACCGTGGTTTGGCCCTCGGCCAACGGCAACGTATTCTCAAGTTCGGAGGACACGAGGGGACATGTTGTGAGACAGGCACTGAGACTGGCATCTAGCGCCGCGGCAGGTCTGGCTATCGCCTGCATGTCCGGCACGGTCAGCATGCCGGCCTGGGCGGATACGACTTCGCCGACACCATCGGCCTCACCGAGCAGCTCGGTGAGCGCCTCGCCGAGCAGTTCAGCGACCTCGGCTTCTCCCAGCACCTCGGTCAAGCCAAGCCCCACTGGCCCCGACCCGGCCAAGCCGGTTCCGCTGCCGTCTCCGCGGATCATCGTCAATGCGACGTTCACGCCAACCGGCAATTCAATGGGCTTGTCGCCCCGCTCGACATCGAACTTGGGAGTGGGGGTGCTGCCGCAGTTGACCTTCTCGCATTCGATCAGTAACAAAGCGGTCGTCGAGGGCCACCTGACGGTGACCGCTCGAAGCATGCTGGACCAAACGTTGACGCCGGTCTTGGGGTCCTGGGCATGGCTGGATGACCACACGATCATGTTCCGGCCGCTGAAGTATTGGCCCGGGCATGCGCAAATCGCCATCGTATCCACCCTGGGCGGTGCAGTCATGGGCAAGTCGGGCAGTCATTACCTAGTCGGGGCGCCATCGCTGGAGCAGGCCTACTCGTTCACCACAGGACGCTCATTCATCGCGTTTGTCAATGGCAAGTCCGATCGGATGAACGTGTACATCGACGGTCAGAAGGTCAAGACCATCCCGGTCTCTCTGGGACAAAAAGGCTGGGAGACCCGAAACGGTGTCAAGGTCATCGGCACCGGCAAGGAACCCACGCACACCTACACCTCAGCGGCACTGAACCTCACCTCTGCGACCGACACCAAGAACCCTGCCTACTACCAATTGGTCGCGCCGTGGAACACGCGGCTGACACCCAGCGGTGAATTCATTCACGCTGCTCCGTGGGCGTACTTCCGGATCGGAAAATGGAATGGGTCGCATGGATGCACGAACATGCGCATTGAGGATGCCAAGTGGATTTATGACACCACGATCCCCGGTGATGTGGTGGTCTACTCCAACACCGGGGGAGCCACTGAGGCCCCCGGCAATGGTCCAGGTGGCCTGTGGAATATTCCGTGGCACGCATGGCTTGCCAAGTCAGCGTTGTCGAGCTCGTCGGGCACCGTTGACCTGAGTCCACTGCCGGCGCCGAGTTCCTCCGTGCCTGCCGCCAGCGCCTAGGGTGACCCAGGCGCGAACGCCAACGCCGGATACCCCACCGCGCGACGGCTCCGCCGCCACGTGAGTACCGTGCAGCCATGCGCATGCTGCACACGTCCGACTGGCATCTGGGACGGTCCTTGCATGGCCTGTCCCTGATCGATGCCCAGCGCGATGCGGTTCAGCAACTGTGCCAGTACGCACGTGACGAACACGTCGATGTGTTTCTCATAGCCGGAGATGTGTTTGACCGAGCCGTGCCCAGCGTGCAAGCGCTCCGGATCTTGGACCAGGCCGTAACGACCCTGGCTGAGGCCGGCATTGAGATCGTCCTCATGGCCGGGAACCACGACTCCGGCGACCGACTGAGCATGTACTCCTCGGTGATGGGCCCACGACTTCACCTGGTCGGCCATGTGGATCAACTTGATCAACCGTTGCTCATCAACGACGCCTTCAGTGATGACAGTGGTCCGGTTGGACTGTACGCAATTCCGTACCTTGAACCTGACTTCGCTCGTGACCAGCTCAGTGACCAAGAGCCACTGCCTCGCTCCCATCAAGCGATCATGCAGGCGGCAGTGGAACGCATCCGTGCGGATATTGCCGAGCGAGGATTACGTCGAGTCATCATCGCCGCCCACGCATTCGTGACCGCTGCAGGTCAGGCACAGGTCACTGACTCCGAACGGGATCTGAGCATCGGGGGTGTTCAGGCCATTGATGCCTCGATCCTGTCCAGTCAGGCAGATTATGTCGCGCTGGGGCACTTGCATCGTCCCCAGGAGTTGTCCGCCACCGTCCGGTACTGCGGGTCATTGCTCCGATATTCATTCTCCGAGGCTCACCACGACAAATCCTGTTGCATCGTGGACATCGGGGCGCCGGGGCAGCCAGTTTCGGTGCGCACGCTCCAGATCGCACAACCCAGACCGATGTCTCGACTATCGGGATCCATGTCCCAGCTGTGTGGGATGGCATACGCAGATGCCCGTGATCACTTCGTCGAGTTGACCGTGTGCGAATCGACCATGCCCGAGCGCATGCATGCACAGCTTGATGCCGTCTTCCCGTTTGCCCTGCGCAAGCAATTTCAGTCCATCGGCCAACGGGTGGATCAGGGTCGACGTGGAGACGGCCGCGGTCAGGATCCGGTCCAAACGGTTGTCTCGTTCTTGAAGTCCGCAGGAGCCCTGGAAAGCGGCGATGCGGATCTGGTGCGCGCCGTAGTGGAACAGGTGCGTGAGCAATAATGCATATTCATCGGCTGCAGCTGTGCGCAATGGGCCCGTTTCCGGGGTCGGTCGACATTGATTTCGATGCTCTGGGCCCTGGAGCGCTCTTCCTGATCGACGGTCCCACAGGGGCGGGAAAATCGACGCTGATCGACGCGCTGGTGTTCGCCCTGTATGGCGACGTGGCCGGGTCGGATTCAGATCGGGAGCGTCTTCGATGTGATTTTGCTGATCCTGCAGCTCAGACCTATGCCGAGGTCGAGTTCAGCACGTCCGCAGGAAGGTATCGGGTACGACGGAGCCCGGAATTCCTGCGCGCCAAAGTGCGCGGTCAGGGAACCACCAAGGAGAAGGCGGCTGTCGCCCTGTGGCGCGTGCTCGGCCAGGAGTCGGTGGAACCCATCAGTGCCCGTCATGGTGAAGCCGAGCCCATGATCACCGAAGCCATCGGCCTGACCAAGTCGCAGTTCTTGCAGACCGTGGTGCTCCCGCAGGGTGAGTTCGCCAGGTTCCTTCGCGCTGAGTCTGCAGATCGTCAACCCATCTTGGAACGCATTTTTGCCACGGCGATATATCGCAAGATATTCGAGGAATTCGAACAACGACGCATGGCTGCAACACGCAGCAGCGAGCAACGGCACGATAACTTCGTCAACGCGCTCTACGGACTTCGTGGTCGGTGTGATCGGGCCGGCCTGCGTGAGCTCGTCGCAGATGTTGAGCTGACTCCGCACATATGGCCGGAGGTGCGCCAGCGGCTTCGTGATGTTGTTCATCAAGAACACCAGGCCGCCCAGGTGACTCAGGCGCGGGCCACCAGTGCATTGGCTTCAGCAACCGTCCTTGCAGAGCAGGCAACGGCGGCGCACGCTGCTCGGCAGGCCCTGGACAGCGGTCGCAGAGCCATGGACATGGCGCAGGGCGCGTTGGACCAACTCATGGCTCAGGCACCTGCAGGCAGTGCAGATCTGGCGTCCATGGCAGATGAGCAATCAGCAGCGTTCGTAGAGGGCAAGCTCGTTCAGCTGAGGGAAGTGGCTTCCGCCCGAGATGCCCTACCCAAGCTCCAAGAGCAGCTCGACCTGCACACAAC
>CAIKZY010000186.1 GCA_903832025.1 uncultured Actinomycetes bacterium
CGTGCCTATTCCCTCAGTCACATCCCTCGAACTCAGCGTCCTAACAACAGCCGCCCGCGTGATCGAACTGCTGCTGAAGAGTGACCTCATTGAATGCGCATCATGACCCAAGTTTTTGTCCCTAGAGAATCGGTCAACGACCAGACCGTCCTGGTCCAACGCGTGCGAGTGCCAAGTGGTACCGCAGTCCAGGCCGACGCCGTGGTCTTGGAGATTGAAACTTCCAAGACCGCACTGGAAATACAGGCTCCAAGCTCGGGCGTGATCGTGCACACACTAAAGGAAGGCCAGGAGGTAGAAGTCGGCGCTTTGCTGTTCACGGTTCAAAGTGCCGACACCGCAAGCGCCGTGCCGGTGCCTCCCGCAACCTCCCCTGATACTTCTCCAACTTCCCCTGCAGCGCAAGCGCCAGTTGCTGAGCAGCACGACCAGTCTCACGCGGCGCGGGGTGGGCCAGCTGTCCTCTCGAAGGCGGCCCAGGCCGACGCAAGTCGGCTAGGTATCGCCCTCGACGCATTCCAGGGACGATGGGTCACGCGGGCCGACATCAAGCGCGGTCGCCCCGCAGAGACTCGTGCCGAGCAGGCATCCAGCGCAATCAATACGGGGCGGCTGCCCGTACCTAATTTGTCGCTGCCGGTAGGCCAGGCCTACGAAGAGCGTGCTCTAACCATGCGCAAGCGTGCGGAAGTCGACAATCTCACACTGGGCCAGCACGCCGAAACCGCTTCGACCATCGGCATGGTCATCTCGCTGCCGGGCAAACGGCTCGTGTCACCCGATTTCTTGTTCCGCGACAGCATCTCTGACTTGGTCGTTTTCGAGAGCGCAAGACTGTTTCGGGAGTACCCCGAACTCAATGCCTTCAACATGGATGGCAAGCGGATCGGACTCTATTCCGATATCAATTTCGGCATTTCCTTCGACAACGTCGGCAACCTCAAGGTGCTGACGCTCCGATATGCTGACAAGTTGAACCTGCCCGAACTGCAGCGAGGAATAGCCGATCTGCTCGACATCTTCGAGAGCAACAAGCCGATTCCTTCCGAACTGCTTGGAGGATCGACGGTCACGCTGTCCGACCTGTCCGCCACTGGCGCCTCGTTCATGCTCCCGCTGCTGAACGGGCGGCAGTCCCTGATTCTCGGCATCGTTAAGCGATCACCGGGAACGTTCGAGGTGATCGTGAGCTTCGATCATCGAGTAACCGAAGGGCTTCGTGTCACCCGGTTCCTGGAAGCCCTGCGCGACCGGGTTCTCTCTCACTACCGAGATAGCAAGGGACACGTCCGGATCGCCTGCCGCTTCTGCGGCAAAGCAATGCAGGACGAACTGCACCTTGGCCACCGTGGCATGCTGAACATGACGTTGCCATCCGGCGAAACCACGGTGCTATGCCGCAACTGCTTCGAGGGGCGCTGAAATGGTCTTGAATACCGCTGCCGAATTTCTGGGAACGCTGCTCAATCGTCCGCTGACGGCTGCAACGCCGCTGCGCCTGTCCTCCGCCCAGCGGGCACGTTTCAATGCTTGGCTGCACGAACGCGGAATCCAAGTCCAGGATCAGCGCCTGTCAGGCGAGTTCACGATCGCCGAACTCATTGGTGAAGGGGCTGCGGCCAGCGCACCGGCGCCCGAGGCCACATCGCCGCTCCCCGCGACGGCTGCATCTGCGATGCTACCGATCGAGGTCGGTCTGGACATTCAGTCCGTGGCGGAACTCACAGACGGCATCAATCTGCTGGACCTAAAGGGAGACAGCCAGATGACCAGATTGTTCACCGCAAGTGAGTTGTCCTATGCCCAGGCTCGGCCTTCACCGGCCGAGACCGTTGCTGGACTCTTCGCAGCCAAGGAGGCGATCCGTAAGAGTATGGGAGGCCCTGCCTGGACCCCTGAACAATTCCGGGGCATTGAAGTGCTTCCCGACGAAGGTGGCCGCCCGACCTTCCCTGGTTTTGCCGTCAGCATCTCTCACAGCGGAGGCATGGCGGCAGCGATCGCCTGCCGATCGAACGACCAGCCCGATGGCGCGCACCGAGGCGCCACGCCGCAGCCGGTGCTATCTGCCGCCCAGGCCAACACGCCACCCTCTCGGCGCTTCGAAGCCCTGCTGATCGGAGCCAACTTGATCCTGATCGTCCTGCAACTGGCAATCCTGCTGCTCCATCGAGCCTGATTCGGCCCAAGCTCGGCTGTAACAACCCATCAACATCAATCACAATGCTCAACGCCCTTTTCCCTCACTACACCTACCGCCGCTTGATTGTGTCGACTTTGGCCAGAATCGGCCGCAGTCCGGGTGCAATTGGCCGGCGCCTTGTCGCGCAGAACTGGAAGCTCTTCCGAGAGTACCGGAATCGAGTACTTACCTGCAATGTATGTGGCGCGCTTGGCCATCCTCTTTTTGATTTTCCTGATTTACAGCTTCGACGCGAGCACAGTATTGGACATCTTCGCGAGACACTTCAGTGCAAACATTGTGGCGCAACGATGCGGCATCGGACACTGGCCACCTCTTTGTTACGGGTCATTTCAGAACATTCTGGCCATAAACTTACCGCAGTCCGCGATATCGACGCCGATTCATTACGCGGATTGAAAATACTAGATACGGATGCGTTTAGCCCAATTTCCAAGCAATTGAAGCTTTTACCCGGCTATATCGTTTCCAGTTTTCGCCCGGACCTTGCATTTGACACGGAGATCGAGCCTGGGTATTTCAACGTCAATCTGGAGAAAATGGGATTTCAGTCCTCGTGCTTTGATATCGTACTCACATCTGATGTGATGGAGCACGTGCGCGGCATCGATAGTGCGCACCGTGAAATTGCACGTATCTTGAAAAAGGGTGGGCACTATATCTTTAGAGTTCCGTATGACCCATCCATCGCTGGCCACAAGATCATGGTGGACACCTCGGGGACTGAAGACGTGTTTCTAGTGCCGCCGCAATATCATGGCGATCCTTTATCCGGCGGCATTCTGGCCTGGCCAACAGATATTCACCGATCTGCAAGGCTGCGGCCTTCGCGCAGACTTTGTCCGTATCGACGATAAGGCGGCCCTGATTGTCGAGGGTGACGCCTTCATTGCCGAGAAATTCTCGGAACCTGAAATCGCCCGCGTGGCGTCGGCTTGAAGAAAGTTTAAAGAAAAAACATGAATATCCTCATCACCGGTGGCGCCGGCTTTATCGGAGCCAACCTTGTCACTCGCTTGCATGCTCAAGGGCACAAGCTACGCGTGCTGGACACACTCTCCCCGCAGATCCACGGTGTCGACCCCGAGCTGTCTCCAATGCGCCGTCAGATTGAAGGCAAGTGCGAATTCGTCCGCGGAGATGTGTGTGACCCTGTGCTAGTGGCCAAGACTCTGGACGGATGCGACGCCGTTGTGCATCTCGCAGCAGAGACCGGCACCGGTCAGTCGATGTACGAGGTGACTCGGTACTGCCAGAACAATGTCCAGGGCACGGCCGTGCTTCTGGAAGCACTGGCTGCGCGCAAGGACCAGTTCCGTAAGTTTGTCGTTGCCTCGTCCCGTGCGGTCTATGGCGAGGGCCGCTATCAAATCGATGGTCAGTACGTCTATCCGCCGAAGCGCTATGAGGAAGACCTTGCAGCTGGTCGGTTTGATCCTGTGTGTAGCCGGACCGGCGCTGTCCTCGAAGTGGTCAGCAC
>CAIKZY010000187.1 GCA_903832025.1 uncultured Actinomycetes bacterium
AGTAGTCGAGCAGTCGGAACGGATCGGAGATCATCGGCGACTGGTAGTAGTCCTCAAGGGAGAGCGGCTTACGCATTGTCGCGTTGGGGTTTGACACCGCCCACTCGCGCGCAGCTACTGCAACGCCGCCGAGGTGGTCCGTGGTGGTGCCGTAGATCTCCATATGACGCCGAGCCATCATCGCATCGAACCGTCCATAAGTCGTCCACCCGACCGGAGCGGTGTACTGCATCCCCCCACGGGCCGCGATCGACTTCGACGATCCACCGAGTCGCGACTCCGACCGGCCGTTGATCGCACGGAACACGACCACCCTCTCGGCCAGGCCATGCTCTACCACCATGGCAGCTTGGAGGAGCGACGTCAGGAACTGGTTGCCCCCGCCATTGAAGTCGGCAAACCACCGGATGTCGGGGCATCCGAGGGCGTTGAGAACGCTCGTTGAGTAGATGCTGTCGTCGATGGCATAGGTCACAACGCCGTCAAGGTCCCGGGCATCGATGCCGGCATCCCGGCACGCGCCCTCGGTCGCCTCAAGGGCCAATGACAGCACCGACCGTCCGGACGCCTTGGAGAATGGCGTTCTGCCAGTGCCAAGAATACGAGCGCGTGAAAACATGGACCGTCCTCTCGTAGCGGATCTCTGTGCATCCCGCAGGCGGAACCAGCCACGACGAGTGCTGAAACGGACCACCCGCAGCGAAGTGCAAGAGAATGGCCCTATACTAATGGCCAATAGTTCGGCCGTCAAACACCCAATAGGCTGACCAGCGGGGCCGCGGGCCGCAGGCTCAAGACGGCGGCACTCGCCGAGTCTCCCGCCGATAACCAGGAGGATTGACACGTGATAAGCCGGGAACTGCTTCTGCCCCACCGGGTGGCGGCGTGGGCTGCCGAGCACCCCGACCGCGCCTACATCCGCAACATTGACGGCGACGTCCGCACATACGAGCAGACACATGACAACGCTCTGCGCTGGGCCGCACTCTTGCGCGCCCACGGTGTTCGCCCAGGCGAATCCGTTCTCTCGTTGCTGCCGGTTTCGATTGCTGGCGCTGAGCTTTGGCTCGGCGCAAGCTGGCTTGGTGCGGTCCTGGTGCCGATCAACATCGAGTACCGCGGCACAAGCCTGCGTCACGCCGTCAAGGTTTCCGGCGCCCGGGTCCTGGTCACCAACGAGTCACTCCTTGCCGAGTGCGGGGAGCATGCAGAGATCGTCGACCAGCTCGAGTTGGCCATCGTCGTGGACGGCGCTGCGGTGGGATCCGCCATTGCTGCCGTCAATCTCGCAATGGTGTGGCCGGAGCAGACGCCCGACGCGAATGAGTTCCCTGGCCCGCGGGGATCAGACATTGCGGCCGTGGTCTTCACGTCCGGCACGACCGGTGCGTCGAAGGGCGCGACCATCCACTGGGCGCAGCTGCATGCGACCGCGACACGCTACTTCCCGCCTGGCGACTTCACACCCGACGACGTCTACTACGCACCGTTCCCGCCCTTTCACATCAGCGGCCTGGTGGCCCTCAACGTGATGGCATTGTGCGGTGGCTCCGTCATCCTGCGGGAGCGGTTCAAGACCGCCGAGTTCTGGTCGGATGTCGCCACCTTTGGGTGCACGACGACTCTCCTTCTCGGCGCGATGGTCGAGTTCCTCGCCTCGACTCCCGCTACTGAGGCTGACAGCGAGACGCCGCTCAACAAGGTGGCCATGATTCCGTTGCACCCTGCCGTCGAATCGTTCGGGCAGCGCTTCGGCCTGAAGATCTGCACCAACTACGGCTCTTCGGAGACGGGCACCATCCTCGTTTCCGAGTGGAACCCATCGAACCCACGCAGCTGCGGCCGGCAGCGTCCCGAGTACGAGGTGAGGATCGTCAACGATGACGACGAGGAAGTGCCGCCCGGCACAGTCGGTGAAGCCGTCTGTCGACCCCGCGAGCCATGGACCACGATGACCGGCTACTGGAACATGCCACAGGCCACCACGGAAGTCTTCCGCAACCAGTGGCTCCACACCGGTGATCTGCTCTACCAAGACGAAGACGGCAACTTCTTCTACGTCGACCGCAAGTCAGACTCGATCCGCCGACGTGGCGAGAACATCTCGTCGATGGAGGTGGAGGCGGAAATCAATGCGCATCCCGACGTCATCGAGTCAGCAGTCGTCGGTGTGCCGTCCGACCTCGGCGAGCAGGAGGTGATGGCGATGGTGGTGGTCGCAGGCTCGACGACGCTGGAGCCGGAGGCGCTGATCGAGTTCCTCAGGCCCCGGCTGCCTCGCTACGCCGTGCCGCGCTACGTCGAGTTTGTTGAGGAACTGCCGAAGACGCCGACGCAGAAGATCCAGAAGCACATCATCCGTGGTCGCGGGGTGACCGACTCGACATGGGACCGCGGCAGCCGATGAACCGACACAACGTCGGCGACTCTCGGCTGCGAATTGGGGCGCGTCAACGCCTCATTCAGGTCGTTCCTCCGTCAGCCGCCATGTATCGCAGGCCGCTAGCAAGGAGTTCGGGAACGGCACGATGGGCGGTTGCAAAGCCAGCTCCTTCGCCCACGCCGACCCGATACCTGGCGGCGATACCCTCCGCGATGACGGCGAGCTTGAGATGGGCGAGTGCTAGATACCTGCCCCATCCATCGAGATTGACGCCCACCTCGTCGGCGTAATGCTGCGCGATCGCATCGGGTGACGGCCAGCGCTCGCTCGTCGAGGCGGCCGGCTCGCCGACGACGTGGTCGAAGCTGGGATGCTGGTAGGCACACATCATCGCGACGTCGGTGAGCGGGTCGCCGATCGTCGCCATCTCCCAATCCACCAGGGCGGTCATCTGCCCGGTGGTGACGTCGATGAGCGCGTTGTCGACTCGAAAGTCGCCATGCACGATGCTGGAGCGAGACTGCGGCGGCGGCGAGCGCACAAGCGCCTGGTAGAGGCGGTCGACGTCGTTCAGTTCGCGAGTCGCGACGTGATCCCATTGCCGACGCCACAGTTCGATCTGCCGGTTCACGAAGCCGTCCGGGCGTCCAAAATCAGAAAGCCCTAACTCGTCGTACGGCAGAGCGTGCAGCAGCGCGAGAACACGGATCAATTCCCAATGAATCTCGCCGACCAAACAGTCAGAGATCGCCGCAAGCTCTGTGCGGGTGCGAAGGACGCTTCCTTCGCTGAAGCCCACGACCGTGAATGGGGCGCCGATCACGGAGTCGTCACGACACTCGAGAACGGTTCGGGGCACCGGCAACGCAGTCTCTTGAAGCGCCGACATCACGCGAAACTCCCTACCGACGTTATGCGCTGAAGGGGTCACGCCTGCGCCCGGCGGGCGCCGGAGCACCCAGACGTGTTGGCCGTCGTCCAGCCGATAGGTCAAGTTCGACCGGCCGCCCTTGATGACGGACGCCTGTAGGGTTCCGGCGATGGGTACGCCGCATCCGCGGAGGTACGACTCCAATACCGCCAGGTCGAGTTGCCCCGGTGGGACGACGGGAACTCCGGCTTTCACGAGCGCTCCTCGGCAGTTTGACGCACGATGCGTTTCGTGGCTCGCCGGGCGATGGCCCACCGGTGCGCTTCCGAGGGACCATCGTAGATGCGGAACGGGCGCGTCTCCCGATAGATCCGGGCCACCGGATAGTCCTCCGAGACTCCCCGACCACCGCAGATCTGCACCGCGCGATCGACGATCCGCCCGATCGCTTCTGCGACGAACGTCTTCGCGATCGAGGTCGAGTCGTTCGATTCCATGTCTTGATCGATCTCCCAACTGGAGCGCAGAATCAACCCTCGAGCTGC